>DASRJR010000261.1:0-7989 GCA_035649395.1 Vicinamibacterales bacterium
GACATCGGCGACACGAGGGCATCCAGCCGCTGCTCCTGCATGCACTGTAGGAGCATGGTCTGCATCGCATGACGGCCCTGTAATCGTGCCGCCATGTCGAACGTCGTCGCGCGCTCCGCCTGTTCGCGGGCCTGCTTGCGATCGGGAAAGTTGGAGTCCTGGTAGAAGCGCGCCTTGGTGATCAGGTCGGCGTTCGTCTTGATATTGGCGTCGCCGCGTTCGCGCAGGTACCGGTTGATGAAGTACTTCCCTTCGCCAACCGGGCCCAATCCTCCAGCGTTCAGGGTGCGCAGCGAGAGCGTGGCCGGAACACGGCCGGGCTCTGCGTGGAGATCGAGCAGCGTGGCGATCTGATCCTGCTTGGACTCCGCCGGAAAGAGCTGAGCGTATTGCCGCGCGAAGGCGGCGTTCATCAGCTCGGGCGCATAGCGGGTGAGGCAACGGGTGAACAGCTCGCCCTCGACTCCAGGATCGACGATGAGTGCGCCGAGCGCGCGCAGCCGGGTGATTGCGCGATCGACGATGACGATGCTCTCCTCGTCGGCCTTGGTGAGGAGCGACGGACGCATGTATTCGCGGAGCACGCCGATGCGCACACCATCGAGACGCGTCGCGCTCGCGGAGCTCGCATACGACTGCTGCGGCTTACGGCCGACGCTGAACACCGTCAGCTCGTCCTTCGGGTCGTAGCCCGCGTACGCGTCGAGCACTTTGGCAGTGTCCTGTACGGTGCGACAGATCGGTCCGACGCGCATGACCAGCCCGGCGCCCATCATGCCGTCGCGGCTCACGAGCTCCTGCGTCGGCGCGAGACCGACGACGCTGTTGACCGAGGCCGGCCACCGCACCGACACCACCGTCTCTTCGGCAATCGCGCACGTGGCGAGGTTGGCCGCAACCGCGGTCGCCGAACCCGAGCTCGACATGCCCGGCTCGCGCTCGGTGTCATACGGATTACAGAAGGTGCCACCAAACGAGCTGCGCGCACCGTCGACGGCGTATTCGGCCAGATTCGCCTTCGCCAGAATGATCGCGCCGGCGTCACGCAGCCGCCTGACGAACGTCGCATCGTCCGGCGGCCGATCGTTGGCGTAGTCGGCGTCTGCACCCGACGTGGTGCGCATGTCGAACGTGTCGTACTGGTCCTTGATCGCCAGGACGACACCGTGAAGCGGACCGACCAGGCGGCCGGTGCGCACGAACTGCTGGTCCTGCTGCGCGGCGGTTTCGAGCGCGTCCGGCATGTTGGCGGCAGCGTCCACCTTGTCGGTGAGGCTGCGGGCCTTTCGATCGCCAAAGCCCCACGTCGTGCGGGCGGCCGGACGCAAGTTCAAGGTCGAGAGCGCATTGATCTGACCGGCGCGTGCTTTCGTCGTAATCGGTCCCAGAATCCCCTGCGGTTCGTTGACGCACGTACCGTTGTAGGCCTTGATACGTTTCAGATACGCCTCGACGAGGCCGCGCGTGGTGATCTGCTTCGTGCGAATCGCCTGCTGAACTTGATCGATTGTGGCTTCGTGAATCTCGAAGGCCGCCGGGCGCCGCGGCGCAGGCTGCTGCGCTCGAAGATCGGCCCACAGACAGGACATCACGGCCACGGCAAAGATGGCAGGAACTCGGCGCTTCATATGGTTTTGTCGGATCTTGCGAGCACGGGGCTCGCCAAGTCCGCAGAGCTTAGCACGCGTTCCTGGGGACGGACGCTCGGAGGGGTGTTGACGTGTCGTCCCTGCCGAGAGAAAGTCCAAGAGGCCGGGACCCGGTACGCCATTCAACCAGGGAGCGAGTTCGTGAGTGAGCCTGAAGAGGAAGATTTCGCGGCAATGTTCGAGGCCTCGGAACGCGCCAGGCGCGTCGCCAAGGGGCAGATCATCGAAGGCACGATCGTCGCCATCGGCGCCGAGGCGGCATTGGTCGACGTGGGCGGGAAGAGTGAAGCGGCGATCGATCTCGACGAACTGAAGGATGCCGACGGCCGTCTCGAGGTGAAAGTCGGCGATCGTGTTCAGGCGATGGTCGTCTCGACCTCCGGAGAGCTCAAGCTCTCGCGTCGCCTTGCGCTCGGCGCGGCGACGGCGCGGCAGCTCGAGGACGCGTTCCATTCGGGCCTCCCCGTCGAAGGCAAAGTCGAGCGGTCGGTCAAAGGCGGATTCGAAGTGCGGATCTCGCGCCAGCGCGCCTTCTGCCCCGTCTCACAGATCGATGTGGTTCGCAACACCGACCCGGCGCAGCACGAAGGGCGTGTCTACCACTTCCGCATCACCGAGTACAAAGAGGGCGGCAGGAACATCGTGGTCTCGCGCCGCGTGCTGCTCGAAGCGGAACAGCAGGCCAACGCCGCCGAGGTCCGCAAGTCGATCGTCGAAGGTGCCGTCCTGCCCGGACGCGTCGCGTCGGTCCGCGAGTTCGGTGCGTTCGTCGATCTCGGCGGCGGCGTGCAGGGCTTACTGCACGTGTCCGAGATGGCGTGGGAGCGTGTGGCCGATCCATCGCAGATCGTCAAACCCGGCGACGAGATCACCGTTAAGGTGCTGCGGGTTGATCCTGACAAGGAGAAGATCTCGCTCGGCCTGAAACAGCTGGCGGCCGATCCGTGGTCGCGCGCCGGTCACACCTATCACGCCGGCGAGATGCGACGCGGCCGCATCACCCGGATCGCGGAGTTCGGTCCCTTCGTCGAGCTCGAGCCTGGGATTGAAGGCCTGGTCCCCGCGAGCGAGTCGGGAGTGGCCCGCGATACCGACATGAAGAAGGCGTTTCGCGTGGGAGACGAAGTGCAGGTCGTCGTGCTCGACGTCGATCCGACCGCCCGGCGAATTCGCCTCAGCGTCACCGCCGTCCAGAAGATGCGCGAGGCCGACGAGACGCGTGAGTACACCGATCGCACGGACGCCGCTGCGCCGGAGCGGTTCGGTACACTCGCCGACAAGCTGCGCGACGCGCTGAAAGAATGACAGGACCTAACGTGTACGATCGAGCGTGACGTTGACGCGTGTGCGGTGATCGGCGGTCACGCGCACCGTCGACGTCCACGGCGTGTGATTCTCGGCTTCGAGGCGAATCGCGCGCGAGCCGACCGGCACAGCAGTCAACACGAGCGGCGTCGTGCCCACCGGCTGCCCATTGACGAACGCACGCGCGTTGGCCGGCATCGAATCGATCAGCAGCGATCCGTAAAAGCCGCCATCCTGCGCTTCCTCGTCGGCGATCGGCGCGAACGCCGCCAGCGGTCGCGCCTTGACCGCAGACGGGACCGCCTCAATCGGAATCGCCAGCGGCGATGCCGGGAGCACCGGCGGGTATTGCGTTGTCATTGCCGCAGCCGCCAGAACAACGAGTGCGCTTGCAAACGCGACCGCAACGCCGAGCAGCCACCGCTCTCGCGGCGCGAGCGATGACGACGCAGCCAGGTCCGCCGGTTTCACGGGCATCGGCGCGATCGCGGCCGATCGGGGTGCTGGCGCGAGCGACGTCGGACGGCGCACAGGAGGCGCCACACGATGGTTGCCGCCGGCCGACGATCGCCGCGCGGTCGCGGGCGGCTTGTGCCTAGAACCGTGATCGCCAGGCACGGTGGCCGGCTGTTCGAGCGCAAACTGCAACAGCGGATCGGACGCGTCGCCGAACGCGGGCGGTTTGGGTCTCTTCCCTTTCGACGATGGCGGAACCGGTCGCGGCATGTGTGTCGGCGTGCGCACATTGGCGCTCAGAAGTACGCGCTGAGCGCCACGCGGGCTCAGGGAGCAAAGCGCATTCCACGTCATCTACGGACTGATGACGCTCGACACCACGACGAAGTCCACCGGAGAGCGGTCTTACTCCGCCTAAACGCGGCCGGATTCTGAGGCTCACTTCTTGAAGAGCCGCTGGTAATCGACCGTACTCTCGCAGACGAACTCGGAGACGAACTCCAGCTCAGGACGGTAGGGGAACGTTCGAGCGGGGATCACCCACGGCTTCTCCCAGACGTTGGGATCCTCGACGGTGACGTCGTACTGGAGATCGCCCGTCTCCATCTTCCGGAAGCGCTCGACGACGTGCAGCGCTTCCGTGTGCATGAAGCCGTGCACTTCCGTCTTGTCGTTGAATCCGATCGCGTCGATCACGAGCGTGTCGCCGTCCCAGCGTCCGACCGACGTGCCCATCCACGCGGGGTCTGGGTCGAGCGCTTGTGGCCGCCCATCGAGCGGCACGAAGCGCACCGCCATCGGATACTCGTAGACGATCACCACCAGCTTCGGCGTCTGAACGATCTGGAACGGATACGGTGTGATGTACGTCTGCGGAATGCCGAGCGGATTGCAGTCGTTGCCCGTCGTGAGCGTGGTGCGGCCGCGCACGTCGTTCGGACCGCCACGGATGATTCTGAATTTCTCGGCGCCCGGTTTCAGCGGCGGCGGCGTGGTGCCTTGCGGCAGACCCGCGAAGCCGTAAACGCCGGTCAGATCGGGCTTGCCGTCGCTCGTCCGCGGAATGCCGACGGCGCGAGTCGTTGATGCGGCACCGGCCCGTGCGGCGGTGCCCTCGACGGTGACGGTCACGGTGCGCGACGGGCCACCTTTCATCGACAGCGTGTAAGTCGTCGTCGCAGCGGGCGTCACCTGCCTGGTGCCTCGTGGCGTCACGGCGCCAATGCCCGGCTCGATCGCAACACCCGCCGGATTCTCCGTCTGCCAGATGAGCAGCACGGGTTGTCCGGCCTTTACCGATGTCGGCTTCGCTTCGAACGAGATGACGCGTGGTTCGAGGCCGGGCTGCGGACCGCGACCGCCTCGGCCGGCTGCCCCGGTCGCGCCACGGCCTTCCTGCGTCGCCGGCGCCGGGCTTTGCGGCTGCTGCGCGAGCACGCTCGCCGCGGTGGTCAGCAGAATCCCTATGAAGAGTGTGCGCATGGCATTACTGTAATGGGGTCGGGAGTCATTTTTCAGAAATCGTAAAATGACTCCCGACCCCATTTCCATAATGCAATCGATTGACTTCAAGAAAGTGCGAGCAGCCGCCGCTGGGTTGGCCGACGTCGAAGAAGTCACCTCCTGGGGGGCGCCCGCGCTCAAGGTGCGCGGCAAGATGTTCGTCTGTCAGGCGATCAACAAAGAGGCCGAGGCGAACACGCTCGCCGTGCGCATGGACTTCGCCCAGCGCGATGCGCTCATCGAAGAGGCCCCGGACGTTTACTACCTCAAGGACCATTACGTCGATTACCCGTGCGTCCTGGTGCGGCTGTCGCGCGTTCATCCCGACGCGCTGCGCGACCTGGTGCGGACCGCGTATCAATTCGTGACCGCGAGCACTCCGAAACGACGCGCTCGCACCGCGAACTCACCGCGCCGCCCCATGGGCCGCCGCCGCGCGGCTACGAAGCGAACCTAGAACTCGCTGCCTCGCACTCCGTCCAGCCGCGGATCGTGTCGAGCATTTCCTGCGTCAGCGCTCGACGGCCTTCGCGCACGGCGCTCGACAGCGTCGATGCGGGCGCCCAGAGCGTGCCGGTCGACTGCAGACGAGGCCTCACGTAGATCACGCGGTCGCTGCTAGCCGGACGATGTGTCGCGAGCCATCGGCAGTCCGAGACGATCAGATGCGTCGCCGCGAGCGGCGGCCGGTGCGCAAAGGCGATTGGAAGGCAGTCGCTGACGCCGCCATCGGTCAGCCGCAGGAGCGTACCGTCGCGACACTGCACACGGAGTGTCGGAATCAAGTATGGAATCGACGCGCTCGCGCGCACGACGTCGCTGAGGCGAACGCCGCGGTCGGCACCGGTGGCGAAATAGCACGGACGGCCGCTCGACAGATCGGTGCACACGACGCCGATCGCGTTCACGCCGTGATGAAGATGATCGAACGCTGCGCCCTCGAGCTGTTGGAGCCTCGCCGGAATGGAACCGCTGCGCGGCGTGAGCGCCGCGGCCGACCGCCCCCGCAGTCGCAGGTTGAGGGCGTGAAAGAGTAGGTGCCGTCCGCGGAAGTTCGCCGCATCGTCGATCAACTCGTCGATCGTCAGGCCGACGGCGGCGTAGTAGCCGGCTACGACAGCGCCGGCACTCGATCCGACGATGACGTCGATTCGGATGTGCTGCTCGATCAGGCGTTGCAGGAGGCCGAGGTGGCTGGCGCCGCGCAGACCGCCCCCGCTCAGCACGAGACCGATGCGAACCGGCGACCTGGATGCTGCCATGGTGCGACCGACACTCCCCTCACATCATTGTCGCGGGTGTCGATGCTGCCGCCAACCTGAACGGCGCGCGGTCAGCGGCGCAACGGGATGCCGAGGCCAGCGCGCGCGACGAGGCCGGAGCCGATCGGCTCGCCCGCAACGAAGCCCTGCGTTTTCAGCGAGAGATCGACGATGACGGTGAGCGGGGTCCTGGCGGGGCTTGACATCAACCACTATATAACCATATGGTTATTGAACCGTATGGCTATGAACAGCGCCGCCGTCTCCGAACGCCTGGACGCCACGTTTCTCGCACTCGCCGATCCGACGCGCCGCGCGATCCTCGCCCGTCTCGCGCGCGGCGAGGCGTCCGTCGCAGAGCTTGGCGGGCCCTTCGCGATCAGCCAGCCTGCGATCTCGAAGCATCTGAAGATCCTCGAGCGGGCTGGCCTCATCTCGGTCGGGCAGGACGCCCAGCGCCGTCCGCGCCGGCTCGAGGGGAAACCGCTCGGCGAAGCGAGTGCCTGGCTCGAGCAGTATCGGGAGAGCTGGGAGGCGAGTTTCCAACGCCTCGATCGACTGTTGGAAGAGATGCAGCGGACGACGACGCGCCGGCGCACATCGAAGAAGCGATAACGAGATCTGAACACGAGGGGGAGAACATGCCGATGATCATGGATAAGGCGCAGGTCACACTGCCCAGCGATCGCGAAGTGAAGGTCACGCGATCATTCAAGGCGCCGCGGGCACTCGTTTATCGAGCTCACACCGAGCCCGACCTGGTGCGTCGCTGGCTGCTTGGGCCGCCCGGATGGTCGATGCCGGTCTGCGAGATGGACGTACGCGTCGACGGCAAGTACCGGTGGCGCTGGCGGAACGATCAGGACGGAAGCGAGTTTGGCTTCAGCGGCACGTTCCGCGAGGTGAAGGCACCCGAGAGACTCGTGCACTCGGAAGCGTACGAGCCGGGCACGGTCGGAGGGAGTTTTCCGGGTAACGATGCGCTCGTGACGGTCACGTTCACGGAAGACGGTGGCGTCACCACGCTGACGTCGTTGATCGACTTCGGGTCGAAAGAGGCGCGCGACGCGGCGATGGCGACCGGGATGACCGATGGCATGGAGCAGAGCTATCAGCTGTTGGACAAGGTGCTGACCGGGGTGAGTTAACGGCGGCGAACGCGTGATCGCGACGCGGGGGCTACCCAGCCCCCGCTCTTCAGGACGTAGAAACCGTTACGGCTTGTACGGTTTCTTCGCCGCCGCAAGAATCTGCGTCATCGTCGGGATCTTCTCCACCGGCGGCGGACTGCTCTTGAAGCTGCGGATGAACGCGTAGATGTCGCGGGCTTGCGCGTCGGTCAGCGACTCGGCCGGATAGTTGGGCATCGAGGTCGACGGCTGCAACGGAGCGACGTTCGCCCGTCCGCGCAGGAACGCAATGAAGCTGCGATCGGTTGCCAGGTTGGCGGGCCAGTTCGGCACGAACGGGCGCGCGCCCGTTTCGCCGTTGAAGCCGTGGCACGAGTAGCAGGCATGGTCGTAGTACAGCTTCTTCCCGGTGATCGCGTTGCCGGTGACTGGACTCGTCAGCGTCGTCGTGGTGCGCGTCGCCGTGCCGCGTCCTCGTCCACCCGCCGCTGGCGGCTGCGCCGCGATCGACACGCCCAGACCGACCACGGCGAGCGCGATGGCTCCTGTAACTTTCATCAGGCTGCTCACGTTCACTCTCCTGGCGCTCACGATTACCGCGGCTGCGTGATCACGTCGATCAGGTACGGCTGACCGCGCTTGACCGACGCGAGACCGCGCTTGAGCGCGGGGCCCAGCTTGAGC
>DASRJR010000262.1:0-4788 GCA_035649395.1 Vicinamibacterales bacterium
TTCGTCGGGCGGCAGCCGTTGTGCGGAATCGGCGTGACGTCGCGAATCGACTTCACCTCGATGCCGACGGTCTGCAGCGCACGAATGGCCGACTCGCGGCCCGATCCGGGCCCCTTCACCCGCACGTCGACCGAGCGCAGCCCATAGGTCTTGGCGGCGTTGCCGGCGCTCATCGCCGCCTGGGTTGCCGCAAACGGCGTCCCCTTGCGCGATCCCTTGAAGCCGATGCCACCGGCGCTCGACCACGCAATCACGTTGCCTTCGGTATCGGTGATCGTGATCTGCGTGTTGTTGAACGACGCGTGGATGTGCACCAGCCCGTGATGCACGACGCGCTTCTCGCCGCGTTTCTTGAACGTCTTGCGAGGCGCCTTCTTTCCGCCTTCGGCTTTCTTCTCAGGCGTCGTTGCTGCCGCTTCGGTCTTAGCCATACGTTAAACCGTCTTCTTCTTGGCGACCGCGCCCTTGCGCGGGCCCTTCCTGGTGCGCGCGTTGGTGCGCGTCCGCTGCCCGCGAGCCGGGAGGTTGCGGCGGTGCCGCAGGCCGCGGTAGCAGCCGATCTCCATCAGCCGCTTGATGTTCATCGAGATCTCCTTGCGGAGATCACCCTCGACGCCGCCGACCTCTTCGATCACGCGGCTGATTTTCCGGACGTCGTCTTCCGACAGATCCTTGACGCGAATGTCCGGGCTCACACCGGCCGAGCCAAGGATGTCGTTGGACCGCTTGCGGCCGATCCCGTAGACATACGTCAGTCCGATCTCGATGCGCTTGGTGCGCGGCAGATCAACGCCTGCGATGCGTGCCATAGAATCCTGATCCTCGTCAGGCCTCAGGGCTCAAGGCCCCGGCCTCAGTGCCTCAGGCCAGACCGGGCCCAACTGGGGCCTGAGGCCTGGGCCCTGAGGGCTTCACCCTTGCCTCTGCTTGTGTTTCGCGTTCGTGCAGATCACCCGGACCACGCCGCGGCGCCGGACGATCTTGCACTTGTCGCAAATCCGCTTCACTGACGCTCTGACCTTCATATCTGCGATCCCGTAGGCCTCAGGGCCCCGGCCTCAGGCCTCAGCGACCTCAGACCAAAGCTCTGGCCAACCTCGGGCCTGGGGCCTGAGCCCTGGGCCCTACACCTTCCTCACGATCCGGCCGCGCGTCAGATCCCGCGGCGCCAATTCCACAACCACTCGATCACCGACGATCAATCGCACGAAGTTCTTCTCGAGCCCGCCGCCAGCGTGTGCCGTCACACGCGTGCCGTCCACATCGAGCTGATATAACCCGCTCGGCAACTGGGCCCTAACTACGCCTTCGACGCGCCGGTCGGTGTCGGCTCCCATAACAGTCCGCCTAAAGGCGGATACTACATTCGTCCGGCTGACGCCGGACACGACGTTCACGAACGCACAGGCTCGCGCGAATCGGCACCCGCCGGGAGCGCCACTCCCACCGGCAGCATCGGCCGCACGCGCGCGACCTCTTCGGCGAGCAGCGTGAGGATCTCGACCGCGGCGCGCGTCACCACGACCGTGTGCTCGAAATGCGCCGACAAACTGCGGTCGACCGTCACGGCGGTCCACCCGTCTGACAACACCTTCACCGCGGCCTTCCCGGCATTCACCATCGGCTCAATCGCCAGCACCATGCCCTCGGACAGCCGCGGCCCGCTGCCACCGGGTCCATAGTTGGCGACCTGCGGCTCTTCGTGCAGCGAGGTGCCGATGCCATGACCCACGAACTCGCGCACCACCGAATAGTCGTGCGCTTCGACGTGCGCCTGGACCGCCGCCCCGATGTCGGACACGCGCGCCCCAGGCTTCACTGCCTGAATTCCGCGAAACAGCGCCTCCTCGGTTACCCGCAGCAACGAGGCGGCTTCCGCCGAGATGGCCCCGACGGGCACGGTGACGGCGCAGTCGCCGAAGAACCCGTCGAGCTTCGCGCCCATGTCGATGGAGAGGATGTCTCCTTCGACGAGCGCCCGCGACGACGGGATCCCGTGAACGACCTGCTCGTTCACCGAGGCGCAGACCGTTGCCGGATACCCGTGGTATCCCTTGAACGCCGGCTCGGCGCCTGCTTCACGTACCCGCCGCTCGGCCAACGCGTCGAGGTCACGCGTCGTCACGCCAGGCGCGACGGTGTTGCGCAGCTCGTCCAGGATTCGGGCGACGAGCTGATTCACGCGGCGCAGCTTCTCGATCTCACTCTGCGACCGGCAGACGATCAAAATTCACGCTCCCTAGCCGTCTTGACCGGCTGAGCCTCGCGAGTCACATCCGCGCCGTTGCCGCGTCGTCGATCATCGTCTCGAGATCCTGCGCGACGCGCTCGGGCGGCTGGGCTCCATTCACGACTCGAAACGTCGGACGCCCGCGGTAGAAATCGAGCACCGGCTTGGTCGCGTTCTGATACACCCGCAGACGCTCGCGCACGATCTCGCGGCCGTCGTCCGACCGCTGGACCAGCGGTCCGGCGCATTTCGAGCACACCGCATCGCCAGCCGCGGCGTTGGTTCCACAGACCGCGCAAATCCGCCGTTCCGCCAAACGCCGAACGAGCTCCTGTTCGGGCACCGCAACATCGACGATGACGAGAGGCCCGCAGCCGCGGCGCTCCATGATCTCGTCGAGCGCCTGCGCCTGCGCCACGGTTCGCGGAAAGCCGTCCAGGACGAACCCGCGCGCCGCATCGGGCCGCGTCAGCCGCTCGGCGACGATCGCAATCATCGTGTCGTCATCGACCAGCTCTCCGCGATCCATCTTGGCCTTGGCCTGCAGGGCGATCGGGTTGTTCTCCTTGACCGCCTCGCGCAGGATGTCGCCGGTCGAGATCTTCAGGAGCGTGCGCTCGCGCGCGAAACGCGCGGCTTGCGTCCCCTTCCCAGCCCCGGGCGGCCCCATCATGATGACGTTCAGTGCCACGTCCGTCGTGTGCCCTCAGCGCTGAACGACTTCAGCCGCGACGCCCTCGAATGCGCGTCTTCTTCATGAACCCGTCGTAGTGCCGCATGATGAGCTGCGACTCGACCTGCTGAACCGTGTCCATCGCCACGCCCACGACAATCAGGAGCGAGGTGCCGCCAAAGTAGAACGTCACACCGAGGCCCTGCGTGAACCACGAGGGCAGCACCGCGTCGAGGCGCTCACCGATGAACGGAATCGGCGCCACCTTGAAGCCGCTGATCAGCAGCTCGGGCAGCAGCGCAACGACGGCGAGATACAGCGCGCCAACCAGCGTGATCCGCGCCAGGATCGTGTCGATGTGCTCGGCGGTGCGCTTGCCCGGGCGGATGCCAGGGATGAACCCGCCGTATTTCCGCATGTTCTCCGCCACGTCGTCGGGGTTGAAGATGATCGACGTGTAGAAGTACGCGAAGAAGACAATGCCGACGACGTAGAGCAGGTTGTACAGCGGCATGCCGTACGCGACCTGGTCGAGGGCGCGCCGGACGAAGCTGCCGGTCTCGAACAGCGGTGATGCCATCGAGAAGAACGAGAGAATCGACGAGGCGAATATCACCGGGATCACACCGCCGGTGTTGACCTTGAGCGGGATGTGGGTGCTGGAGCCGCCGTACTGCCGGCGGCCGACCACCCGTTTGGCGTACTGCACGACGATTCGCCGGTGGCCGCGTTCGACGAACACGATCGCTCCAATCACGACCACCGCCATCGCGAGCAGGAACAGGATGCGCAGCGGTCCGATCTGACCGGTCGCCATCTGGTCGAACGTCGAGAGGAGAGCGGCTGGCAGCCGGTCCACGATCCCGGCAAAGATCAACAGCGACATGCCGTTGCCGATACCTCGCTCGGTGATCTGCTCGCCGAGCCACATCACGAACATCGTCCCGGTCGTGAGCGTGAGCACGCACATCAACCGGAAGCCCCACCCCGGATCGAAGACGAGCGGCAGCCCGCCTGGCGCTTCCGTCGACCGCTCGAGCCACAGCGCGTAGCCGAACGCCTGGACGACGGCGAGCAGCACCGTGAGATAGCGGGTGTACTGAGTGATCTTTCGCCGCCCAAGCTCGCCTTCCTTCGAGATGCGCTCGAGGTACGGCCACACCACCGTCAGGAGCTGGATGATGATCGACGAGCTGATGTACGGCATCACGCCAAGGGCGAACACCGTCACACGGGCCAGGCTTCCGCCCGTGAACATGTTGTACAGGCCGAACATGTTGCTCGCCGCCTGTTCCGCGAAGACGCGGAGCGCTTCCTGATTCACGCCGGGCGTCGGTATGAAATTGCCGACGCGGTAGACCACCAGCAACCCGAGCGTGAACAGCACGCGGTTGCGCAGGTCGCCGACGGCAAACAGGTTTTTGAGCGGGTTATCCATAAGCCTTCCCCGAAGCGCTGACCGTTATGCGCCCACGACCTCCGCGGCGCCGCCAGCCGCAGCAATCTTCTCCGCCGCTTTCCCGCTGAACTTGTGCGCTCGCACGGTGAGCTTCTTCGCGATGTCGCCGCGTGCGAGCACCTTGATCTGACGCGCGCCGCGGACGAGCCCGCGTTCACGCAACAGTTCCGGCGTCACGACCGTGCCGTCGTCGAACCGTTCGGCGAGCGCGTCGAGGTTCACCACGGCGTACTCGGTCCGGAACGGATTGTGGAAGCCGCGCTTCGGCACGCGTCGATGCAGCGGCATCTGGCCGCCCTCGAACCCGCGCTTGAACTTGAAGCCCGAGCGCGACTGAGCACCCTTGTGACCGCGGCCGGCCTGTGTACCCTGGCCGGTGCCGTGGCCCCGGCCGACGCGCTTCTTGTTCTTCTTCGACCTTTCAGA
>DASRJR010000263.1:0-12528 GCA_035649395.1 Vicinamibacterales bacterium
CGTTCGGGGCGTGGCCGACTGAAACGTTCTTCGGCGAGGACAAGGAGATCTTCTTCAACGGCGAAGCGATTCAGTTGATCTACCAGCCGGGCCACACCGACGGTGACGTGCTGGTGTTCTTCCGGCGCTCCGACGTCGTCGCCAGCGGCGACCTGTTCCTCACCTCCACCTATCCGGTCATCGACCCGAAGAACGGTGGCTCCGTTCAGGGCGTCATCGACGGCTTGAACCGGCTGCTCGACATCACGATTCCAAAGGACAAGGAGGAGGGCGGCACTTACGTCGTCCCGGGCCATGGCCGGCTCGCGGACGAGGCCGACGTCGTCGAATACCGCGACATGCTGACGATCGTCCGCGATCGGATTCAGGATTTGATCGGGATGGGCAAGTCACTCGCGGACATCAAGGCCGCACGACCGACGCTCGACTACGACGGCCGCTACGGCGCAACCAGCGGTCCGTGGACGACCGAGATGTTCGTCGAGGCGGTGTACCGCAATCTTTCTAAACGATGAAGGGCTGGTCCGGCTAAAGCCGGACACTACAAATCAGCGCCGGTCGTAGACCTGCGTGCTGCCGTAATCGGCGCCGTTGGCGTCCTTGCCCTTCGTGACGATAGTGAGGACCTGGCGATCTTGTGAGATCGTCCAGGTCGCCACTTCACTCGCCCCGCGATCGCCGGTTCCGCGGCGCTCGATGGTCGTGGCGTCGACTCTCCGCAACGTCACCTTCGAGCTGGACGCCGGAATCGGGTACTCCTTGCCGTCCAGGCGCGCGACGTACTCCGTGCGAACGAGCGGCGAATCGTTGCCGCCGGTGCGCCGCCAGGTCGAGGTCGCGTGCTTCAGCTCGCCATCCGCAAACGCGATCGTCATCTCACGCCGGTACGGCATCGTGACCGCGGGCACGTAGCTGGACTTGAAGGTGTTCAGCACCCACTCGCCGTCGAACGGCTCGGTGCTCGATCGGCGACCGGCGCGTGCGCCTGCCTCCGGACCCGACGTGCCGGCAACAGAGCCGGTCGGCCGATTGCGGCTCGCCGGCGTCCGCTTCGATGACAGGCGCGTCTTTGCCGCGACGGCGCTCAACTCCTTGAACGCCGTCTCGATGAAGCGGTCGGTGGTCCATGAACCACTCGTGAGGCCGTAAACGCCGTCGTAGTCGAGCGTGACGCCGGCGGCCTTGACGTCCTGCAGCGTGCCGCCGTCCTCGGCGATCAGCATGATGCGGTCGCGGATGATCGTCAGCATGTCGCGGTACTCGACGACATCGATCTCGTTGGCGAGGCGACCGTGACCCGGGATCACGCGCGTGCCGCCCATCGTGTTGAATTCCGGAATCGTGATGTCGATGATGCGGTTGAGCGCGTCGATCACGCCCTGGAAGGTCCCGCCGCGCGGCGTATCGATGACGGGATAGCCGTTCAGGACGAAGATGTCGCCGGTGGCGATGACGTCGGACTTGCGGAAGAACACGATGAGATCGCCATCGGTGTGCGCGGCCGGCTGATGGACGAACTCCACCGGCTCACCGGTGACGAACATCGTCTTTCTGGGCGCGGAGAACGCATCGGTCGGCAGCAGCGATGTCGACACTGGCGTCGAGCCATCGCGCGGGTTCGCCAGGCGGGAGTAGGTGTTCTCGTGCGCGTAGACGCGGGCGCCCTGACCGAGAATCGCGTTGACGCTGCCCTCTGCCGACTTCGCGAGCGCCTCGTTGCCGCCGATGTGATCGCGATCTCCACTCGTGTTCACGATGTAGCGAATCGGCGCCGGCGACAGCGTGCGAATGGCCGCGACGACCTTCTCGCTCATCGCCGCTTCGTTGGTGTCGACCACCATCACGGCGTCCGGTCCGACCTGCACCGCGATGTTGCTGCCGGCGCCGGCGAGCAGATAGACGCTTCCCTGCACGGGGAGCACCTCGATGCTGCCCGTGCTCGCATAGCTCGGCCGCCCGGGCCGATGCTCTCGCGGCGCTGGTTGTTGGGCGTGGATCGCGACGGCCGTCAGCCCGATCGCGACGACGGCAGCAGCGGCTCTCGCGGCGGTCACCGCGACGTCCCCTTTGCCGACTCGCGCAGCTGGCGCAGCTTCTCGAGGTACTCGGGATACAGCGTCTCCTTTCCGCCCAGCGTTGCCTCGAACGGCAGCTTGTTCGCTTCGGCGTATTCGGGATGCCGCGTGCCGAGCGGATACGATGGCACGTCGCCCAGCTTGAGATCCGGCAGCTCCTCGGCGATCTCGACCTGCCCGATCGGCTGCTCGCGCTGCCCTGGGTTCCATCGCCAGGTCGACGTCCGCACCATCGGCTCCTCGAGGTAGATCGGGTCGTCCACCTGCGAGATCAGCATGAGCAGGGTGCTGTGGCGGATCAAGAACTCGGTCATGACGGCGTACGGACTGACCGGGATGCCGTTTCGCTGCAGAAACATCTGCTTCATGTGGGTGGTCGTCACCTTCAACATCCCGTTTTCCCACACGCCGGTCGAGAACCCGCTCCAGAGGTGCTCCGCGTACTCCGATGGATGCGGACGCCCATCGAGCCAGATCGTCCGGTTCGCGTTCTCGAACAATCCGGTGATCGTGTAGCCGATCAGCCGGCGCGAGACGGGATCGATGATCTCGCCCATGTGAAAGTTCGGGCCCGGGCCGCGCATCGAGTACGACACCGGATGCGGCCGCGCCTGATGTTCGGGCAGCGCCTGAATCGTCGAATTCCAGGTCAGCGCCTTCTGACGGCCAGCCGCGTTCAACGGAAACCCGGTGAAGTTGCCAAGCTCGGGACCCGGGTCGATCCGAATGAGCAGCTCCTCGTCGTTCGACATCGCCCACGAGCCGGCGAGATCGACCATCTGCGGCTGCTCCCGCGCCGCGGCCGGGGTCTGCCCCTGCCTGGGGGTCGGACCCGAGGCCTGGCCCAAGGCCGGACCTGGGGTCGGACCCGGGGTCGGACCCGGGGTCTGACCCTGGCTCTGACCCCCGCTCTGACCCTCGGCCTGTCCGGATGGCTTACACGCCGACGGCTTCCATTTCGCCCCGTCTGGCTCGCGCTTGAAGTGCATGCTGGTCGTGTAGTCGCTCACGAGATAGACCGGGTCGTTGACGATCGCGGTCACGATGAGCCACGTGTCGCCGTTCGGGAACGTCGTGCGATCCCAGTACTCCTGCACGCTCGTTCGCTCGCTGTAGGCGACGCCATTCTTGCGCAGCCACCCTTCGGAGAGGTTCGTCGTGGCCACCTTCAGCGCCCCGCCGGCGAGCGCGACGGGAGCGACGCCACGCCCGGCGCGCACGACCGGGGGCGGCGACGGGCCGCCAATGGGTTCCCATTCGGCAGTGGAATGCCCCTGCAGCGATCGCGCACCCGGTGCCTGCGAACGATCGAACCGCAGCAGGCGCGTCTGCGCACCGGCATCCGACTCCACCTTCAGCACGCTATCGCCATCCCAGGTGATGTGCAGACGCGTGGGCATGTGCATCAGACCAACGGCCCCGTACGCCTTGCACGATCCGTCGGTCGCCGGGTCCCAGTCGTTCGCCACCTGACGGCCGGCATCCGACAGCGGAATGCTCGTGTAGTCGCCCTTCTGTGGAGTCGTCATCCGCCACAGCCACTCTTCCGTGACGACGGCAACCCAATATCCGGTGAGATCGATTGGTGCAGCGGCCCGCGGCGCGCGCGGGGCGGACGTCTGGGGTTCCTGCGCGTGCACACGAGCGCGATCAGGTCGAACGCTCAGGACCGCGCCGCAGAGTGCGGCGAGTAGCGGCAGATGGCGCAGTACCCGTCGGAGCGTGCCAGATCGACGCATGCAACCCTCGTTGAAGTCGCGTCAATCTACGTCCGGGATACTGACATGTCAACGGCTGTGAGCCGACGGTCTCACCCGCGGCGACCCTTCAGATCGTCAGCGATACGCGACAACAGCGCGCGCTCCTCGCTGGAGATCTTCCCGATGCCGAGGATGCCGCCCGAGGCGGAGGCAATCTTCTCGCAGTAGGCGACGAGATCGCTGGCGGTGAGACCGCCGATCGACTGTTCCGATCCGGACGCCAGGAGCGCGGCGATGAGACGGCCGGCCCGGTCGAAGACGGCCGGCGCGGGGCGATTCGCCATCCATTGCTCCAGTTGCCCGTCGGCCGCACTTCCCGGCGCGACGCCGCGGCTGCGGGCGAGCGTCGCGATCAGCTGACGCTCGGCAGACGTGATGCCGCCTTCGGACCATGCGACCTCGATCACCGGGATCAGCGGCAGCAAGACGATGGTATCCGGCGTGAAGCCGAGCTCGTGCAGCTCCTGCAGCACCGCTGGATCGGTGAGACCCGTCTTCTGGCCGATCGCGTCTCGCGCCTGTTGAGCGGCTGTCGACAGTTTCATCTTCTCGACGAGCTCGCGATCCTTCTTGCGGAAATAGTCTTCTTCGAGCGAGCGTCCACGCTCGGCCAATCCGTCTCCGAAGTCCACCATGATCCGTATCCTACTTGGAAAGCGTGTGCGCGGGCACGAGCACGCTGCCGTCGAACAACGCGCGGGCCGTGCTGATGATGGCCGCCTCGACGACGTCGATCCTGCCATCGCGCTCGTCGGTCGTGATCGACACCGGGCTCGCGCCGGTCGGGTGCTCCACCAGCATCAGCTTGGTGCGCCCGTCGGGAATGCGCGCGACCGCGTGGGCCGGGCTGTCCGGCAGCAGGCACGCCGTTGCCGCACTGACGGCGGCGAACACGCCGATGGTCGCATGCGCGCGATGGGGAATGAACGAGCGTGTCGACACGACGCCGCCGCCGCGTGGCGGCGCAACGAGAATCATCTTCGGCACGGTCTGCGTCTTCACGTCACCCAGGTTCATCATCGGGCCGGCCTGCAGCCGAATCGGCTCGATGCGCGCCTTGAGCGCCGTGTCGGCGTCGAGCTCGTCGCGTGTTTCGTAGCCGGTGCGGCCGAGGTCGGACGCACGCATCACGACGCAGGGCATGCCGTTGTCGATCAGCGTGCACGCGATCCCGTCGATGACATCGACCGCGCGTCCCGTCGGGAGCAACGCCCCGCAGGTCGAACCGGCCGTGTCGGCAAAGCTGAGAGGAATGGGCGCCGCGGTCCCGGGCACACCGTCGATCCGCGCCGAGCCGTCGTAGCGCGGACAGCCACCGGGCGTCTGCACGGTGGCGACGACCGTCTGACTGCTGTTGACCATGAAGATCCGGACCTTCGTCTCCGGATCGCATCCGCGCACGAGCCCGCGCTCGATCGCAAACGGCGCCACGCCCGCCAGGATGTTGCCGCAGTTCTGCGCCGTCGAGACGTCAGGCTTGTCGACCCACACCTGGCAGAACAGGTAGTCGACGTCGATGCCGGGACGATCGGATCGCGAGACGACGGCGACCTTGCTGGTGAGCGGATCGGCACCGCCGATCCCGTCGATTTGCCGAGGGTCTGGCGAGCCCATCACGGCGAGTAGAACGCGATCGCGCCGCGCGACGTCAGTCGGCAGGTCCGATGCCAGGAAGTACGCCCCCTTCGACGTACCCCCGCGCATCATCATGCAGGGGATGGAGAGCTGCATTGTTCAATGCAAAATGCAAAATTCAAAATGCAAAGGGCATCCTGGCGAATCGCCGCGTCTCATCGGCTTTTTGCATTTTGCATTTTGCATTTTGAATTCAGTTTCTCGGCCCCGTGTATTGCTCGATCGGCGGCGTCCCGTGCGTATGGAAGCTCTCGATCGTCTTGAGCCCCCACGCCTGCCCCTTCTTCCGCTCGGCTTCCGTCCACACGATCGGCTGCCAGTCGGGAGCGAGCATCAGCCGCGCGCCGGCGCTGTCGAACTCGATGCGATTCCCGCCCGGCTCGTAGACGTAGAGGAAGAACGTCTGCTGCACGGCGTGCTTGTGCGGCCCGGTCTCGATGTAGATGCCGTTCTCGAGACAGATGTCCGCGGCACGCAACACTTCATCCTTCGAGTCGACCGCCCACGTGGCGTGGTGAAACCGGCCATGCGCGCCGTAGTGATCGTGCGTGAAGGCGACGTCATACGTCTTGTTGTTGGACGTGACCCAGCACCCGGCCACCTCGCCGCTGTCGAGCACGATCATCTCGGTCGTGCGCATGCCGAGAATGTCTTCGAAGAAGCGCTGCAGGACGACCACATCGGACGTGAGCAGATTGAGGTGATCCAGCCTGCGGACGTTGGCGCCACGCGCCGGGAAACGCATCGCCTGGTTCTTCAGCGACGGCTTCAACTCCGGCGGTGCCTTGTACCACTCGGTCTCCCAGTACAGCTCCATGTTGTGGCCGTCGGGCGTGGTGAACGCGTACGCCGGGCCGTGACCGAGATCGCCGTCGGTCCACCCCTTGCCCAGCCCCGCCTGCTCGATGATCGCGACGCGCCGCTCCAACGCCTCCTGGCTGGTCGTGCGAAAGGCGAAGTGGCCCATCCCGGCGACGTTCGCGGCGGTGAGCTTCAACGTGTGATGCTCGTAGTCGTCCCAGCCGCGCAGGTAGACCGAGTCACCCTTGCGGGTGGTCTCGGTCATGCCCATCACGTTCACGAAGAAGTGGAGGCTCTCGTCGGGTTTGGGTGTGTACAGCTCGAGGTGCCCGAGATGAGCGAGATCAAAAGCTCGTAAGGTTGACTTCACTATTCTGCGGAGCTCCTGGTCCCGGCCTCGCGGAGCGCTTTGAGCGCGAGCCGTTCTTCATGTCCGGGATCGTCCACCAGCCGCGCCTCCGGGCCGGCGCCAAACACCATTGTCGCACGCCGATCGGCCGTGAACGGCGTCCACTTCGGAATGCCCTTGTGGCTCGGATCGCCCGCGCGCGCGAACGCGACCCACGCGGCGCTCATCTGATCGGCCAACCGCTGCGCCGCCGGTCCCGAGCCCGTGTAGACCTTGCCGCCTTCGACGTTGTCGAACACGAACGGGATCTCCATGCAGTGCATCGCCTTCAGCCGGCCACCGCGCACCGGCGAGTAGTACTCGAAGCGATAGACGAACACCGGCGCTTTCTGCGCGGCCTTGCGCTCGGCCTGCGTTTCGACACCCTGCCGGAAGAACGAGTTGTCGGTGTCCATGCGCAGGAACAGATCGATGTTGTCGCGCCCCGGCTGGTTCTTGCGATAGAGCGCAATCAGGCGCTCGGCGTCGGCGTCGCTGCCGCGTACGAGCGTCTTCACGCGCGTCTTCAGCTCGGCATCGTCGATCGGCTGCAGTCGTGCGTCGGGCTGGAAGAAGGTCGTCTCGGTTGCCGTCGTTCCGGTCAGGAACGGAATCGCCGACGACATCGCCGGCGCGGCCGGATCGAATTGATTCGCCGGCAGCGACTTGCCGTCGAGCACCGGTCCGAAGTTGAGTCCACCGCCGCCGGGGCCGCCGCCGCGCGCGCCCGCCGGCGGACGAAGCGCGTCGATGAGCGCCTGCATCGGGACCTGCTGCAGCTGATCGAGCTGATCGGGCTTGATGTTCAACTTCTGCAGCACCTGCTCGGTGGTCTTCACCGCTTGCGCCGCAGGCGTGGCCGTCAGCGCCGCACCGCTCTGCGCGATCGCGCGATGGAACAAGCCTTTTGCGGCGGGCATCGCCATGAGCGTGCTCACTTTTCCGGCACCGCCCGATTGCCCGAAGATCGTCACGTTGTTCGGGTCGCCACCGAAGGCGCTGATGTTCTCCTTGATCCACTCGAGGGCGCGCACGTTGTCGAGCATGCCGACGTTGCTCGCGTTCGCCCACTTGCCGCCGAACTCCGCGAGGTAGAGATACCCGAAGATGTTCAGCCGATGGTTCACCGAGATCGACACGACGTCGTGCTTGCGCGCGAGCTCCTGACCTGAATAGATCGAGTAGCTGCCCGATCCGCTGGCAAACCCGCCGCCGTGGAACCACACCATCACCGGGCGGCGGCCACTGGTGGCCGGCGTCCAGACGTTCAGCACGAGGCAGTCCTCGCTCTGCGCCTCGCGCGGGTCGGTGGGAAGCATCTCTTCGGGTTCGCCGCCGACGATCTGCGGCGGCCGGCCACCCCACTCGAACACATCGCGCACGCCGGTCCACGCCTGCGGCTTCTGCGGCGGCATGAAGCGATTGGCCCCGGCCGTCGACGCCCCGTACGGCACGCCCTTGAAGACGTTGACGCCGCTCTCGAGATAGCCGCGCACGCGTCCCGCGCTCGTCGTCACCGTGGCACCCGGCTTACGCGCGCCTTGCGCAAACAGCCGTTCATCGAGCAGCAGACTCGCGCCAGCCAACGCGCCGTAACCAATGAAGTCTCGTCGTCTCATTGCGATCTCCCGTAGAGCGCACGCTTTCAGCGTGCGCGTGTGCCCGCGCGGGCTGAAGCCCGCGCTCTACGATTCATGAGGTCTTGCACGGCGAAGGATTCCACTTCGAATCGTTCGCCTCTTTCTTGAAATTCGAGCTCGTGACGAACTGCTGCGCGAGATACGTCGGGTCGTCGACCGCGGTCGTGACCACGAACCAATCCCCCGCTTCCGGATGCGCGAAGCGTGTGAAGTACTCCGTGATCGTCGCGTTCTGGCTATAGGGCACACCGTTGCGTCGCAGCCAGCCTGGCAGCACGTTCGTCGTGACGACCCTCAGCGCGCCCCACCTCGGCTGAGCAGGGCCGCCGCCGCGCTCGAGAAACGCATCGAAGGCGATGCCGCTGCGCACCCATTCGGCGGCCGACGTCCCCTGAAGCGTTTTCGATCCCGCCGCGCTCACCGGAGTCGGTGCGGCGCCAGGCGTGGCAAACCGCAGCAGCCGCGTTTGCTGTCCGGCGTCGCTTTCGATCTTCATTGTCAGGTCATCCTGCCAACTGATCTTCACCCTCAGCGGCATGCGCATGAGACCGCCGACGCCGTAGGCCTCGCAGCGGCCGTCCATCGCCGGCTCCCACGTGTTCATCACGCGATTGCCTTCGGCATTGAGCGGAACGCTGGTCGCATCACCCTTGTTCGCCGTCCGCATGCGCCACTGCCAGTCCTCGGTGACGACCGACACCCAGGTGCCGGTGAGATCGACCGGTGCGCCGGCGCGTCCCTGCGGCGCGGGTGCGCCACCACCGCGTCCGCCACGTCCCCGCCCGCCGCCGCCTTGTTGCGCCGCCGCCGGCGGGCTCGCCAGCATGTCGACGGTCGCCGCGAAGATCACAAAGCCGAGCGCGATCGCGAGAATGTAGTGTCCGGTTTTCGCCGGCCGAATTCCGTCCGCCTTCATTTCCCGCTCCCCTTGCTCGGTGTGGCCTGGCCACGATTTCGCTGGTTGCTCTTCGCGGGTGGGTTCTCTGCGGCCATCTGTTTGTAGATCACGTCGATGAACATCGACGTCGTCCAGAACCCATTGTCAGAGCCGTAACGCGGATCGAAATCGAGCGTCGGCTTCTTCGCTTTGACCTGCTCGAGCGTCATGCCTCGCTTCACGTACTCGCGAATGCGGTCGCGCACGATCGTCGCCATGTCGCGGTACTCGATGACATCCTGCTCGTCCGACAGCCGGCCGTGGCCGGGCACCACCATCGTGCCGCCTTCGTTGACGTTGCTCGCCACGGTGATGTCGAGGATCGCGTTGAGCGCCTTGACGTAGCCGTTGATCGTCCCGCCGTTGGCCTCGTCGATGAACGGGTACATCACCGTCGTGAACAGATCGCCGGTCGACACCACATCGCTCTTGCGGAAGAACACGATACTGTCACCGTCGGTGTGCGCGTCGGGCTGGTGAATGATCTGCACCGCCTCGCCGTTGAACAGGAACTCGCGCTTGTTGTTGGCGAACGTCTCCGTCGGCCAATCGCCGAACGGCACCGGCTTTTGTCCGGCGGCAGGCTCGGCGCTCAGGCGCTTGAGCACGTTCTCGTGCGCGATGATGCCGGCCGTCGCCGTCGCGGCCGCGCCAATGTCGCCGACGACGTTGCCGCCGGCACGGGTGCGGCCGGCCTTGGCGATCGCCTCGTTGCCGCCGATGTGATCGCCGTGCACGTGCGTGCTGACGACGTAGCGGATCGGCGCGTCGGTGACCGACTTGATCGCGTTCAGCAGCTTCGTGCTCACCTGCGGGAACTGCGTGTCGACGACGAGGACGCCCTCCTCGCCGAATTGAATCGTCGTGTTGCCGCCGGCGCCGACGATCATGTAGATGTTCGGCCGGACCTGCACGAGGTCCATCTGCACGGCGTCGAAGTTCTGGTTCTGCTGCGCGACGGCGTGTCCGCCGACGGCCATCGCGGCACCAGCGGCGATCGCCGCTGCGGCGAGAACCAGCCGCGCCCGGGTCGAGCGACGGGAATGAAGGGAGCGTGTCGTCATGATCTCAGCGGCCCTGTCCTGGGGTCGGACCCGGCGTCTGACCCCCGCCCTGGCCCGGGGTCTGACCCCCGCCCCGACCCCCGCTCTGGCCCCCACCCTGACCCTGCGTCTGCCCCGGCCCGGTGACGCGCGCCGCGCCGCGCTGCGGCGGCGGCAGCGGTGGCGGTGGCGGGTTCTTCTTCAGCACGTCCTGGAACTCGGGGTACATCGTCGCGGCACCGCCCTGAGTCGCAATCATCGGGATCTGATGGCGTCGGGCGAACTCGTCGAGGAAGGGATTCTCGCCGGGCAAGTAGGCCGGCACGTCGCCTTCGGGCCGATCGGCAATCTCGACGACCGGATCGCACACCCACAGCCACGTCTGCGCGGGCAGCTCGCGCTGGCTTCGGTAGTACTCCTGGCTTTTCACGAGCGGCTCGGTCAGATAGACCGGATCGATCAGCACCGTAATCATCGTGAACATGTCGCCGAAGCGAACGTAGTACTCGGTCAGCTTCGCCTGGTCGCTCATCGGCAGGCCGTTGCGGCGCACCCAGCCCTGTTTGAGGTGGGTCGTCTCGACGATCAGCATGTCGCCGTCGTAGCGGCCGGTGGAGAATCCCATCCAGGTATGGGGCGCGTTCGGCCCCGGATGCGGGCGGCCGTCCATCCAGATCGTGCGCGTCTGCTCGTAGGTGCTGTGGTAGTGCTTGATCGCGAGCAGCTCTTGCGTCTTTGGGTGTTTCTCCTCCCAGATACGGAGGTTCGTCGGCCCGCGATAGATGTAGGGCGAGACGTGGACGCGGCACTGCTCCTCGGGCAGCGTGATGCGTGACGGATCCCAGCTGTCGGCGAACTGGCGGGCGGCGTCGCTGATCGGCAGACCGAGGTAATCGCGCAGTTCGGGCCCCGGTATGCGCTCAGGCTGGTCTTCCTGATAGCGCGGCTGCCACACACCAACGAAGTCGGCGCCTACCGCCCCGGCGGCCTGGGCGTAGGCCGGCGCGGCGCCGGCCAGCCACAGCACAGCCAGCGCGAGCGCCGAAAAGCTCACAGATGTCCTCATAAAATGACTCCCGGACGATAAACGGCAACCTCGAACATTACCGGATTCGGGACAGGGAGAACAACCGTGTACCCCGATCGTGTCTATTTCTACGACGACGTGATAGCGGCTACAATTCCAGGCCGCGAATAAGTGCGGGCAGGTCGCGAGACCCTGACCGCACGTGTAGAGGCGGGTCTGTAGACCCGCCGTTTGATGCGGGGGCCATGCATCCGTCCGAGATTCCCGATCTGCGCGCGCGCGAGCTGCTGACCGTGCTCGCGCTGGCCGAGTACGGCAGCTTCGTCGCCGCGGCCGCCTATCTCAAGACGTCGCAGCCGGCGCTCACCAGAACCATCAAGCGCGTCGAGCGCGTCCTCGGCGTCACGCTGTTCGCCCGCAACACGCGCCGCGTCGAGATCACGACCGCCGGCCGCGAGTTCGTCGCCGTCGCCGAACGGATGCTCAACGATCTGAAGCACACCGTCCGCAACCTGAGCGAGGTCACCAACGAGCAGCGCGGCCGCATCACGATCGCGACCTACTCGTCGTTTGCAATCAACCCGCTGGTGTTCATCGTGCGCCGCTATCGCGAGACCCGGCCGATGGTGGAGGTCCGCATCCGCGAAGGGCGTCAGTCGGAAATCGTCGAGGACGTTCGCAGCGGTGCCGCTGATTTCGGGATCGGCTACGTCAACAACCTGCCGGATCTGATGGACGCCATTCCGCTGCGGAAAGAATCGTTGCTCGTCCTGATCCCGCTCTCGCATCCGCTGGCGGCGAAACGGCGGCCTCGTATTCGACTGGCGGAGCTGAAGGACCAGGCGCTCGTGTCGGCGCCGAACGACACGTACTTGCGCCGCCTGACGGATGCGGCCGCGGTCTCGGCCGGCTTCAACCTGCAGTACACCGTCATCGTCGATCGTCTGATCAGCATCCTTCATCACGTCTGCGCCGGCGTCGGCATCGGCATCCTGCCGTCCGGATGCCTGCCCGATCGACAGTGGGGCGAAGGCTTCCACGCCGCGCAGCTGGCCGAACCGTCGCTGTCGGTGTCCGTGGGATTGATCACGGCCCGCGGCCGCTACCTGACGCCGGCCGCGGCGGGCATGGTGTCGTTGATCAGAGACTCGATGGCGAAGCATCCGAAAACCGCGTAATGCAGAATGCAGAATGCAGAATTCGGAATTCAGACAGAGCCGGG
>DASRJR010000264.1:0-18044 GCA_035649395.1 Vicinamibacterales bacterium
CTGCTGGAGGCTGCCGATCCGGAGATCCGTGCTCACGTCGAGCGCATGCTGTCGGTCGACGACTCGGCGACGTTCTTCGACGCGTCCGCGGTCGCCGCGCCAGTTGCTGACGCGATCGTTCCCGGCCGGCAACTCGGTCCATACCGCATCGAGGCCACGATCGGACTGGGCGGAATGGGGCAGGTGTTTCGCGCCACCGACACTCGTCTCGACCGTGTCGTGGCGATCAAGACGTCGCATCTTTCCTACGATCCGCGTTTCCGCCGGGAGGTGCGCGCCATCGCGGCGTTGAATCATCCGAACGTCTGCACGCTGCACGATGTCGGCCCCAATTACCTCGTGATGGAGTTCTGCGACGGCGAAACGTTGGCCGCGCGCATCAAACGAGGGAAAGTCAGTGTCGAAGAGACCGTCCGGGTTGGGGCACAGATCGCCGCAGCGCTCGCCGCTGCGCACGCGCGCGGGATCACCCATCGCGACCTCAAACCGGGCAACGTCATCCTTACAAAGCTGGGCGCCAAGGTTCTCGACTTTGGTCTGGCCAAGACGTCGGCCGATGACACGGTGACGATGTCTCACGTCGTTGTTGGCACGCTTGCCTATATGGCGCCGGAACAACGCGAAGGTCGCGAGACGGATGCCCGCACCGACATCTACGCGCTCGGCCTCATTCTTCATGAGATGGTCACAGGGGCGCGTTTTCAGTCGAAGGACACGCTTGCATCGAGTGTGTCGCCTCAATTGGCGCACGTCATCGGGCGTTGTCTCGAAACTGACGCCGATGAGCGCTGGCAGTCGGCGGCTGACGTTCGACGAGAGCTCGAATGGGCGGGCAAAGTGCGGCAGACATCGCCTCTCGTCGAGGCAAAGTCTTCTCACTGGCCGCTACTTGCAGCGGCCGTCGTCATCGCCGGTGCCGGGCTCGCCATCACATGGCTGCTCGGGCAGCGCGTGGAGACCTCTGCCAATCCGCTGGCCGGAGCGCGATTCACCCGTCTCACTGATTTCGATGGATCGGAGACCGACGCCGCCATTTCGCGTGACGGGCGTTTTGTCGCCTTTCGCTCGGACCGCGCTGGCCTGATTGACACCTGGGTGACGCAGGTGGGCACGGGACGCCTCGTCAACCTGACCAACGGCAGCCAGTCGACGGTGCTCGTCGACAACGTCGGGTTCACGCCAGACGGTTCGGAGGTCTGGCTCTCGGGCATCATCGGCGGCTCGCGCCTCCGTCTGGTTCCGCTCTCTGGCGGCACTGCGCGCGCGTTTCTCGCCGAGCACGCTATGAATGTCGCGTGGTCGCCTGACGGTGCGCGGATCGTCTTCCAGAATTACGATCCCGGCGATCCGATCTTCGTGTCGGATCCCACCGGCGCCAACGCGCAGCAGATCTACATTGCCGGCCCGGGCGGACACAATCACTTTCCGGTCTGGTCCGCAGATGGTCAGTGGATCTATTTCGTCAGCGGCATGTGGGACGCTCGCGAAATGGACGTGTGGCGAATACCATCGTCTGGCGGTTCGCCCGAACGGCTGACGCAAGTCAACACCGACATGAATTACATCGCGCCTCTCGATGCACGCACGATCCTCTACACGGCGCCTGACGAGAATGGGGCGGGCCCCTGGCTCTGGGCGCTCGATACAGAACGCAAGACGACTCGGCGAGTGAGCGACGGACTGGAGCGTTACACGTCGGTGGAGGCGAGCGGCAACGGTCGCCGATTGGTGGCGACGCTCTCCAATCGAACGGCGAATCTGTGGACGGTTCCCCTGTCGGAGCATGTGGCTCACGAGGCTGACGTCAAACCTCTTGGTCTGCCCTCGGGCCGCGCCTTCGCGCCGCGTTATGGAACAACCGCGCTGTTCTATCTCTCGTCGCGTGGTGGAGGCGACGGCCTCTGGCGCTTCGAGAACGGCGAAGCGACGGAAGTCTGGCGTGGCGTGGACGGCGCGCTGCAGGAGCCGCCCGCTGTCTCGCCCGATGGCCGGCGTGTCGCGGTGCTTCTGCGAAAAGCAGGCAAGCGAACTCTCACCACGCTGTCGAGCGACGGTGGAGACGTCCGCACGGTGACCCGCGCGCTCGACGTGTCGAGCGCCGCCTCCTGGTCGCCCGATGGAAAGTGGATCGCCGTCAGCGGTGCCGACGCCAAAGGACCTGGGTTGTTCAAGGTGCCAGTAGAAGGTGGAACGCCGGTTCGCTTGAAGGCTGGACCCACCTCCAATCCGGTGTGGTCCCTGGATGGTTCAGTCATCGCGTACACGGATCTGATTGCCGCAGCACGCATCGTTCACGTGCACCTCATCGATCCTGACGGCAAGGCGATCGCGACTCCGGAGTTGCCGGTACGTGTCGGGGGCGAGCGATATCGGTTTGTGCCCGGACGACGTCAGTTGGTGTACATGCTCGACACTGATTCCACCAAGCAGACCTTCTGGATCTACGACCTCTCCGCGAACACCGTGCGGCAACTCGCGGACTTTGACATGCCCGGCACACGCACGTTCGACATCGCCCCTGACGGCACGCGGATTGTCTTCGATCGCGTCAAAGAGAACTCGGACATCGTCCTGATCGATCTCCCTGACCCGGCCGCTTCCAGTTCACGGTAGAGAGAGCGCCCCGCACGAGACGAAGATGCTCCTGGAGCTACTTCCAGGCAGAGTACACATGCTTGCCGACCAGATACGCTGGATTCGCGCCCTGCCTCGGACGGAACTTCTGCACGCCACCGCGACCGACCGCCGCGAGATACAGGTTCTGCTCCTGATCCACGCTGATGCCGTGCACGCCGAAGAGCGCGCCCGGCCATGAGCCCAGCCCGCCCCATGCGTAGACGAGATGCCCTTCGCGATCGAGCTGTGCGAGCTGCTGGGTGACCTGGTCGTAGACCCACACGCGCCTGTCGGCGTCGATGTGCACGAAATGCAGGTCGAGGCCTGTCGCCCCAGGCTGCATCGACCACATGCGGATGAACTTGCCGTTCTCGTCGAACACCTGGATACGCCGGTTGCCGCGGTCGTTCACGTAGACCTGGCGACTGCCGGAATCGACGGCCACACCATGCACGTTGTTGAAGTAGTTCGGCCGGGTCTCTTTGCCAGCCTCGCCTCGCTCGCCCCAGGCCGTCACGTAGTTGTCGTTCTTGTCGAACTTCACCACGCGCGTGTTGGCATAGCCATCCGCCACGTAGTAGCTGCCGTCAACCTGGAACGCCATGAAGGTTGGACGATAGAAGTGCTTGTCGTCCGACGCATGGACGTTGGGCTCGCCGATGGTCTTCAGTAACTTCTTGCCGTCGTTAGTGAACTTGAAGATCGCGTGGCGGTAGTCGTCGACGATGTAGACGTTTTTCTGAGGATCGTAGGGGCTGATGTAGACCGAATGCGGCCGGCGCAGCATCTTGTCCCACTGCTTCCACGTCTCGACGATGTCACCGTTGCGATTGATGATGACGATGCAGTTCTCCCACAGGAAGTCGACGCCGGCCTTGCCCGCGTCGGAATCGTCGCCGACCTTGCCGTTGACTTCCAACGCGCCAGGTGGACTGGCCTGCGTCGCATTCCGCCACATTCCGGCAACCGGGAAGTTCAGGTTCGGCCCGATCTGTGGCAGAGGATTTCCGCGACGCCCTCCTGCCTGGGGAAGCACTGGCAGCTGACCGCGCTGAATGTAGAAGACGCGATCCGGGCTCTCGGCAAAGACACCCTGTCCCGCTCCAAACGTCCATTTCTCGTTACCGGGCAACGTGCTGAGGTCCTTGGGCCAGCCCTGCACGACCTCGTACGGTCCGGTGGGATCGAGGGAACCGATGGCACCCGAGACGGCGGTAAGACTGTTGCCGCGCGATGACTGCGCCGCAACGGGCCTCTCAACGGCAGTGCCGCCAACCAGACCGACGGCGATGACGGCTAGCAAGATGACAAGCCAATGCTGACGCATTGAAACCCTCCGTTTCGTGAGGCAGCAAGAATACGCGAAAACGGCGGACGTGAGACCAGCCGATGCGCGCGATAACTACGCGGTCGTCGCGCTCCTGGCCAGGGCCCCGCGATCGACCTTGCCGAGGTGCGTTCGCGGGAGCGATTCCAGGAAGATGACCTGTCGCGGATACTTGTATGGCTCGAGCCGTGATCGCACGAATTCCTGCAACTCGCCGGCTAACGCCGGAGACGGGAGCGCCGTCACGACAAACGCGCACGGCTTCACGAGCCCGTCGGCGTTCTTGACACCAACCACGGCGACCTCGCGCACCGCGGGGTGCGTCAGGAGGCAGTTCTCGAGCTCACCGGGCGCCACCCATTTGCCACTCACCTTCAGCATGTCGTCGGACCGGCCACAGTAACTGAACGTCCCATCGGCATTGCGGCACAGCATGTCACCGGACACGTACCACTCGCCGCGGAACGCGCCGATGGTATCGTCCAGCTGTTGCCAATAGCCGATCGCACGGGAGTCTCCCTTTACCCAGAGAGCGCCGGGCTCGCCGTCGGGCACCGCGCGGCCCTCGGTGTCGCAGAGTTTCACCTCGAACCCCGGCACCACACGCCCGATTGTTCCTGGCACGACGTCGCCGGGCCGGTTGGAGATGAAGATGTGCCACATCTCTGCGGTCCCGAGCCCGTCGAGCAACTCGACGCCAAACGTCTGCATCCAGCGCTCGTACAAGTCCGCTGGCAGCGCCTCGCCGGCCGACGTGGCAAGACGCAGACTGGAGAAGTCCTGCGACCGCGCGTCCGGGTGGGACACCATCTGCTGGATCATCGATGGCACGTTGACGAGAATCGTCGGACGATGCCGTGCGATCTGCGCGAACAGCGTGTCGGACGTGCTGTGCTCCTGGAACAGCACCGAAGATGCCCCGACTGAAAACGGAAAGAACAGGTTCGCGCCGGTCGCGTACCCGAAAAACAGCTTTGGGACGGAGATTGTGATGTCGTCTGCCGACATGCGCAGCACGCCGTGCCCGTACAGTTCGGTCGTGTTGACGAAGGAGCGATGCGTCTGCACGACGCCCTTTGGTCGTCCGGTCGTGCCGCCGCTGAACAGCCAGATCGCGGCGTCGTCGCGATGTGAGTCGAAGGGCGCGAAGTCGACCGGCTGTAACTGGACGCGGGCAGAAAATTCATCACTGCCAACGGAGTACAGCCGGGGCGGGCGAGACAATCCGGCAGTCGCCTCCTGGAATGGGAGACTGCGATCCGACGGAATGAAGGCCGCCGTGGCTCGGGTGTACTCGAAGAAGTACTGCGTCAACGCCGGTGGCGCTTCTGGGTTGACCATGATCACGACCGACCCGCGCCGCAGGATGCCGAACAACGCCGCCACGAAATCCGGTCCGTCAGGTAAAGCGACGATCACGCGTTCTTCGGGACGGATGTCATCGGCGGCCAGAATGCTGGCGTACTGAGCCGAGAGGCGGCACATGTCGAGGTAAGAGAACTGGCGAGTTGCGGTGCGAATCGCGGGCCGGTCACCGCGGCCCTCGGCGATTCGCGCGTCCAGCAGGTGCGCGGCCAGGTTGAGCCGACCCGGAATCATCGGTGCTCGTCCCCCCTCAGCGTCGGGATTCTATCTAAGGACGCGGGCGGAGGCGGAGATATCACCCCTCGACTCCGCTCGGGGTGCCCTGAGCGATAGTCGAAGGGCAAGGGCGGAGCCCCTTGGCTGGTTGGAATACACTCGAATCGCACGCATGGCGGTGCATTCCCTGGCGTCGCTCACGTGGCCGGCGGTACGCGACCTGCCCGCCGACCGGACGGTTGCTGTGCTGCCGACCGGCGCCATCGAGGCGCATGGTCCGCACCTGCCGTTCGCGACCGACGTGATCATCGCTGAGGCGATGGCGCGCGCCGGCGCCGAACGTCTGGCCTCGCGCGGCATCGAGGTGCTGGTGCTCCCGACACTCGCGTTGACGGCGGCACCGTTCGCGGCGGAGTTCGCCGGTACGATGAACATCCCTGCAAAGGTCACCACGATGCAGGTCGTCGGCGTGGTGCAGAGCCTGGCCGCGCACGGCGTGAAGGTGGTCGCGATCGCGAACGCGCACCATGATCCAGCGCACGTGCTCGCGCTGCGGAGCGCGGTGAGCCAGATTGCGGTCGGCGGCTACGGCACGCTGATCTTTCCCGACTTGACACGCCGTCGCTGGGCTGCGTACTTGACTGCCGAGTTCCGGAGCGGCGCGTGCCACGGGGGGCGCTACGAAGGATCGATCGTCCTCGCCGAGCGCCCCGATCTCGTGCGGCACGAGGTGATGGCGACGCTCGCTCCGAACCCCCGGTCGATCATCGAGGCCATGCGCCGTGGCGATGTGAAGTTTACGCAGGCTGGGGGACCTGAGGCGTACTTCGGCTTCCCCGCCGAGGCGACGGCCGACGAAGGCCGCGAGACCATCGAGACTCTCGGCAAGATCCTCGAGCAGTCGATCATGGAGGTGATCAGGCCGGAGGCGAGACGTGAGTAACGGCGCACCGCTCCGCGGCCGAGCCGCCGTGATTACCGGTGGCGGCCGCGGCGTGGGCGCCGCAGTTGCCCGGCGCCTCGCGTCCGCGGGCGCCTCGGTGCTCGTTGCCGCGAGGACGGCGGTCGAGATCGAGCAGGTGGCCGCACGGCTGCGCGACGAGGGTTACACGGCGCACGCCGCGAAGTGCGACGTATCCGAAGAATCGAGCGTGAAGGACCTGGCGGCCGCCGCTTCTGACTGCCTCGGGCATGTCGATATCCTCATCAACAATGCGGGCATTGCAACGGCAGCGCCCATTCACAAGACGACCCTCGATGACTGGACCCGCATGTTGACCGTGAACGCGACAGGCGCGTTCCTGTGCCTGAAGGCGTTCCTACCCGGCATGGTGGAGCACGGCTGGGGGCGGGTCGTCAACGTCGCGTCCGTTGCAGGCCTCAGCGCAAGTCGCTACATCGCCGCCTACGCCGCCTCCAAGCACGCGCTCGTCGGTCTCACGCGCGCAGCGGCCGCGGAGGTCGCCGCTCGCGGCGTGACGGTGAATGCCGTCTGCCCCGGCTACATCGACACCGAGTTGACGCGCGAGACCCTCGCGCGCATCGTGCAGGTGACCGGGCGCTCTGAGGGAGCGGCGCTCGAGGCTATCCTGCAGACAGTGCCGCAGAAGCGCCTCATCGAGCCCGAGGAAGTCGCGGAGACGGTGGCGTTCCTGTGTCTCGATGCGGCGCGCGGTATCACTGGCGAGTCCCTTGTCATCGACGGCGGGGAGCTTCGACGATGAGCGATAAGACCACTGACGCGCATCGAAGGTATCTGGACGTCGTCAATCCGCCGGAGCTCGGCCAACCTCGCGGGTTTGCCCACGGGCTGCTCGCACCGGCCGGGGGACGCCTTCTCTTCGTTGCCGGTCAGACGGCGGCTGGCGCCGACGGCGGCACCACGACCGAAGACTTCGCCGGGCAGTTCGAGATCGCACTCGCGAGGGTGCTCGCCGTCGTGCGCGCCGCCGGTGGACACCCGGAGCATGTCACGCGCATGACGATGTATGTCACGAGTATGGACGCGTACCGCGACAGCCGGCCGATGCTCCGCGATGTCTGGAGGCGGCACATGGGCAGTCACTATCCGGCGATGGCAGTCGTGCAGGTCACGAGCCTTGTCGACGCAGGCGCGGGCATCGAGATCGAAGCGAACGCGGTGCTCCCGTGACGGCGCCGAGGCTGTGCCTCTACGAGCACGATGGCGCGTCGGGTGTGGCGACGATCACGATGAACCGCCCCGAGCGTCTCAACGCGCTCACGTTCGAAATCTACGACGAGCTGGGTGAAATCTTCCGCGGCGTCAACGCGGAACCGGGCGTACGCGCCGTTGTCATCACCGGTGCGGGGAAGGCGTTCTGCTCTGGCGGTGACGTGCACGACATCATTGGCGTCCTGATCGGCAGTGATTATCCCCGTCTGCTCGAGTTCACCCGTACGACTTGTGAGCTGATCCGGGTCATCCGCGACTGTCATCGGCCCGTCATCGCCGCAGTCAACGGCACGTGCGCCGGCGCTGGTGCAGTGATCGCCACAGCGTGCGACATGCGGATTGCGGCAGCATCGGCACGGATTGCCTTTCTCTTCACGAAGGTGGGTCTCTCCGGCGCGGACATGGGGGCCGCATGGCTGCTTCCCCGCCTCGTCGGCCTGGGCCGCGCGACCGAGTTGCTCATGACCGGCGATTTCATCACCGCCGACGAGGCCCTTCGCATTGGCCTCTACAACCGCGTGGTGCCTGATGGAGAAGCCCTCGCCGCCGCAACCGTTGTGGCCCGGCAGCTGGCACAGGGGCCGTCGCTTGCGCTGGAAAGGACGAAAGACGCCCTGAACCGGGAAGCCAGCATGGATCTGCAGGCGGCGCTCGAGTCGGAGGCACAGCTTCAGGCCTCGCTGATGACGCACACTGATTTCCGGGAGGCGTACGAGGCATTCGTCGCGAAGCGGCCGCCGAGGTTCCGGTGACGCTTCGCGGCGAGGTCCGGCTGCAAGGCGTCGAGGCGATTCGGGCGCTGCTCGACGCGCGCCACATCGACCTGGCGAATCGTGTGCGGCCCTCTGCCGACATGATGGGCTCGCGCGGCGAGGCGCTCGACGACGACGCGGCGCGGCGCGAGGCTCGAACGCTGCTGACGCTGATGGCTGGCGAGCGCCTTTACGACCCGATTCGATCAGGAGACATTCGGGCGCTCTGCCTGACACGCGAGATCGTTGCAGCGGCCAACCCGCTGGCGGATGCGGTGCTGGCGCTGCAGGCCCTCGGTGGGACCCCGATCGCTCAGGCCGGGACCGACGCGCAGCGTGCGCGATGGCTCGACGCCATCTGCAGTGGCCGCGTCATGGCCGCCTTCGCCATGACAGAGCCCGATGCCGGCTCGGACGTCGCCGCGATGCGTACCTCGGCGCGGCAGGACGGCAGCGGGTGGGTGATCGACGGTGACAAGCACTTGATCTCGAACGCCGGCATCGCCGATGTCTACGTGGTATTCGCTGTCACGACCGCGGGCGCCGGGCGTCGCGGCCTGTCGGCGTTTCTCGTCCCTGCCGAGACCCGCGGGCTCGTGTTTGCTGGTCCACAGGTGCTGGCAGCACCGCATCCGCTCGGCCGCATCCGTTTCGAGTCCTGTCATGTGCCACCGGACGCGCTCCTGGGAGACCTGGACGACGGCTTCAAGGTCGGCATGATGGCACTCGATGCGCTCCGGCCGTCGGTCGGAGCCGCAGCCTGCGGCATGGCAGCGCGGGCGCTCGTGATCGCGATGGCGCACGCGACGTCGCGCCAGCAGTTCGGCGCGCCGCTCGCGACATTCCAGATCACCCGCGAGAAAATCGGGCGCCTGGCGACAGAGCTCGAAGCGGCGCGTCTGCTCGTCTACCGCGCTGCGTGGCGCAGGGACACGGAGCACGGACGCATCACGCTCGAAGCGGCGATGGCGAAGAGCTTCGCCACCGAGGCGGCGCAGCGCATCGTCGACGAGGCGGTGCAGATCGCCGGTGGAATCGGCGTGCTCGTGGGCCACCCGGTCGAGCGGCTCTATCGCGCCGTGCGCGCCCTGCGCATTTACGAGGGGACGACCGAGATACAGCGGTTGATCATCGCGGATCAGCTCCTGGAGTTGGTGGACGGCTGATGCGCATTGTCTGCGTCGGCGGTGGACCCGGTGGTCTCTACTTCGGCGTGCTGATGAAGAAGGCGGACGCGCGTCACCAGATCACCGTCATCGAACGCAATCGACCGGACGACACCTTCGGGTTTGGCGTGGTCTTCTCGGATGCCACGATGGCGGCGGTTGCCCAGGCCGACGCCGACACGTACGGCGAGGTCGCGCAGCGCCTCGTCCACTGGGACGACATCGAAGTCAACTATCGCGGCGAACGCGTCGTCTCGACCGGACACGGGTTCAGCGGAGTGAGCCGACACACGCTTCTGCGGGTACTGCAGGAGCAGGCGTGCGCGGCCGGCGTCGAGGTGCGATTCGAGCGCGAGGTGTCGAGTCTCGACGTCCGCGCCTTGTCCGCCGAAGCTTCAGCGGAGGCGGAGACGGCGGACCTCGTCGTCGCCTCCGATGGCGCCAACAGCACGATGCGCCGCCTGCTCGAGGGACGCATCCGCACGACGGTGGACGTACGGCCGAACCGTTTCGTCTGGCTGGGTACCACGAAGCCATTTCCCGCGTTCACGTTCTACTTCAAGCAAACGGTGCACGGGCTGTGGCGCGTACACGCGTATCAGTACGAACCCGGCCGCTCCACGTTCATCGTCGAATGCCGTGAGGAGACGTGGCAAGCCTCGGGCATGGATCATGCCGGCGAAATAGAAACCGCGGCGTTCCTCGAGCAGCTGTTTGCCGTGGAGCTCGAGGGACACCGTCTGATTGCCAACCGCAGCCTGTGGCGGCAATTCCCGACCATCCGTACCGAGCCCTGGTGGACCGGGAATGTCGTGCTGCTCGGCGATGCTGCGCACACGGCGCACTTTTCGGTCGGTTCCGGGACGCGCATGGCGATGGAAGATGCGGTCGCGTTGCGCGATGCGCTCGTCGAGCACGTGGGGTTCGCATCCGCCGCGCCTGATGCGATCGCGTCGGCGCTTCAACAGTACGAACTGCGCCGTCGTCCGACGGTCGAAAGCCTGCAGCGCGCAGCCCAGGCGTCGCTGCAGTGGTTCGAGGATACCGAACGGTACATGTCGCTCGACCCATTGCAGTTCACGTTCGCGCTGTTGACGCGCTCGCTGCGGATCACGCATGAGGACCTGCGCGTGCGCGACCCCCGGTTTCTCGCGCGTGTCGACGATTGGGTGGCGCGCGAGTCGGCGCGGCAAACGCGCGTCCCCTCGGTCATCGCGCCTCCGCCGATGTTCACCCCCTTCCGGTTGCGCGATCTCGTGCTCGCCAACAGAGTGGTCGTATCGCCGATGTGCCAGTACGTGGCCGAAGACGGCACGATTGGCGACTGGCACCTGGTGCACCTCGGGAGCCGCGCCATGGGCGGTGCGGGCCTCGTCATGGCCGAAATGACCGATGTCTCGCCCGAGGCTCGTATCTCGCCCTGGTGTGCGGGCTTGTACACGTCAGAGCACGCCGCGAGGTGGAAACAGATCGTCGACTTCGTTCACAGGGAAACACCCGCGGCCATTGGCGTCCAACTCGGTCATGCCGGCCGTAAAGGCGCGACACAGCGGCTGTGGGAGGGGGACAACGAGCCGCTACCCGAAGGCGGATGGCCGCTCATGTCGGCGTCGCCGATCCCGTACTTTCCAGATCGCAGCCCCGTGCCCCGCGAGATGACCGAAGCCGACATGGGTTGCGTCGTCGAGGAGTTCGCGCGCGCCGCCGGACTGGCGAGAGATGCCGGATTCGACCTGCTCGAAATCCATATGGCGCATGGCTATCTGCTGGCGTCATTCATCTCGCCGCTGACCAACACCCGCACCGACGAGTACGGCGGCCCGCTCGAGCACCGCATGCGCTTTCCGCTCAGGGTGTTCGACGCGTGCCGCCAGGTGTGGCCCGACGGCCGGCCGATGAGCGCACGCATCAGCGCCGTCGACTGGATGCCCGGCGGGATGGAGCCGGCGGATGCGGTGGAAGTGGCTCGGCTGCTCAAGATGCACGGATGCGACGTCGTCGATGTGTCGGCCGGGCAGACCGTGCCGGACCAGCAGCCCGCCTATGGACGGCTGTTCCAAACGCCGTTCGCCGATCGGATACGCCACGAGGTCGGCGTCGCGACCATGGCCGTCGGCAACATCTCGTCGTACATGGACGTGAACACGATCATCGCCGCCGGACGCGCGGACCTGTGCGTGCTTGCCCGCGCGCACCTGTTCGATCCCTACTGGACGCGCCACGCCGCGTGGATGCTCGGGTATCCCCTGCCGTGGCCCGACCCGTACAAATCATTGGAGCGCTACACGCCACGGTTCGAATTCCGTTTCTCGGGAGACAAGTAAGTGAGCTCCCGGCCAGCCGTCAAAGGCTCGGCACGGGTCCGGTGCCGCCATCCCAGTCCTTGACAACCCCATCCGGGCCCTTCAGGAACCCGAGCAGACAACCGGAGGAGCCGTCACGCAACTGGTGGCAACGCGCCTTGATCGCGTCGCCTGGCTTGAGATAGCCGGCCGTCACGCCGATCCGCTCGAGGCCGCCGCGGCTCGTCGCTTCGAGCACCCAGGTCTCCGTCGCCGCGCCCTTCTTGACGTCGATATAGACGTAGGAATGCGGCACGACGAGATGAACCTCTTTCACGACGCCCTGGATGTCGATCGTCCCGTCAGTGTAATTGCCGTGGGAGTGGTGCGCCGCGATCGGCAGCGCGCACGCAAGCGCGCAGATGGCCGCGAGTCCCAGCGTCAATCGCATATCGATTCTCCTTGATGATCCGCCGAATCCTGAAAAAGCCGTTGCGCACACATGGTGGTGTTCATTGGCGTCCTGGCTGACCGCCTTGAGGCTGGGCGGCACCACCACCGCCGCCGTCGCGACCGCCGCCGTCGCGACCGCCGCGCCCGTCGCCACCACCGCCGCGTCCACCGCGCCCCCCGAGCTGACGTTCAGGAAAGCGATTGTAGTAAAGACTCTGATACCGGATGGTGTTGCCGTCCGGGCCGAGCATCGCAAACGACTGCTGGAAGATGAGCGGCGGCGGCTGGCCCTTTGCCACCGTCGCATCCAGCACGTAGAGACGATTCTCGTGCAAATAGATGGCGACATACGAGCGCGACGCGTCGGGATTGGTGAGCTGAAGCATGTGCCCCGTGATCAGGTTGACGTAGTGAAACGCATCATAGGTCACGACCACACCCGGCTTCGTGCGATACAGCCTCGCGGCGTGGGCGACGGATGCAGCGATGTCGATGACCCAGTACCCCACACCGCCGACATACGCCTCGTGCTTGATCGCGGCGTGTATCTTCTCGGCATCGGAGAAGTCGACAACGGTGATCGAGTAGCGGTTCGCCGCCTGCTCCCACCGGTAGACGCGGCCGGGGAACTTGGCGCCGTACTCGGAGTCCCAGGTGATGGTCGTCGTGGTGGGTTCACCCGGCGCCGGCACCGAGAAGCGGTCCTCCTTGTTCACGTACTCGGTCCACTCCTGCGCGAACACTGGCTGCGCAAGGAGCAGTGCGCACAGTGCGGTCGTGAGTCCTATGAAACGCATGTGCTCCACCTTTCTCTGCCGATCGGTCGATGCCATAGTGTGCCCACTCCCAGGTCAGGGGTCAAAACCCACGCGTTCAGTTGCCGATGGATGACCCCGCGAACATCTTGCGGCCGTCTTTCGTGGTGATCGCCGACGCGTTGCCGACGTGGGGGGCGTTCTTGGCCATATATCCGGCCACGGTCACCGTCTCGCCCGGCTTGAGCGAATCGCGACGCCAGCCTCGCCGCATCAGGCCGTTCGGGCCGGCCAACTCGAAGTCCCAATTCACGATCTTCCCCGACTCGTCCTTCACGTCCACAAATACGTGCGCGTGGGGGTTGAACCAATCCACCCGAGTCACGACGCCCGTGACCGTCACCGGCTTGTTCCGGTCGAACTCCGCGTCGAACGAGTGGTGCGCCGCGATGGACGCCGCACCGAGCAGCAGACCGCCGCAGGCGACCAGTCCACGCACGCCGAGCGGCAGACGCCACATCCTCATACCCTCCTTCGCACGCTGCCGGCCTCGATCGATGCCGTTCGCGCGCGCATCACTTGTCGAAGAGCTTCGTCGAGGTCTCGTTCTCGGCGCAGATGAACTCGATGAGCTCCTCGTCTGGGAGCAGCCGCTGTGTGAGGTTCACGGTCCACGGCCGCGTGTACGCCTTCGGATCGTTCACGGTCACCTCGATCTCGAGCGTGCCGAAATTCGGACGGCGGAAGCGCTCGGTCATCGTGGCCTGCGCGGTGAGCGGGCTGCCGGCGACGTCGAGCCATCCCCCGTCACGGAACCCGCTCGTCTGTACGACGAGGGTGTTGCCTTCCCACTTGCCCGTCGAGTAGCCGTACCACCACGGCTGCGGGTCGTTGTCCGGCAACGGTCGCCCGTCCAGGAAGATCTGCCGGATGCCGGCGTTCCCCTCGTAGAGAATGACGATGACCTTCGGCGCCTGGATGATCTTGCGCGGCTGGGGATGCGTGTGGAACTGCATGTTTCCCATCGGCAGACAGTGGGCGTCCGGGTTGTCTTTCATGTTGTCTGCCATGCGCTGCTTCTTGAGCGCCAACGCCCAAGGCTGAAACGGAAGGCCGCCGGGCATGCCCGAGCCGATGTCGAAGAACAGCCGGACCGGGCCTCCGCCGGCGCCTGGCGCCGCGCCCTGGCTTTGGGGCGCGCGAGGCGGCGTGCCCGGGATGGGTGGGGCACCACCGGTCCCGGAGATGCTCGAATTGACCGTCGACGGGGTCGAGGGGTTCTCCCACAGCCCGGACAGGTCGGGCTTGCCGTCCGGAGTTTTGGGCGCCGGAGCTGCTAGATTGATCTCGCCAGACCTGGTCCGCGGCACGCCTTGGGTCTTGTAGGTCGGCCACTGCGCCTGGACCACGACGGACGCAAGCACCGCTCCGATCACGCATGCAAGGAACCGCATCCGCGCTCTCCTTTGCAGTCCCGAGCTCATTGATCAACTCACGAGAGTTCTGGAAGCCGCGGTCAGTCTAGTCGCTGACGCGGTCTCAGTCGAGCCCGTAGTGTCTCAGCAAATCGATCCTAATTCTCTCCTCTTCGAGAAACTCCACCACGCTACGGGAGTTCCTCGAACAGGCGAACGATGCCCTAACACGAAGAAGTGCAGCGAGCGGGCATCATCAGTCCACCGTCGCGCTTCGCGCTACGGTGGACATCCTTCCGCATGGCCTGCCATCCGAAGATCACGGCTCGATGGCAAGCGTGAGCGAAGGATGGAGGCGCCGCCCGGATTTGAACCGGGGATGGAGGTTTTGCAACAGGCCCTCCACTACGCAGTATGCTGAGCGCAACGAATGCTGAATTCTCCAAACGGATTTCGCCAGCTCATCGAACTCCCTCAGCATCCGAACGGGTTCGGTCCTTTTTCGTCCTCTCCGGGCGAGCCGCGCCGGTCGCAGCCGTGATCCCGCGAGCTGAGGACCGAGCGTGGATCGCGTGGGCGATGCAGAGGATCAAGGCGGACTTCTGCCGGTCGTCGGACACGCACCTGCTTCCTGTGCGGCTCCCCTCCTTTCCAAGTATCCAGTTGTACCTCAAGGACGAATCCACGCACGTGACGGGCAGCCTCAAACATCGGCTCGCGCGTTCGCTGTTCCTGTACGCCCTTACGAACGGCCGATTGAGAGAAGGTGGCCTCGTCGTGGAAGCGTCATCGGGCAGCACGGCGATCTCAGAGGCCTATTTCGCTCGGCTGCTTCGGCTGCCGTTCGTAGCGGTGATGCCCGCCTCGACCTCCAAGGAGAAGATCGCCCTGATCGAGGCCGAAGGTGGCCGCTGTCACCTCGTCGACGACTCGAGCAAGGTCTACGAGGTCGCCACCCAGCTCGCAGAGGAGGCTGGCGGCTGCTACATCGACCAGTTCACGTACGCCGAGCGCGCAACTGATTGGCGAGGGAACAACAACATCGCTGAGACGATCTTCGCGCAGATGCGCGATGAAACGCATCCGATCCCGACGTGGATCGTTGTCGGCGCAGGAACCGGCGGAACCGCGTCAACGGTCGGCCGCTTCATTCGCTACCAGGGACATGACACTCGCTTGTGCGTCGTGGACCCTGAGCATTCCGTGACATTCGACTACTTCCGCACCGGTGACCGCTCGCTCACGCTGGGACGTGGCTCTGGGGTGGAAGGGATTGGACGCCCTCGAGTCGAGCCTTCGTTCATCCGGTCCGTCGTCGATCAGATGATCAAGGTGCCCGACGCCGCGTCATATGCGGCGATGCTGTTCCTCCACAAGCTGATGTCCAAACGCGCCGGGCCGTCGAGCGGAACCAATCTCTGGGGCGCGTTCGAACTCATCGCAGACATGGCCGCCGCTGGCGAAGAGGGCTCGGTGGTCACGTTGATTTGCGATTCGGGCGAACGGTACCTGCAAAGCTACTACAACGATGTGTGGCTTGCGCAGCGCAAGGTCGACCTGAGGCCGTACCGCCGCCAGCTCCAAACCTTCTACGAGCATGGCGAATGGACGCACCGGCAGCCGCGCGCGCAACCGGCGTACGGTCAGGAAGCAATTCATGAGTAGCGCGATCGCACCGGCCGATTGCGAATCCGAGCAGTGACGCATCATGGGTGATGTCGCCGCTTTCGTGGCTCACATGCGTCACGACCTCCGATCACCGATCAACGCGATCCTCGGCTACAGTCAACTTCTCCTCGAAGAAGGGGACCAATCGTCATTGAGCGTCACGGAGCGCGACGATCTCGGGCGCGTGGCAGACTCGGGAAAACAGCTCCTGCGCATTATCAGCGACATCCTGGATCCCGCCGGGATCACGGACGGCGTCGAGGAATATGCTTTCCGGCTGCGACTCGCAACGCGTCCTCCGCTTATCGAGGTCCGAGGCTGTATCGAGACGCTGCTCGAGGCGCACGAGCACGCTCCGGTCGGCGACGACCTGCGGCGGATCCATGTCGCGGCGGCTCGGTTGTCCGAGCTCATAGACAGCGTCGAACACACGTTCCGAGTTCGCGTGGCCACCACTGATGACGCGCCGCAGCTGGTCTCCGTCAGCGCCGAGGCGATTGAAGCCACGGGCGACGTGGGAAAAGGTGGGGGCTCGATTCTGGTCATCGACGACGAGGAGGCCAACCGAGTTCTGCTCGCTCGCCGGCTGGTTCGCCAGGGTTACTCGCTCCTCTTCGCCGAAACCGGCGAGGCCGGGTTGGCGACCGCGGCCCGCGAACCGGTCGACGTGATCTTGCTCGACGTCTGGCTGCCGGGACTCAGCGGCTACGGAGTGCTTGCCAGGCTGAAAAGCGATGAAGCGCTGCGAGAGATTCCGGTCCTGATCATTACCGCTGTGGATGACGCTCAAAGCGTCACGCGGTGTCTTGCACTCGGCGCCGACGACTATCTCGCCAAACCCTACGATCCAGCGGTGCTCGGCGCGCGCGTTCGTGCGTGCATGGCGAAGAAGCGTGCCCGCGACTTCGACCTCGCGTATTTGCGAGGCGTGGCCAGAGTCACCGCTGCGGCGCTCGCCGTCGAGTCGGGGCAATTCACCGCCGAGAGTCTCGACGAGGTCGTGCGGCGGCCCGACGCCCTGGGCAATCTTGCCAGACTCTTCCGGCGGATGGCGATTGAAGTGGCGGCGCGTCAGCGTCGGCTCGAAGACCAGGTCCAACAACTCACTATCGCCATCGACGAGAGCAAAAAGGCCGCCCAGGTCGACGAGATCACGGAGTCCGACTATTTTCGAGATCTCCAGGCGCGTGCCCGTCACTTCTCCGCTCGGCGTGCCGCCCGGGGCGGCGATTCCGCCTGACAGAGAACTCTGCAGAAACGACCCCCGTGGCGAAGATCATCTCCGTTCACTCGTACCGCGGCGGCACGGGGAAATCGAATGTCACTGCCAACCTTGCCGTGTGCCTTGCGGCCGCTGGAAAGCGTGTGGCGGTGGTCGACACCGACATCCAGTCGCCCGGGATCCATATGTTGTTCGGACTCAAGGACACGAGTGAGCGTCGCACGCTCAATGACTACTTGTCGGAACGCTGCCGGGTGGGAGAAACCGCAGTAGAAGTGACGCCCGATGCGATCAACGAGACCAAAGGACACATCTGGCTGGTCCCGTCCAGCCTCCAGGCTGGCGAGATCGCCAAGGTCCTCCGTGAGGGGTACAACGTCGGCCTCATGAACGACGGTCTCCAGGATCTCATCGACGAACTCGTGCTCGACTATCTCCTCATCGACACTCACCCGGGTCTGAACGAAGAGACACTCCTCAGCATCGCGATCTCGGATGTGCTCGTGGTCCTGCTTCGACCCGATCGACAGGACTTCTACGGAACGGCCGTGACCGTGGAAGTGGCTCGGAAGCTCGAGGTCCGTCAGCTCGTCATGGTGCTCAACAAGGTGCT
>DASRJR010000265.1:0-4218 GCA_035649395.1 Vicinamibacterales bacterium
GTGGACGCGGCGCCGGACCATCCGAATCCACCAACCGACCCGATGTTGCCGTTCTCGGCGGCGTTCATCAGGACGGCCACGCCGAGACCGTAGCCGGTGCCGGGACCGACACCGCCGGCGGCAAGCGCGGTTGGCGTGAGATGGTTCGTCGCCATCAGCTCCACCGTCGCCGGGCTCAGCAGACGCACGCCGTTCAACTGTCCCTTGTTCAGCAGCATCTGTGCGAACAGGGCGTAGTCGCCGATCGTCGTGGAGATGCTGTAGCCGCCGAACACCTGGTCGCCGTAGTTGGAGCCGAGCGGGCTCTTGTCCGCGGCGAGCTTGCCGTCACGGCCCATGCTGTAGAGCGCGGGTACGCGCGCCATCTTGTCCGCGGGGATCTTGAACACGGAATCCTTCATCTCGAGCGGCTGGAAAATGCGCCGCCGGACGAACTCGTCGAATTTCATCCCGACAGTTTCTCGACCAGCGCGGCCTGCACATCGTGCGCGACGCTGTAGACCCAGCGATCGCCGGGCTGATACAGGAGCGGCTGCTTCGAGACTTTCTCGATCAGCCCAGTGAGGTCGGTGGCGAAGACGTTGGCGTCCTGATACGCCTTGTCCACCGGGCTATTGCCGAAGCCGTAGCTGAAGCCCGCCGAGTGACGGAAGACGTCCTGGATCGTGATCGGTCGCCTCAGCGCATCGAGCATCATCGCGCCCTGCGGCGTGGTGCCCGCAAACACCTTCACGTCGGCGAATGCCGGGAAGTACTTCGACAGCGGATCGGTGAGCTGGAACCTGCCTTCCTCGAAGAGCATCAACAGCGCGACCGAGGTGATCGGCTTTGTCATCGAGTACATGCGGAAGATGTCGTCGGCGCGCGTCGACCGGCCGGTGGCGAGGTCCGCCTTGCCGTAGGCGTCCAGGTGCACGACCTTGCCGTGGCGGGCGATGAGCGTCACGACGCCCGGCGTGCGGCCGGCGTCCACGTATTCGTGAATCGACTTGTTCAGGCGCGCCAGGCGCTCGGTCGAGAGTCCGACGTCTTCCGGCCGCGACGTCGGCAGGTCCTTCGACGTGAGGGCGGCAGAGGCCGCCGTGATCAGCAGGCCGGCGAGGGCGATCGCGCGCAGTCGCGTCAGTCGAAACATGCGGAGTCTCCTTCGGTGAGGGAGCCTAGCACGAAGATCCGGTGGTCCGGTGTGAAGCACTCAACGGCGGCACGGCAGCCTGCCTGCCTCGCCGAAGCACCGCTATGAGGTAGTCTCTAGCCGTCTGAGGAGCATGACATGACGTTCACCGTCCGACCAACGACCCCTCGAACACGCCGGCTCGCGTGCGCAACCGTCCTCGCTGCGGCGATGGTCTGGATGCTGCCGCAGCAGACCTACGCACAGCGGGAGGCGCCCCCGCCTGTGCCAGATTTGATTCAAGTGCCCGCAGGCAACCGGCTCTTCCTGGCTGGTCACGCCATCGGTACTCAGAACTACATCTGCCTGCCCTCCGGCGCCGCTTTCGCCTGGACGTTGTTCGGCCCGCAGGCCACGCTGTTCCACAACGAAGCCCGGCAAGTGATCACCCACTTCCTCAGCGCCAACCCTGATGAAGCCGGCATTCTTCGGGCGACGTGGCAGCACTCCGTCGATACCAGCGCCGTGTGGGCACGGGCAATCGCCACGTACGCTGAGGCCGACTTCGTTGCGCCGGGCGCGATCCCTTGGCTTCTGCTCGAAGTGATGGGAGAGGAGAACGGACCGAGGGGAGGCAGAATGCTGACGCCGGCGACCTACATCCACCGGCTGAACACGGCGGGCGGGATCGCTCCGGCAACCGGCTGTTCGCTGGCGGCCGATGTCGGCAAACGGGTCTTCGTCCCGTACGAAGCCGACTACTTCTTCTACCGCGAGCGGCAGCGCAACGACGACTGAGGAGTGTTTCGCTGCACCACGACGAGTGTCACGTGCGACTCACCGAAACCAAACAGGGATCTCCAGCCCAACGCCCCACGTGACGATATGGTCATCGTCCGTCGAAGCCCCCCTGATGCGCTTGGCGTAACCCACGCTCACCCGTGCGCCGAGCCCCCAACCGACCTCGCCGCCGACATAAGTGGAGTTGGCGGACGCGCCGCGTGGGTGATCCCATGTTCGAGTGACCACGCCTCGAACGTCGAGGTTGCCCACATCCCCTAGCAGCGCCTTCCCTCCCCATACCTGCATCCCGCCCGCGCCAACACTTCCGCCGACGATGATGCCGCTGCCTCCCTCGCTGTTCTTCACATCATCGCGGGAAAAGAACAGTGATGCACCAACGTTCCATCGAACCGGCTGCACATAGTTCGCGTCGACGAGCACCGCCTGGTCGCCACTCGCGTGTAGTTCCGTTGGACACAGACATGTGATCGCCAGGATCGTGGCTGCTGCGGCGAGGCTGCGAAGGGTCACAAGTTCGATCTCGTCTGGGCCATACTGTGGCACATTCACGTTGCCCAGACCCGGGCGAACGGGTGGGACATTAGCGCGTCCAGTCGATTCTCGAGGCTGAGGCGCAAATTACGCACGCGTTGGAAAAAGCTTCGCGGTCGACGGGCGGGTCCGGCTAACGCCGGACACTACAGGGCTTCTGCGAACAGTAGTTCTTTTGCGTCGCGCACCTCTTCCTCTGCCCCCGGCACGCCCAATGCAGGGCTTGACGCATGGCCTTATCGAGCACCCGGGCGCTGTTCGCCGTGCTCGCGTGCGGGCTGTGCGCCGCATGCGCTACCGGTGCAGCCTTACGATCCACCCCGACGCAAGATCACGCAGCCCTGCGATCCGCTCCGACGCAAGATCAAGCAGCCGTCCAACCCGACCCGTCGCCAGATCAGGGTGAGGCTCACAAGAGCTACATCTTCCCGGTAGTCGAGATCGTGGCGATGGATGCCGCCTTGAATTTCGCGGGGAGGCTGCTGCTCGATCCCGCCACGTTCGAGGTGTCGCGGGAGACGATCCGCCACAATCTGCGCGGCCCCTGGGTAGTGGACGACGATCCGTTTCAGGTCAACCAGTTCCTGCATCCATACCAAGGGGCGATGTATCACAGCATCGCCCGGTCGAACGGCCTGAGCTACTGGTCGTCGATGGTGTATACGTTTGCCGGAAGCGCGATGTGGGAAATCGCTGGTGAGACCACCCAACCCTCTGCCAACGATCAGATTGCCAGCGGCATCGCGGGCTCGTTTCTGGGCGAGCCGCTCTTTCGCATCTCGCGTCTCTTATTGGAGCGCGGCGGCGATCGACCAGGCGCCTGGCGAAGGCTGGCGTCGGTGCTCGCCTCCCCGCCAACCGGCATCAATGACGCCCTCGTCGGCGATCCCGCCGGAAGGCCGACGTCCGATGCTTTGCCGTTCTCCGACATCCGCGTGCAGATCGGGACAAGCGCGGTGGTGAACGGCCGTGTCGGATCGGTGTCCTCGCTGTCGCTGAACCAACCGCAGCTCGCGTTGTCGATGGACTACGGCTACCCGGGACACGCGAGCTATCGCCACGAGCGCCCGTTCGACTACTTCAGAATCGACAGCAGCGTGTCGAACGACGGATTGGAGCAACTGTCGACCCGCGGTCTGATTGCCGGGACCAACTACGGATCGGAGCGCCTTGCCGGCGTCTGGGGCCTCTATGGCACCTACGACTACTTCGCGCCCGACGACTTTCGCTTCTCCACCACGGCGTTCTCGTTCGGCACCACGCTCCAGGCATCGATATCCGAGCCGCTCGTCGTGCAGAGCTCCGGGCTCGTGGGAGTAGGCTACACGGCTTCGCATGCACGCGACGAGGCGGCCGGCGACTACCATTACGGTGTCACGCCGCACACGCTGGTGAACCTTCGATTGATCGCCGGGCGCCGCGCGGCCCTGGATATGACCGCGCGGGAATACTTCGTCAGCGGCCTCGGCGGCTTCGGCCTCAGTCAACGCGATCTGATCTTCCTGGGAGATGCCTCGCTTGCCGTCCGTATCCATGGACCGCACGCGCTCGCCCTCACCTATCAACTTGCCGGCCGCAGCTCGGAGTATCTCGAGCTGCCGGACCAGACGCAGTCGCGTTCGCGCGTCGGCGTGTTCTACACCTTCCTCGGCTCGGGCGGTTTCGGCGCGGTGCGGTAGTCCGGCTCAAGCCGGACACCACACGTCCGGCTGAAGCCGGACACTACAGACTCCACACCATTCGTCACGCCTCGGCGATCGGCTGCGGCC
>DASRJR010000266.1:0-4506 GCA_035649395.1 Vicinamibacterales bacterium
GTCGGCGTGTCGTCGGCCACCGCGAATGCTGCGGACTGCCGCTTCAAGATGGCGCGCAGATCGGCGAAGACGGATGCGAAGTCGTTCTTGGTCGGCATGTAACGCCGGTCCGGCTAAAGCCGGACGCTACAGTATTCGGTCCGGCTAAAGCCGGACACTACAGTATTCGGTCCGGCTAAAGCCGGACACTACGTCTGTTACCGCCCAGGGTTCTTGCGTGCGACCGTGGTGGTGTCGACAAACAGGATTGCGTCGAACGCCTCTTTCGGAACGATATTGCCGACATAAGCGTACGGCTCCCCCTCGGGATACGCGGCGCCGATCTGACGCGACCCTCTCGGTTGCTCGAACCACGCCGGCGCGCCACGGAGATCGAGCGCGAACAACGGCAGGCTCGCCGCCGCCAACGCGCCATCCAATGTCTCGGGCTTCGCCACCGGCACGGTGTGATTCTTCAGGCCACCGCCTCCCTGCGCGATCGCCTGGAACGCGCCCTGATTGAACGCGAACCCGAAGACGACCATCTCCTTGCCGTACATCCGCCGGAGCGCGGTGCCCATCGTCTCGTACGAGAAGCCGCCCGTGGCGACGTGGCCGTTATGCGCCCACAGCACGATCTTCGACTTCGGGTTGTGGTCCAGGATCCACTTGACGTTCTCGGCCATGCTGCGGTCGCGCGGCACTTGGTTGGCGCGCATCTGCATCGCCTGCAACACCACGCGCGCGTGCTGAACAACCCAGTCGACGTCCCCATCAGATGCCCCGGCCGCACGGTAGCGGTCGCGGCCCGACTCGAGATGCGCCACGACGGCCGTCCACGCCGCGACTGCGGCCGCTGGGGTCACTGCGGCCACGGCCGGCGCGCCAGCAGTCGATCCGAGGTGCTGCATCCGCAGGCTCTGCTTGCCGGAATGCGCCACGCTGCCATCGAGCTGCACTCGATAGCCGTCGCCTCCCGTGAAAAAGCCTCGCGGTGAGGGCGACTCGAAACCGAGATCGAACGCATCGGTTTCCGTGTACGCCTGACCATCCAGCTCGATCGTCAGGTCGTCGAACCACGCCGTGCCGTCGCCGGGGAGCAGGGCTCCGAAGTTGATGTTCCTGGCGCTGGCGTCTACCGGCAGTTCGATCGTGTACCTCGTCCACTCGGTCGAGCCGGTCACACCACGCGACTGCATGTTGTCGAATGCCAGCACGCCTGAAGGGCCGTCGACGCGCCACCACAGGCCGGCGAACCCTCGCGTCACGCCTTCCGTCTTGATGTAGCCGCTGTACTTGATCTTCTTACCTGTCGCCTTCGCGATCGGGAACGAGCCGGTCGCCACGCCGAACCCGCCGGCGGCTCCTCCTGCCGAGGACGCTCGCGTCGCCGCAGTCGTCGCGTCTGTCACCGTTGAGACGTAGGCTGGCTCATACTTCGCAACGAAGGCCCGCACGTTGTCTGCGGCAACTGGGGCAATCTGCATGTCGAAGCCGGTGAACTGCACGCGCCCATTGCCAGACTGATTGAAGGCGCGCATCCACTGGATCATCGCCAGCACTTCCTCGGTGTCCCACGTCCAGAAGTACATGCCGCGTAGCAGTTGCGCCGGGTCGCCGATGCCGTTGAGCACGTAGTCGTTCAACCGGTACGCCTCGGGCATGTTGGCTTCGATCGAGAAGATGGTGAAGCCCATTTCGGACGCAAGGAACTCGAGCAGCCGATGCTTGAGCTGAAAAAACTCGCGCGAACCGTGGGTCGCTTCGCCAAGCGACACGATCCGCGAGTCGCCGACGACCTTCTTGAGCGGCTGCAGGTCGGCGAAGCCGCGGCCTGCTTCGGGCGTCGTGAGACGAATCGCGTTCGCGCGAATCCATTCGATCGGCGGTTCGGCCTGTTGCGCGAACACCGTCCCCAGCGACGTCGCCATGACTGCGACGGTAACCAGCCGGGCGGTCGTCATACGCCTACTCCTTCAACCCGACACGTGTGCTTTGGCTTGCCACGCACTTCCAGACACCGTCCCGGTTGACCCACACGTCGATGTAGCGGTAATCCACGGCCACCGGCTTGCCGTTGACCGGTCCCACCAGATGTTGCGTGAACATCACGACGGCGGTATTGCCGTAGACCTTGACGATGAAGTCGTCGAGCTTCGAGGAATCGACCTGCTGGTTGAAGTCGAGCGCGAGGCTCAACTCCTTCGTCTTGTCACCACGGCTGCCGTCCCCATAGGTGACGACGAACTCGTCGGCGAGGAGCGTCTCGATGAACTTGGCGTCGCGATTGTGAAACGCGGCATCCCAGCGCTGCTCGAGCTCGATCAGGGTGTCCTGATCCGACTTCACGCGCTGCGCGCTGGCATCGACCAACAATCCAACGACGAGCGTGGCCATCACCACGCACCCTGCCTGACACTGAATCGTCATGTTCGATACTTCCTGATCAGACGTCGCAGACGAACAGGAAGACGAGCTCGCGGCTACCGACGCGGCTCTTCCGGCTCATAGAACTCCACATCGAGATCCCCGACCTTCTCCTGTAGAAAGCTGCGGACGTCCTGAATCGCCTGGTTGTAGACCGGCGCGCCCAGATGTCGTACGAAGAAGTCCAGGAGCCGTTCGGCCTGGAACTCGCTCAGCTCCTGATCAAGCTCACGACGAACGAAATGCTGGATCATCGCCACGAGGTCCGCCCGTCGCTCGTCGGACAGCTTGATGCGCGTGGGGCCTGCTGACGGTCGCCGGGTCGGCACGGCTCACGATATCACTCACTTCCCGTCCCGCAGATACGAAACCACCGATTCGGCCAGCTTCACCAGCGCCCGGCCGGTCGCCTCGCTCTCGGCTTTGGCGACGGTCTCCGAGAAGTTGAGATCGCCCGTCGCTTTCTTCATGTCGATCGCTTCGGCGCTCCGTGCGGTGTGCGCGACGATGCCGGTGCGCACGTCGAGCAGCACCGATTCAGCCATGCACGCGGCTCGAACCTCGTCGTCGCCAATCAGACGGCCACGCTGGTAGTTCTGAATCCTCGTGGCATAGATCAGCAACAAGTCCGCCTGAAAGCGTGCCGCCGCTTCACGGAGGTAGGGCACGGTGCGCTTCTCGGGAATCAGCAGCGCCGGCATCATCCGCACCTGCGTCAGCTGCCCGGCGCCGCCGAGCGTCTCGAGCAACCGCGTCGAATTCTGGGTCTCGAGCTCCGCCAGCGCCGGTGACCAGACCGAGCGCGATCCGAGTCCGAGCACGGCCATCCGATGTCGGTCGGCAGTTGTCACGCGTGCCGACAGGATGCGTTCGATATCGGTGTTCGACAGCACGTCGGTGTCGCCCTTGAACAGCGATTCCTCGAGTCGGTCCTGTTGGTCGATCTGTTGTGGGAGTGCGGCCTGGACGGCGACCTTCTTCTGTCCACATCCTCCAGTGAGCACAGTCATCGTCGCAGCGCACACGAGCAGGGTCAGTCGTAACGCGTTGAGCGGGATTGTCATGTTGTATTGGACCCGCTCGCCAGCGATCTGGCTTGCGGTCCTACCGGGTGGAGGCGACGCGTTCGACCTGCTCCATCACCCGCAGCAGGTTGCCGCCGAGGATCTTCAGGACGTCGCGATCGGAGTAGCCCTTCCGCAGCAGCGCATCCGTGATCAGCGGAAGCTTCGACGCGTCTTCCATCCCGAGCGGCATCGTCGCGCCGTCGAAGTCGGATCCGAGGCCGACGTGGTCGATCCCGGCGACTCGAACGGCGTGGTCGATGTGGTCGACGATCCGCTGCCACGAAACCATCGGCAGACGGCCCGTCCGCATAGCGTCGTGATTGAGGCGTTGACCGGCCAGGATGGCGCACGCCTCGTCGGCGCCGCACGCCTTGTTGGACGCCTGGATCCGGGTCTGCCAATCGCTGTTCCCGTACGCGACGCGGAACTCCTCACTCAGAAACGACGCCGCGTAGTTGATCATCACGACGCCGCCGTTCTTCGCCAGGGCGCGCAGCATCTCGTCGGTCATGTTGCGCGGGCTGTTGGCGATGGCCCGGACCGAGGAGTGCGAGGCCAGCACCGGCGCGCGCGTGACTTCCAGCACGTCGACGAACGTCGCATCGGACACATGTGACACATCGACCATCACGCCGAGGCGATTCAGCTCGCGCACGACGTCCTGGCCGAACGGCGCCAGCCCATCGTGCACAGGCGTATCTCCGGACGAATCGGCCCACGGCGTGTTCCGCGAATGCGTGAGGGTGAGATACCGGACGCCGCGCGCGGCGAAGTCTCGCAGCACGTCGAGGTCCTCGTTGAGCATGTGCCCACCCTCGACACCCATCAGCACGGCGATCTTGTGGGCGGCTGCGGCGCGTCGAATGTCGGCGGCCGTCATCGCCAGTGACAGATCCCACGGCTGACGGCTGACCGCGTCATGCACTGCCTCGATCTGCTTGAGCGCGGCGGCGACGGCTGGAGGACCGGTGATGCTGCCATCCATCCAGATCGAGAAGAAGATCGCGTCGAGGCCGCCGTCGCGCATACGAGG
>DASRJR010000267.1:0-2432 GCA_035649395.1 Vicinamibacterales bacterium
GTAGCGAGCCATCAGCCGTTTGCTCGTCAGCACCCACGCCACCGCTGCCAGCAATGAGAGCAGGACGAGCGCATCGCCGATCACGCTCGGCCCGCGACCACTGTCTCCAGGTTCGTTCGGCCCACTCGCAATCAGCAGCGCACCAGCCGCCGAGACGAGCAGAAGAATCCAGTGCCTCAGGGTCAGGCGCTCGCGAGCGATGACCGCGGCCGCCAGTCCGAGCAGAATCGGCATGGCGCCGACCATCAGTGACGCGTGCGCCACGGTCGTGCGCGCCAAACCTTCGAACTGAATCAGATAGACCAGTGGCACACCGACGACACCGGCGAGCAGCACCAGCGGCCAGTCGTCACCCCCTACGGTGGTCCATCGGCCAGCCAGCACCACAATGAAGCCGGCGCATGCGAACACGAGGCGATACAGAATCAGGTGCGAGACGCTGAGATCCGGCAGTACGAGCTTTCCGAACAGAAACCCCGTCCCCCACAGACTGCCCGCGACCGCAAGCGCGAGAAACGCACGCGAAGAGGATGACAGATGGCCCCCTTCAGGCCGCGTCGCCTCGTCCTTCGTCGGAGGCGAGCACCTGCGTTGAGGACCGGTAGTGACGCAACTGCGGTGTCGTCGCGGCAACGAGGGCCGTCACGACAAGACATCCGATACCGCCTGACGCGACGGACGCCACCGGCCCGAAGGCGTTCGCCACCAACCCGGCCTCGAGCTCGCCGAGTTGCGGCCCGCCCATGAAGAAGATCATGTTCACGCTCGTCATGCGGCCCCGCATCCGATCGGGCGTCGTCAGCTGCCGCACGAGATTGCGGATCACCATGCTCACCGTGTCTGCCGCCCCCGTCAGCGCGAGGCAGACAAAAGTGATGGCGAAATTCGTCGAGAAGCCGAACAGGATGGTGGCGACCCCATAGACCGCAACGGCCCAGAGCAGGATCGGCCCTCGTCGCTCGATGCGCTCGATCAGACGCACCAGCGCAACGCTCGTCAGAATCGAGCCGACCGATGGCGCCGCCGAGAGCACACCGTAGCCGCGCGCGCCGACGTGCAGGATGTCCTGCGCGAAAATCGGCAGCAGTGCCGTCGCCGACGCGAAGAACGTCGCGAAGAAATCCAGCAGCATCGTCGAGCGAATCAGCGGGGCGGTGAAGACGAAGCGGAGGCCGTCGAGCGCTGAGGCCACGCTGACGCGCTGGCCCCCGCCTTCAGCGCGCCCGGAGATGTCGCGCATGGCGAGCACGGCACCGATCACGAACGCGAAGGAGACGGCGTTGCACGCGTATGCCCAGCCGATTCCCGCTTCTCCGATCAGCAATCCGCCTAACGCTGGCCCGATTACCGATGCCGCCTGGAACACGATCGCCATCAAGCTGATCGCGTTCGGCAGGTGCGCGGTTGGCACGAGCGTCGGAATCAGCGCCTGGCGCGCCGGGTTGTCGAAGGCGACGAACGCCGCGCTGGTCGCGGCCAGTGCGTAGACGGGCCACACCGATCGCACGTCGGCGAACGCGACCCATGCGAGCAGAGCCGCACAGATCGCCATGCCGGTCTGCGTGACCAGCATCAGGCGGCGCCGGTCGTGCGCGTCGGCGAGCACGCCGCCGATGAGGGAAAACGTCACGATCGGGACGACACGGACCAGACCGACGATACCGAGCGCGAGACCGCGCTGTGCCGGTTCGACCAGGATCGAGACGTGCCAGAGGATGGCCGCGCTCTGCATCATGGAGCCGGCCATCGAGATGAGCTGCCCGATCCAGATCAGCCGGAAGTTGCGGTGCTGGAGGGCGACGAACGACGACGCCATTGTTGATTAATATTGTCCCGATTTCGCCGATGTCTCTCAGCGCGGGCACCCGCATCGGCCCCTACGAAGTCCAGGCTCCGCTCGGTGCAGGCGGGATGGGCGAGGTCTATCGGGCGCGCGATACGAAACTGGCGCGAGACGTCGCGCTGAAGATCCTGCCGGCGGAGTTCGCACTCGACGCCGACCGGGTCGCCCGGTTCACGCGCGAGGCGCAGATGCTCGCGGCGTTGAATCATCAGAACATCGCCGGGATCTACGGTCTCGAGGACGGTCCGGCTGAAGCCGGACACTACAGTCACGCGCTCGTCCTCGAATTCGTCGACGGCCCGACGCTCGCCGATCGCATCGCGCAAGGACCGCTCTCGATCGATGATGCCCTGCCGATCGCGCGACAGATCGCGGAAGCGCTCGAGGCCGCGCACGAGCAGGGGATCATCCATCGCGATCTGAAGCCGGCCAACATCAAGGTGCGGCCCGATGGGATGGTGAAGGTACTCGACTTTGGGCTCGCCAAGCTCGCCCAGGCCTCAGGCCCTAGGCCCCAGACCTCAGTCGCAGGGCTCACGGTCGCAGCCACCATCACGACTCCCGCCATCACGCAAGTCGGCGTGATGCT
>DASRJR010000268.1:0-8019 GCA_035649395.1 Vicinamibacterales bacterium
CTCCGGAACGCTCGTCAACGCCCTGCTGCACCACGTCACCGATCTGAGTGGAATCGGCGGTGAGCGCCGCCCAGGCATCGTGCACCGGCTCGACCGCGGCACGTCGGGAGTGATGGTGATCGCGAAGAACGACGCCGCGCACCAGGAGCTCGCGCGTCAGTTTCACGATCGCGAGGTCGAGAAGGAATACATCGCGCTCGTCTGGGGGGTCGTACAGGCCGGACGACGGATTGACGCCGCGATTGGCCGTGACCCGGTGAACCGCCAGAAGATGTCGGCGCGCGCCAAACACGCGCGCGAAGCGGTGACGCGCATTACACGCGCGCACCATCTACCCGGCCTGACCGTGTGCCAGGTGGCGATTCATACCGGACGCACGCACCAGATTCGCGTGCATCTGAGCGCGATCGGCCATCCGATCGTTGGCGACGCTCTGTATGGCGGCGTGCACCGGCGCGTGCCTGGCGATATCCGCGCCGTGCAGCGATTGACGCGGCCATTCCTGCACGCCGCCCGACTGGCATTCACGCATCCCCGTGACGGCCGCCGCATGCAGTACATCACGCCGCTGCCTGCCGATCTCGAAGCGGTCCTCGACGATCTGCCCGGGTGGCCGCCTGAGAAGACTCACGTGTAGTGTCCAGCTCTAGCTGTACTTGAGGGCCTGATGAACAAACCGATCATTCCGCGGGAGATCCGCAAGGTCTTCGAGGGTCGAATCTTCACCGTGCAGGTCGAGACGATCACGCTGCCGAAAGGCGGCGAGCTCGCCGTCGAGATCGTGCGTCATCCGGGTTCTGTGGTCCTCATCCCGGTGACCGCATCGGGCGAGCTGCTGCTGGTGCGTCAGTATCGCCATCCGATCGGACGATGGGTGTGGGAACTTCCTGCGGGAACGCTCAAGCCAGGCGAAGACATCGAACACGCCGCGCTTCGCGAATGCCACGAGGAAACGGGGACGATCCCGTCACGGCTCGACTACATCGGCGCGTTCTATCCGTCGCCGGGGTTCTGCGACGAAATCATGCACTTCTTCAAAGCCACCGGCCTCCGCGCCCCGACCGCCGACGATGAGGCGGCGCATCAGGACGAGGATGAGGACCTCGAACCACGCGCATTCTCGCGGGCGGACGTGGAGGCGATGATGAAGACGGGCGACATCGTCGACATGAAGACGATCGCTGCGCTCGCGCTGGCGAGTTCCTGAGTTCCCGAGTTCCTGAGTTCCCGAGTTCCTGAGTTCCCGGTTGCGACGTTCGAACTGTGGAACTGCGGAACTTAGGAACTCCGGAACTTAGGAACTCCGGAACTTAGGAACTCGTGGAACTCGCGCTTATTGCAGCTGTGGCTGCACGCGCCTCGCCGTCTTGCGATCGGGGCGCGCCCCTTTGGCCTCCGGCATCAGCGCGAGGAGCAGCACCTCGTCGACGCTGTGCACGTAGTGAATCGTCATCTCCCGTCTGAGAACGTCATTCAGATCCTCGACGACGTTCTTCTCGTTCTGCCGCGGCAGAATCACCTCGCGGATACCGACCCGCCGCGCGGCGAGCACTTTTTCCTTGATGCCGCCGACGGGAAGCACTCGGCCCGAGAGGGTGATCTCGCCGGTCATGGCGATATCGCCGCGCACGGGACGCTGCGTCAGCTCTGACGCCAGCGCGGTAGCGATCGTCACGCCGGCTGACGGTCCGTCCTTCGGAATCGCTCCCGACGGCACGTGCAGGTGGATCTCGGCCTTCTTGAAGAACTCCGGATCCGCACCGTAGGCGGCGGCGTGTTGACGGAACCACGAGAGCGCCGCGCGCGCCGATTCCTTCATGACGTCTCCGAGCTGCCCCGTGAGCGTCAACGAGCCGCCACCGGCCATGCGAGACGCTTCGACGAAGAGCACATCGCCGCCGGCCGGAGTCCACGCCAGGCCAATGGCCACGCCTGGATCCTTCGTCCGCTCCTCGATCTCCTCCTCGATGAACGTCGGCGCACCGAGCATCTGCACCACGACTTCGGGGGTGATCGTGAGCGATGCGTCATTGCCTTCGGCTCGCCGACGCGCGGCTTTGCGGCAGAGCGCCCCGATCTCGCGCTCGAGGTTCCGGACGCCCGCTTCGCGCGTGTAGCCATGAATCACGGCGCGAATCGCCTCGTCCGTGATCGTCAGCTGTTCCGCGGTCAGCCCGTGATTCGTGATCTGCTTCTGGACGAGGTGATCGCGAGCGATCGACAGCTTCTCGTCCTCGGTGTAGCCGGGAATCTCGAGCACCTCCATGCGGTCGCGGAGCGCCGGCGGAACCGTATGGAGGACGTTCGCCGTCGTGATGAAGAGCACCTCCGACAGATCGAACGGCACGTCGAGATAGTGATCGCGGAACGAGTTGTTCTGCTCCGGATCGAGCACTTCGAGCAGCGCCGACGCGGGATCGCCGCGGAAGTCGGACCCCAGCTTGTCGATCTCGTCGAGAATGAACACCGGATTACGCGTCTCGGCGCGGCGAAGCCCCTGAATGATCTGACCTGGAAGGGCTCCGATGTAGGTACGCCGGTGCCCGCGGATCTCCGCCTCGTCTCGCATGCCGCCGAGCGACACGCGAACGAACTTGCGTCCCAATGAGGTCGCGATCCCGCGCGCGAGCGACGTCTTGCCCACTCCCGGCGGTCCGGCGAAGCACAGAATGGGACCCTTGACGTCGGGATTCAGCTTCCGAACCGCGAGATATTCGAGAATGCGATCCTTCGCTTTGTCGAGTCCGGAGTGATCGGCGTCGAGCACTCGCTTCGTCTTGGCGAGATCGATCTCTTCTTCGGTCCGCGTCTGCCACGGCAGCATCACGAGCCAGTCGAGATACGTGCGCGAGACGGTGTATTCGGCTGCCGCGACCGGCATCCGCGCCAGGCGATCGAGCTCGCGCAGCGCCTCCTTCTTGACCGGTTCGGGCATGCCGGCCGCTTCGATCTTCTCGGTGAGCTCCTCGATATCCTTGGTCTGATCGTCGCCTTCGCCGAGCTCCTTCTGAATCGCCTTGAGCTGTTCGCGAAGGAAGTACTCCCGCTGATTGCGGCCGACCTCCGACTGGACCTGCGACTGGATCTTCGATCCGAGCTCGAGCACCTCGAGCTCCTTCACGAGAATCCGGTTCAACGTGTCCATGCGCGCGCGCACGTCGAGCGTCGCGAGCGCTTCCTGCTTGACCGGGGTCGCGATCGTCGACAGGCTCGACGCGATGAAATCGGAGAGACGGCCCGGCTCGGTGATGTTCGCGGCCAGCGTCTGCAAATCCTCCGACAAGAGCGGCGACAGCGAGACGACCTTCTGGAAGCTGGTCTTGATATTCCGCAGGAGCGCATCGATCTCGAGGCGATCGGTCTCGTCGAGCGTCTCGAGCGCGGGCGACACGCGCCCCCGGAGATAGGGCCGTGTCTCGGTCACCTCTTCGAGCCGCAGCCGCGCCAGGCCCTGGACGATCAATCGCAGGCTGCCATCCGGCAACTTGAACATCTTGTGGATGTGGCTCGCGGTGCCGATGTCGTACAGATCGCTCTGCTGCGGGTCATCCACCGACGCGTCGCGCTGCGTGAAGACGCCAATCAGCTTTCCGGAGGAAATCGCCTCATCGATCAGCCGGACCGACGACTCCCGCGCCACCGCCAACGGCATGAACGAGTTGGGAAACAGCACCGTGTCCCGCAACGGCAGGAGCGGCAACTCGTCGGGGATACTCACCGGCCGGTCGCCGCTCGACACCTCTTCGAGATCGAGTGCCTCGTCACGTTCGGTCATGGGCGGATGCTCTCCTACTTTGTTCAGACGCGCAAGGACGCAGCGCGATTCGTGTACGCGCTCAGCAACCCTACTCGCGTGCGGCTGTGAGTGAAGACCGAAGGACGCGCGGCGAGTTGCGCCCTGCCGGTCGACGGAAAAGCTGAAGTGTCGTGGAAAACGAGCCCGTCAGGCTCCCCCATATGGGTGGGGAGGACCTGACGGGTCGTAGGTAACGGATACCGCGCTGAACGCGGTCAGTTCGCGGTGTCGAAGAAGAGGGCCGACGACCCGCGCCGCTGCGCGAGCATCCGCTCGCGACGTTCGGCGGTTTCCCTGGCCTCTTCGCAGTCCTTGCACCGCGCCGCAAACGGAAGAGCACGCAGGCGCGCTTCCGCGATCTCCTCGCCGCACTCGAAGCAATTGCCGTAAGTGCCCTCATCGTGCCGCCGGAGTGCCGCGTCGATCTTGTTGAGCGTCTCCGACTTCATCTGAATGAGCGCGAACTCGATGTCTTCCTGAATGTCGACTTCCGAGCTCTCGCCCTGGTCGAGCACGTCACGGTCCTTGTTGCCCTCGGCCCGAACATCGCGCATCTTTTCCTGCACTGAGCTCATCAACTCGCGGCGGCGGTCTTCGAGCATCCGCTTCAGCTCGTTGTAGCGGCTTGTCTTTGCCGCTGCCTTTGTTCGTGTCGTCGTCGCCATGATGACTGCCGCTCCCTTCGCCGCCGGCCTTCTTGAGACCGGCGCTCCATGATGCCGGCGGCTATGCAACTTGGGTGCCCCACTCGCCCTGGCCTTCCGCCGACCGTCCAGGACGAGGTATGAATCACGATTCCAGAATGAACGTGCTACGAGGCCACCATATTAACTCTCTGTATTTGCTGCTACTTACGCCGTACCACCCATCTGTCGTGCTGTTACTGACCCTTTAGACGCCGCTCCGCGTTCACAGGTTTTCCGTCCCGGTCGTACCCTGTAAATGACAGGCGTCAAAGACGGAACTGTCGTTTCCAGAGCACTGCTGAGCGGCGGGGCGATATTCCAGAACGGCGATCCGGGCTGCACCGTGAGGACAGGCTGTCAAAATACAGATTTAAAATGAGTTAGGTGCCAAGACCGGCCGCGGTTCTCAACAGGGGCAAAGCCGACGCTTCCACGCGGGAATACCGTGAGTTTTCCCCGCTATTGCTGGGCCGTGTAGATAAATCTACAAAATGTAGAATTTACTTCGAGCTCGTCGGTATCCGGGATGTCTGCCTCTCGTGTCACATAAGCGAGCACGAGTGTCAGAAACGGAACGTCAGCGACAGGACAACTGGCGTTGCCCGCGTCAAGGCCGTGTGCGAAGCTTCACCTCGATGACGTGCCCGGTCTGCAGTCAGCGTAAGGCTCGACGGTCCTGTCCCGCGCTCCATCAGACCATCTGTTCGGTGTGCTGCGGCACAAAGCGGCTGGTGGAAATCGCCTGCCCCGACGATTGCCCCCATCTGGCCGCGGCACGCGAGCATCCGCCTGCCGTGGTCAAACGGCAGCAGGAAGAGGACGTCGCCGTGTTGCTGCCGGGCATTCAGCATCTCACCGAGCGTCAGTACCAGCTCTTCTTCCTGTTCCACAATGCCATCGCGCGTCATGTGCCGGAGGGGTTTGCGCGGCTGGTTGACGAGGATGTCGCGCAGGCGGCGGCCTCACTGGCGTCGACACTCGAAACCTCCAGCCGCGGGGTGATTTACGAACACAAGCCGCAATCATCGACGGCCCTGCGCCTCATGAACGACCTGACGGCCATGCTCGCGCAGATTCGCTCGCAGGGGGCGACGGTCAACGATGGCGAGGCGGCCATTGCGCTTCGCGCCATCGACGAAGGCGCGCGCACAGTCGGACGCGCCACGTCGGGCGGCGCGACGGCGTATCTCGACGTGATGAGCCGTCTGCTCCAACTGCGGCGAGGGGCGCGAGCCGCAGATGCGCCGACGCCTGCGCAGAGCTCGTTGATACTGCCCTGAAGCTGCTACAATCTAGGGTTTGCGCCCACGAAGGGCATCGAGGCAATCAATGGCGAAGCGGTGCGAGATATGCCAGAAGGGGCCGGCGTTCGGCCGGACGATTTCTCACGCGCACAACGTCGGTCCGCGGCGGTTCGAGCCGAACCTCCAGACCGTCCGCGCGAACGTCGACGGGACCACGAAGCGCATCCGCGTATGCACTCGCTGCCTTCGCAATGGGAAGGTGACCAAGGTCGCCTGACTTGGGCGCCGAAGCACAGCATACGGCCGTGAGGCAGGTCGTCACCGCACCGGACGCGCCCAAGGCAATGGGCGCCTATTCACCGGCCATCAAGGCCGGCAATCTGCTTTTCGTCTCAGGACAGATTCCCGTCGATCCGTCGACGGGCAATCTCGTCGGCGGCGACATCAGCGCTCAAGCCGATCGGGTCATGCAGAACCTTGCGGCCCTGCTCCGCGCCGCGGGGGTCGGCTTCGACCACGTCGTTCGGACGACGGTGTTTCTGGCGGATATGAACGACTTCGCGGCGATGAACGAGGTCTACAGCCGCTACATCGTCGACCCGCCACCGGCGCGCGCGACCGTGCAGGTGGCGCGGCTGCCGCGGGACGTGAAGATCGAGGTGGACGCGATCGCAGTGCTCCCGTAATTCAAAATGCAAGATGCAAAATGCAAAAGGAACGAGCCGAGTCAGCCTCTCTTGCATTTTGAATTTTGCATTTGGCATTACGCTCGGGCACTTCTCTCCACGCCAATCACCCCCTGCACGCCCTTGATCGACTTGATCACCTTCTCGAGATGTTTCACGTCGCGAATCTCGACGGTCATGTCGATGCGCGCCTGCTGATCGTCGCCGGTACGCGCTTCCATGTTCGTGATGTTGGTGTTGATGTCGGAGATCTTCGCGCTGATCTCGGCGAGCATTCCCTTGCGATCCTCGACCTGCATCGTGAGGCGGACGATGTACGGCGCCTGATCGGTGCCGGGGCTGTCCCATTCCACGTCGATGCGCCGTTCGGGGTCGAACATCAGGTTCATGACGTTCGAGCAGCTCCATGAGTGCACCGAGACACCCTTGCCGCGTGTGATGTAGCCGACGATCCGCTCACCGCGAATCGGGTTGCAGCACTTGGCGCGGAACACCATCACATCGTCGGCGCCGCGCACTTTGATCTTGTCGGCGCCGATCCCCGGCCGGAGGACACGCCGCACGATCGAAACGACCGGCGACGATTCGCGGAGCTGTTCCGGCTTCACCGATTTCTGCAGGACCGTTCGGGCCGACAACTTGCCGTAGCCGATGTGGGCGAGCAGCTCGTCTGGTGTTTTCGCGCCGTACTCGCCGGCGAACTTGGTCAGCTCCGGGCTCTCGAGGAGCGTCCCCGGGTTGAGCCCATAGCGCCGCACTTCCTTGTCGAAGAGACGCCGCCCGAGCTCGATGCTGCGCGTGCGCTCCTCGCTCTGGAGCACGTGCTTGATCTTGCTGCGCGCACGGGACGTGACGACGAAGGTCAGCCAGTCGCGGCTCGGCTTGTGACCCGACTGGGTCACGATTTCGACGATGTCGCCATTCTGCAGCCGCGTGCGAAGCGGCACCATCTTGCCGTTGATCCGCGCGCCGACGCACTGATTGCCGACGTCCGTGTGAACGGTGTACGCGAAGTCGACCGCCGTCGCACCGCGCGGCAGCTGCCGCACCTCGCCTTTCGGTGTGAAGATGTACACCTCCTCGGGATAGAGGTCGATTTTCAGGTTCTGCAGGAACTCCTGCGGATCGCGCACTTCCTGCTGCACTTCGAGCAGCTGCCGCATCCACAGGAAGTAGCGCTCGTCACGATGGTCGCCGACGCGGCCTTCCTTGTATTTCCAATGGGCGGCAATGCCCTCCTCGGCGCGCCGATGCATCTCGTCGGTGCGAATCTGCAGCTCGAATGGGAAGCCGTGCTCGCTGATGACAGACGTGTGAAGCGACTGGTAGCCGTTCGGGCGCGGCATCGCGATGAAGTCCTTGATGCGTCCCGGAACGGGCGACCAGGTTTGATGAATGATGCCGAGGGCCCCGTAGCAATCCTTGACCGATTGCGTCACGACTCGGAGGGCGACGAAGTCGTACACCCGTTCGAGGTCGATCTTCTGCCGCTTCAGTTTGAGATGGATGCTGTAGAGGCGCTTGATGCGGCCGTCGAGCGTGATCACCGGGATTTGCGCATCCTGCAGCTTGGTCCGCAGCGCGCGGGTCAACTCGTCGATGATTGC
>DASRJR010000269.1:0-5519 GCA_035649395.1 Vicinamibacterales bacterium
GTCGAGACCGGCGGATCGAATATCCAGTTCGCCATCAACCCGACTGACGGCCACATTGTCGCGATCGAGATGAACCCGCGCGTGTCGCGGTCGTCAGCGCTGGCGTCGAAGGCGACTGGTTTCCCGATCGCGAAAATCGCCGCCAAACTGGCGCTCGGCTATCACCTCGACGAGATCCCGAACGACATCACGCGGCTGACGCCGGCGTCGTTCGAGCCGACCATCGACTACATCGTCGTGAAGTACCCGCGGTGGAATTTCGAGAAGTTCCCGCAGGCCGATCGCACGCTGACCACGCAGATGAAGTCCGTAGGCGAGGCGATGGCGATCGGCCGGACGTTCAAGGAGGCGTTCCTGAAGGCGGTGCGGTCGCTCGAGCTGGGCAAGAACAGCAGCCTGTTCACCGGCAGCGTCACCGAGCTCGAGGACGAAGACGAGAGCGCACTCCGGAAGCGGCTGGTGGTGCCGAGCGATCGCCGGATGTGGGCCGTGTTTCGCGCGCTGCGGCGCGGCTGGAGCATCGAGACGCTGCACGACCTGACGAAGATCGATCCGTGGTTCCTGCAGCAGTTCGCCGATATCGTCGAACTCCGTCAGATGGCCGATCTCGGGGAGTTCCGCGAAATGTCGACCGACCTGCTGCGCACGCTGAAGCGCAGCGGCTTCAGCGATGCCGACATCGCGGCAGTGTACGGGATCGACGAAGACGTGGTGCGACAGCGACGTCACGACGACGGGCTGGTGTCGGTTTACAAGCGTATCGATACGTGTGCGGCCGAGTTCGAGTCGTTCACGCCGTACATGTACAGCACGTACGAGCAGGTGGACGAATCTCTACCGACGCCGCAAAAGAAGGTCGTCATCCTGGGCAGCGGTCCGAACCGGATTGGGCAGGGCATCGAATTCGACTACTGCTGTTGTCACGCCGTGTTCGGCTTCCGCGAGGAAGGGTTCGAGACGGTGATGGTCAACTGCAACCCTGAAACCGTATCGACCGACTACGACACCGCCGACCGGCTCTATTTCGAGCCGCTGACGTTCGAAGATGTGATGGCGATCATCGAGCGGGAGCGGACCGGCGGCGGCGACGTGACGTGTGTCGTCCAGTTCGGCGGGCAGACCCCGTTGAAACTGGCGCTGCCGCTGCTCGAGGCCGGCGTGCAGATCCTCGGCACGTCTCCGGATTCGATCGACCTCGCCGAGGATCGGCAGCGATTCTCGCAGCTGCTCTGGGATCTGGGCGTGCCGCAGCCGGCGAGCGGAACGGCCGTGTCACGCGACGAGGCACGCGAAGTCGCCGAACGCATCGGTTATCCGGTTGTCGTGCGGCCGTCCTACGTGCTCGGCGGTCGAGGCATGGCGATCGTTTTCGACTCGGGCGCACTCGACCGCTACATGACCGGGGCCGTCGATGTGTCGCACGATCGCCCCGTCCTGATCGACCGCTTCCTCGAGGACGCCTTCGAGTTCGACGTCGACGCGGTCGCCGACGCGACGGGAGCGGTCGTCATCGGCGGCATCATGGAGCACATCGAAGAGGCCGGCATCCATTCCGGTGACAGCTCCTGCGTCGTGCCGCCGTTCATGGTCGCCGAGCGTCACCTCGCGACCATCCGCGAGTACACACGCCGGATCGCACGGGCGCTGAAGGTGGTCGGACTGATGAACATTCAGTACGCCATCAAAGACGACACGGTCTACGTGCTCGAGGTGAATCCCCGATCGTCGCGCACGGTGCCGTATATCTCGAAAGCCACGGGCGTCCCGATGGCGAAGATTGCCGCGCGCGTGGCCGCGGGGCGAACACTCGAGGAGCTCGGGCTGGTGGACGACCTCGAGGCCGCCGGCGTGTTCGTGAAGAGCCCGGTGTTTCCGTTCGTGCGGTTCCCCGGCGTCGACACCATCCTCGGACCGGAAATGAAATCGACCGGTGAAGTCATGGGCGGATCGGACAACTTCGGCGCCGCGTTCGGCAAGGCGATGATGGGCGCGGGGCAGCGCCTGCCCGAAAAGGGCTGTGTCTTCATCAGCGTGAACAACAGCGACAAGCAGACCGTGCTCCCGATCGCCCGTGATCTGGCTCAGCTCGGCTTCTCGCTTGCGGCTACCCGGGGCACCGCGGCCTTCTTGCGGGCGCACGGGCTGGACGTCGATGTCATGTACAAGGTGAACGAGGGCCGCCCCAACGTGGCGGATCACCTCGTCAACCGCAGCATCGATCTGGTCATCAACACGCCGCTCGGACGCGAGTCGTTCTTCGACGATCGCGCGGTGCGCCGCGCGGCGACGATGGCGCAGGTGCCCTGTATCACGACACTGACCGGTGCGTCGGCGGCGGTCAGCGCGATCGGTGCGCTCCGCAAGCAGACGCTGACTGTCCGCTCGCTGCAGGACTACTACGCGGGTGTGGCATTGAAGCAATGACGCGCAACGTGCGGCTGGGCGCGGGGGCGGTACTGTGCATTCTGGCAACGGCCGCCATGCTCGCGCAGACCACGCCGTTTCGTGCCCGCATCGACGTCGTCGAAGTGACCGTCGCGGTGACCGACGGCGGCGGGCGACTCATCACCGGCCTCAACAAAGAGGATTTCCAGATCTTCGAAGACGGCGTCGAGCAGACCATCACACAGTTCAGCGATCAACGCGTGCCGGTCAGCCTCGGTGTGCTGCTCGATGCGAGCGACAGTATGCGCGGCCAGCCGGTCGCTGACGCGCGCGTGGCCCTGGACCGATTCGTCGGCGAGCTGCTGCGGCCCGACGACGAAGTGTTCGTCGCCACGTTCAACCATCGGCCGAGCCTGGCGGCACGATGGACGACGCCGCCGACGTCGCTCCGCAACGTGCTCGTCGACCTCAAGCCGTCGGGCGGCACTGCCATTTACGATGCGCTCGCCGAAACGGCGAAGCTCTTCGAGCGCCGGGCGCACGTCCGCGCCGCGACCGTCGTGATCTCCGACGGGGCAGACACCGCAAGCGAACGATCGCTGTATCAGGCGGTCGACGTCGTGCGGCGGAGCGATGCGTTCGTCTATGCCGTTGCCATCGATCCGGTCGATGCGCGTCAGTCGACACGCGTGAACCCCGACGCGCTGCGCGAGATTACCGGTCTCACTGGGGGCTATACCGAAGTCGTGCGAAGCCACGCCGACCTCGGGCCAGCGACCGCGCGCATCGCCGACGAGTTGAACAAGCAATACATGCTGGGCTACAGCTCCACGCGCCCGCCGGACGGTTCATGGCGGCCGCTTCGCGTCAGGGTGCGCCAGGGCGAGTACTACGCCCGGGCGCGGCGCGGCTACTTCGCCGAAGCCATATCACGATAAGTCGGGCGTCCGCGCCGGGCATGCGGTAGTTCCGACGTTCGGAAGGCCTTGTGATCGCTGGCAGGGCGCATTGAGCGCGAGCCGCACGATGCCGCGTGGCTGCAGGAACAGAGACGGCGGGAGGCACCGGCGAGGTCTGAGCGCGTGCGGACTGTCGAACACGCGCGATCCAATCTGCAACAGGCGGCGGCAGCGGCGGTCGTGACGTTCCTGGATCGCTGACACATCTTGACGGACTGAAATGGTCGGAGATAAGCTCTGACGAACATGAGACTCAGTCTCAGTCTCGCGAGCACATCTTGATGACACTGCGGACCCTGATTTTCTGGCCTCATCTGATTGCCGGTGCCACCGCCGGCCTCGTCATCCTCATCATGTCGGTCACCGGCGTCCTGCTGACCTACGAGCGACAGCTCATTGCCTGGTCCGACTCGGGCTACCGATCGGTGCCGCCGTCGAGCACGAGCCGCCTTCCTGTCGAAGAGCTGTTGCGTGCGGTTCAACGAGAGCATCCCGAGCTGATTCCCACGGCAATCACGATCGGCGCCGGCCCGGACGCGCCAGTGGCGCTCGCGCTGCCGCAGCGAACTGTCTATGTAGACGCCTACTCGGCCCGTGTGCTCGGCGAAGGATCGCAGGGCGTCCGGCGTGCTATGAGCCGCTTGCGCGCCTGGCATCGATGGCTCGCCATCGAGGGCGAGGGCCGTCCGGTTGCCCGCGCCATCACCGGCTGGTCCAATCTTCTGTTCCTCTTCATCGTCGTCTCCGGCTTCTATCTCTGGTTTCCACGGCGATGGTCGTGGCAGCGGGTGCGACCAGTCGTCTGGTTTACGCGCGCGTCCGGGAAGGCGCGCGACTTCAACTGGCACAACACCATTGGAGTCTGGTCGGCCATTCCACTGGCCATCGTGGTCGCGAGTGCGCTGCCGATTTCCTTCCCCTGGGCCAACACGCTCGTCTATCGCATCGCCGGAGAAGAGCCGCCCGCCGCGCGCGCGCGTCAAGCTGAAGGTGGCAATCGCGAGGGCGGGAACCGCGAAGGCGGCGGCCGTGGCGACAGCCGGCAGGACGCGGCGATTCCCGTCGAGGGACTGAATGCCGCGTGGGCGGTGGCTGAGGCCCATGTGCCAGGGTGGCGGAGCATCAACGTGCGCCTGCCGCAATCCGGTCGCGCGCCACTCGTCTTCGCGATCGATCGCGGCGACGGCGGGCAGCCGCAGCTCAGATCGACGCTGACCGTGGATCGAGCCAGCAGCCAGATCGTCAGCGACGAGACATTCGCGACGCAGGGACCCGGCCGTCGCCTCCGCAGCCTCTCGCGCTTCGCGCACACCGGAGAGGTGCTCGGCATTCCCGGACAAACGATTGCTGGTGTTGCCACCGCCGGCGCGGTGTTCCTGGTCTGGACCGGTCTCGCCCTCGCGTGGCGGAGATGGCGCGCGTGGACCAAGCGGCGTGTCCTCGAGACGGCCGAGCCCGCCGTCGATCAAATCTCAGCAGCCTGATAGTTCTCAGGGCCGTCTGAACGCGGCCCCCACGTACGGTGGATCCGATGAAGAACAAGAGCCTTGTGAAAGCCGACAGGAATCGGCGGCGAAGACGTCGCGGCACGGCGCGGCTGTTCGTCTTCAGCGCTGCATTCCTGGCGTCGGCATCCGGCGCGATCGCGCATCCCGTTGCTGCTCGTGGCTCCGGTGAGGCGACTGCGGCGCGAGTGCGGCACAGCGACGACAACGTCACCGCTGCGCGTGCGGCGGAACAGGGGCGCACGCAGTACAACATCCCGGCCGGTCCTCTCGCGGATGTCGTTGCGGCATTCGAGCGAGCCAGCGGCGTGAAAGTCATGCTGGCGCTGGATTCGCTGGGCTCGATTCAGTCGCCCGGCGTCAAAGGGTCATTCACGACGTCGGAAGCGCTCGAGCAGCTCCTCGTCGGTACCAGCCTCACCGCTCGTTTGAATGCGTCGGGTGAAGCGTTCATCGATCTCGAGGCGAGATCCGAGTCGGTCGAAGTCGTCGGTAATCTTCCAGGTGTTCAGTCGCCGAAGTACCAAGCGCCGCTGCGCGACATTGCGCAAACGATCGCGGTGATTCCACAAGCAGTCATGGAAGAGCAGGGCGCGACGACACTGAGCGAGGTGCTCCGCAACGTACCGGGCATCACGCTGCAGGCGGGCGAGGGCGGCGGATCATCGAA
>DASRJR010000270.1:0-9615 GCA_035649395.1 Vicinamibacterales bacterium
CGCCGATGCGCAGCATCAGCTCGCGCGGGAGTACGGGTTCGCCAGTTGGCCCGCCCTTCATGCGCACGTCGAGGCCATCGCACGCGACTCGGCTGTGCACCCGTTAGCCGGCACGTGGAGCTGGCGCGCAGAGCCGTCGACGGAACAGAACGAGCCGTTCCGTCAGGTCACCCTTCGCGTCGACGTCAGCGTCGATGTCGTCACGATTCGTGACGTCATGATCGATGCGTCGGGACAGGAGCTGCGTAATGAAAACGTGCTTCACGTCGATGGCGAGGAGCACGCTCAGCCGCACGGCTACGGTGTCAGTGCACGTTGGGTTGGCACGCATGCACTCGAAGCCGTGGGCACGAAGGATGGGCGTGTCGAAGGCCGGGTGACATATCAGGTGGCGCCAGACGGCCGCACGCTGACGGTGTCGGCGAACGAGCGGACGGTTCAGCTCACGCGCGTGGCACGGCGGGTCTGAAGACCCGCCTCTACGTCGATCGACGGGAACGTCGTAGAGGCGGGTCTTTTAGACCCGCCGTTGGTAGACTCTCTCCTATGTTCGCCTGGCTCATGCGTCTGATCTGGTGGCTGCTGTCGTTCTTCCGGCGACGGAAGCCGGTCGACAGCTCGGCGCCGGGTCTGGCACCGGGAGGCGGTTATCAGCGGCCGCGTGATCCGCATCCGCGGGATCCGCTTACCGGTGTCCGTCAGCCGGCCGCGCGCCGGCCTGGGGGTAACAGCGCCGCTGTCGCAGTCGAGGAGCCGGAGGAGGACGAGTCGTTGACACTCGTCGGGGCTGCTCGATGAACGCAGCCGGTGTCGATGTCGCGCCTCGCGTACGCGAGCGCGTCTACTACGGGTGGGTGGTGCTGGGCGTGGCGTGCGCCGCCATGATCGGCACGCTGCCCGGACGGACCCAGGGGCTCGGTCTCATCACCGAGCCCCTGCTTCGCGACTTGAACATCGGACGCGTCGCCTACGCGCAGATGAACCTTGTCGCGACGTTGATCGGCGGCCTGTTCTGTCTGGGCATCGGCCGCCTGATCGATCGTCTCGGCAGCCGCGTCGTCTTGACGACCACCGCGCTTGCACTCGGTCTCACGGTGCTCGCGATGAGTCAGGCCACGAGTGCCCCAGCCATGCTCGCGAGCATCACCCTCACGCGAGGGTTCGGGCAGAGCGCATTGTCCGTAATCAGTCTCGCGATGGTGGGGAAGTGGTTTCGGCGTCGGCTGACGCGCGCCATGGCCGTCTACTCGGTCGTCATGAGCATCGGCTTCATGATGGCGTTTCCGGTGGTTGGCTCGCTGGTGCAGAGCATCGGATGGCGGATGGCGTGGGCCATCATCGGGCTCGGCCTTGTCTTCGGCCTCGCGCCGCTGGCGTGGGTGCTCGATCGGTCGGCACCGGAAGCGATCGGAGCCGAAGTCGATGGCGGGGAGGGCGGCCCCGACGATGAGAACGACGACACACGAGCGAACACGACATTTGGAAATGCGCTGCGCACCGCAGCATTCTGGGTGTTTGCACTCGCGGCGTCGATGTATGGCCTGGTCGCGTCGGGCATCGGCCTGCTCAACGAATCGATCCTCGTCGAACGCGGCTTCACCGCGGATGTCTACTATCGCGCGCTGGCCGTGACGGCGATCACGGGTCTGGCCGGGAACTTCGTCGCCGGCGCGCTCGCCGGGCGTGTGTCGCTGCGGATGATCCTGATGGCGGCTCTCCTCGTTCTCGGCGCCGGTCTGATCGGACTTGCACACGTCTCGACCGAGGCACAGGTCATGGCTCAAGCCGTGACGATGGGCGTGGGTGGCGGGTTCGTGATGGTCGTGTTCTTCAGTTTCTGGGGACGTGCGTACGGACGCCTTGACCTCGGTCGCATTCAGGGCGCCGCGCAAGTCATGACGGTGCTCGCATCGGCGGTGGGGCCGCTGTTTCTTGCGACGTGGGCGGAGCGCACGGGCTCGTACGCTGCCGCGTTTTATCTACTCGCGGCGATGGTCGCGGTACTCGCTGTCGCCGCCGCGGTAGTGACGGTACCGCCAGGTGCACGAACCGCGTGAGTCATCACATCACGCCGGATGCGTTGCTCGCAAGAATCGCCAGGGGCACACCGCCGGCCATTCTCGACGTCCGCACCGGACGTGAGTTCGCGAACGGTCACGTCCCTGGCGCCACACATGTGCCGTTCTGGCAGGTGTCGAAACGGCTCGCCGCGATTCCCGCCTCGAAACACGACGAACTGATCGTGTACTGCGGGCATGGACCTCGTGCGCTGATCGCCGGACGCAGCCTGCGTAAGCACGGTTTCACGCGAGTCGTATACCTCGAAGGACATTTCTCGAAATGGCGCAGCGGAGGTTTCCGTGAGGAGCACGCATAGACGCGGTGGGCTCGCCGCGGGGTTGAGCGTGCTTGCGGTGTACGTCGCGGCCGCGCAGCAACCGCCCACGGCTCAGGCCAAACTCGCGCGAATCGAGCGGGTGGAGGCCTGGGTTGCTGCTGTTAATCGGCACGAGCTCGGGGAACTGGACGAACCGGCGCTCACCGTCAACGAGTGGGGCCTGGAGGAGCTGCGATTCCTCTGGTACGACGTGACCTCCTTGACCAGCCTCGTCCGCGAGCCGGATGTGCTGATCTTCTTCGCCCCGCAAGAACGTCCCGTCGGAGTGCAGCAGCCGAATGCTGTACAGCAGTCAGTCGCGTCATCGCGGCGGTACCCACAACTGACGTACACCGCGAAAGAGCTGGGGCGACTGCGCGCCATGGCGGAAAAGCTGGGTGGTCGAACCGACGGCCGGGAGAATGCGCTGCTCCGGCGGGGCGCAGTGCTGCATGCGGATCTCGCGATGCTTGCGCCACCGTCGCCGGTACGATCGTCGGGCAGAAGCGCTGGTCTGGATCGTTACATCATTCGGATGGATGACGGACGTCAGGTGGGAGCGGAGACCGGAGTCAGCCATTTTGAGATGGGCCGGCGACTCCTGGACCGTATTGGCACGCGTGACCTGGCGACCGGCAAGGTGGTCGGGCCCGAAGGCGATGACGTCGCTCGCGTGTGGTATCTCGCTGTCGAAACGTTCATGCAGTTGCGCGGCGACCTCGATCCTCGCAATTGCCAGCGCGCGCTCGAGCTCTTTCCCAAGGACGCGGAGACGCTGTTCTTCTGCGGCGCGCTGCACGAAGTCATGTCCGGCGATCGCCGGCAGGCGGCTCTTCGAAGCGCGAACATTCCGAGGGGCGTGACCATGCTCGCCGGTTCGCGCGCCGACGAGCTGTCAATGGCCGAACGCCTCTTTCGCCGCGCCTTGGAAGCGAAGCCCGATTACGACGAAGCGCGGATTCGCTACGCGAGGGTCCTGGGCCGACGAGGTCGTCACGCAGAAGCGGTCGCCGAGCTGCAGAAGGTCACATCGACGAACGAGCCGCTGCTCGAGTACTACACGGCGCTGTTTCTTGCGGGCGAGTTGGAGGCGGTCGGTAAAGAGGACCAGGCGCGGGAGGCGTACTGGCGCGCGGTCAAGCTGTTTCCGCTCGCGCAATCACCTCGGATCGCGCTCAGCCGGCTCGGCGGTACGCCTGCTGACCGGCAAGCCGCACGGAGCGCCGTCCTCGCACTGGCATCCGATCTCAACGTGGACGAGGATCGCGCTGATCCGTGGTGGACCTACGAATATGACCAGGGACGTCATCGGGTCCCGCTGCTCGCGCGTTTGTACGATGCGGTGCGCGACGAGAGGCCGAGATGAATCCCGCCCGTCGTCTCGCCGTCGCGCTCGCCGTGGCGGTATCTACCGCCTGCGTCGCCGAAGCCGTTGGCGGAGGCGGAAATCAGCAGGCGACGTTTTCGGCACGGCGCGAGTCCGTTCGCGTTGACGTGCTCGCGACCGACAGTGGGCAGATCCTGCGGGGACTCCAGGCGGCTGACTTCGAAGTTCGCGACAACGGCGTGCTGCAGAACGTCGATCTGGTCAGCTTTCAGCAGATTCCACTCAACGTCATTCTGGCGCTCGATACGAGCGGCAGCGTCATCGGCGATCGACTCGACGATCTGCGGCGCGCGTGCGCTGCGCTGCTCGGCCGCTTGACCGTCGAGGACAAAGTGGCGCTCCTGACGTTCAGTCATGTCGTCTCGGTGCGCCAGCGCCTGACGAGCGAGATTGCCCTGGTGCGCGGCGCGTTGGAGGACGCGCCTCCCGCGGGCGACACCGCACTCGTCGATGGGACATACACGGCGCTGCTGCTCGAGCAGCCGGACGGCGCGCGCAATCTGCTGATCGTCTTCAGCGACGGACTCGATACCGCGAGCTGGCTCGCGCCGGAACGCGTGCTCGAATCGGCGCGACGAGCCGACGTCGTGGTGTATGCCGCGGCTTCGAGAGAAGCCGAGGAGTCGCCCTTCCTCGAGGACGTTACCAAGCTCACTGGAGGCGGCCTGGTGAAGTTGCAGTCGTCGAAAGATCTCTCCGCGACGTTCCTGCGGATTCTCGATGAATTCCGCAACCGCTACCTCTTGAGCTATTCGCCGAGCGGCGTTCCGACGAGCGGCTGGCACAAGCTTGACGTCCGGTTGAAGGGCCGCCGCGGCACGCTGAAGGCGCGCGCGGGCTATCAGGCGGGGGGCTGATCGGACGTGCTTCGACTTGCGTTCCAAGGCGTGACGTTTTACTGGCGTAGCCATGTTGCCGTCGTCATCGGTGTCGCCACGGCCGTCGCCGTGCTCGCCGGCGCGCTGCTCGTCGGTGATTCCGTTCGTGGCAGCCTGCGGGATCTCGTGCTGGGCCGTCTCGGAAAGACCGACGTCATCGTCGCCTCGTCCACGTTCTTTCGCGAACAACTCGCAGAGGACGTGCGATCGCAGCCGGAGTCTGGGCGGCAGCTGTCGGCGATTGCGCCGCTCGTCGTGGCGCAGGCGTTTGTGAGCGGACAGGAAAGCGGGCGCACCGCTGGCGACGTGCGTGTGTACGGCGTCGACGACCGGTTCTGGCGTTTCCACGCCGTCGGCGATGTTCGTGGTCCGGCGGATCGAGAGGGGTTCGTCAGCCCCGCGTTGGCTGAACGTCTGGGCGTGAAAGATGACGACGCGATTCTGGTCAGGGTGCAGCGGCCGACCGACGTGCCGCTCGAAACGCTGCACGGTCGTCGAGAGAATCTCGGGCGGACGATGCGGCTGACCGTGCGCCGCGTGCTTCCGCGCGCGTCGCTCGGCGAGTTCGCACTCGAGGCGCGGCAGGGCGACGTCCACGCCGTGTTCGTTCCGCTCGCGCGGATGCAGCAGGATCTCGACGTCGAAGGGCGCGTCAACGCGCTGCTCGTGGCGACGGCAAGCGGCGGCTCGACATCAGCGGTGGAGCAGATGGTGCGGCGCGCCAGTCAGCTCGAGGACGTCGGCCTGTCGGTCAAGGCGCTCGACGCGCAAGGCGCGCTCACCGTGGGCTCGAGTGCGGGCGTTCTGGACGATGCCCATGCCGCGATCGTGACGAAGGCGGTCGCCGAGGCCGGCGGCACCGGTCAGCCGCTGTTCACCTACCTCGCCAACACGATGCGCGTCGGCAATCGCGAGGTGCCGTACTCGCTGGTGACGGCGGTTGAGAAATGGGGTCGGGAGTCATTTTACGAATTTCGAAAAATGACTCCCGACCCCATTTTTCTCACCGACTGGGCGGCCACCGATCTCCAGGCGCGTGTCGGTGATGCGCTGACGATGGACTACTACGCCTGGGAAGAGCCCGGCCAACTCGTCACGCGCAGTGCCACGTTCCAGGTTGCCGCGATCGTTCCGCTGGCAGCTGGCGATCGCGACATGGCTCCGACGTTCCCAGGTATCAGCGACGCGCCGACGCTTGATGACTGGGATCCGCCATTCCCGGTCGACCTCAAGCGAATCCGGAAGATCGACGAGGAATTCTGGGAGAAGCATCGAACGACGCCGAAAGCGTTCGTGCCGCTCGAGGTCGGACAGCGCTTGTGGCGCACGCGTTACGGTGGAATGACGTCGATTCGCGTCACGCCGACGTCAGCGCCGCCGCTCGAGCGCGATCGCGCCGATCTCGCGGCTCGTCTGCGCGCAGCGGCCGATCCGCTGGCGCTGGGCCTGACCGTGCGCGGCGTTCGTGATGAAAGCCTGAACGCATCGCAGGGGGCAACCGACTTCGGCGAATACTTCGTCTATTTCAGCTTCTTCCTCGTGATCTCGGCGCTCGTGCTGGCGGCGCTGTTCTTCAAGCTCGGCATCGAGCAGCGAGTGCGTGAGGTCGGTTTGCTGCGCGCGGTCGGGTTCGGCCCACGCGACGTGCGGCGATTGTTTCTGGTCGAAGGCGTCGCGCTCGCGTTGGTCGGCAGCGTGCTCGGCGTCCTCGGCGCGATCGGCTATGCCGCCGCGGTGATGTACGGCCTTCGCACCTGGTGGGTCGGCGCTGTCGGAACGACGGGCCTGGTCCTGCATGTGAGCGCTGTCTCGCTCGCAGGTGGCGCCGTTGGTGGCGTTGTGAGCGCGGCTGTCTGCATCTGGTGGACGCTGCGCTCGCTGACACGTGTGTCCGAGCGCAGCCTGCTCGCCGGTCAGCTCGATCCGGCGCCCGATCCACAGCGGCTGACGCGCGGACGAGGCCGTCTGCTCGTGTCGGCTGTCGTGCTCGCACTTCTCGGCGTGGGCCTGTTGAGCGCGAGCGCCGCGGGTTGGGCCGATGCCGCTGGGGCATTCTTTGGTGCCGGAACGGCGCTGCTCGTCGCTGCGTTGTGTGTTTACGCCTTCGTCCTGCGACGTCGTTTTCGCAGCGCGCTCGACGGCCGAGGATGGCAGCCGGTGTCGCGCCTCGGATGGCGCAGCGCCGGCTATCGGCCCGGGCGAAGCGTGCTGTCGATGGCAGTGATCGCGTCGGCGACGTTCATTCTCATATCGGTCGACGCGTTCCGCCGCGGTGACACGCTGCGTGACGTCGGTCCGCAGTCCGGTGTGGGCGGGTACGCCCTGCTCGTCGAAACGGTGCTGCCAATCGTGCAGGATCCGAACTCGGCAAGCGGACGAGACGCGCTGAGTCTGTTCGACCTGGGCGATTCGGTCACGTTCGAGCCGTTTCGCTTGCTGCCTGGAGACGATGCGAGTTGTTTGAATCTGTATCAACCCAAGAACCCGAGGATTCTGGCGCCGACCGATGCCTTCCTGGCAAAGGGGCGGTTCGCGTTTCAGTCGTCGCTGGCCTCATCCGACGCCGAGCGTGCCAATCCGTGGCTCCTGCTCGCGCGACGCGATCCCGAAGGAGCCGTTCCGGTCATCGCCGACGCGAATTCGATGACCTACGTGCTGCACAAGAAACTCGGCGACGAGATCACGATCAGGCGAGGCGATCGCGACATCAGGCTCCGTCTCGTGGCCGCGCTGCGCGACAGCATCTTCCAGGGCGAGCTGCTGATGTCACAGGCGAACTTCGTCGAGTTGTTCCCGGCGCAGGAAGGTTATCGGGTGCTCCTGGTCGACGCCCCGCACGAGCGATCGGCGGACGTCGGCGCGCGGCTCGAGGATGCGCTCGCGGATCTCGGCGCCGACGCCACGAGCACCACGGAGCGGCTGTCGCAGTTCCATCAGGTCGAGAACACCTATCTTTCGACATTCCAGACGCTCGGCGGTCTCGGGCTCCTGCTCGGCACGATCGGTCTGGCCGCCGTGCTCGTCCGCAACGTACTGGAACGGCGGCGCGAGCTGGCGCTGCTCGGTGCGGTGGGGTATCGCCGCCAGCATGTGATGGTGATGGTGCTCGCCGAGAATGCCGTGCTCGTCGGCGGCGGGCTGCTGGCCGGCGCCATCTGCGCCGGCATCGCGATCATGCCGGCGGTCGCCGAACGCGGCGGGCGGCTGCCGCTGACGAGCGGGGGTGCCCTCCTGCTCTTCGCCGTGTTCGTGACCGGTTTGTTATCCTCGCTCGTCGCGATGAAAGCGGCGACGTCGACGCCGCTCGTCACGGCCCTTCATTCCGATTAGTGGAATCTATGAAGCACTTATTCGTGATTGCTGCACTTGTCTTGCTGGCTGTTGGCCAACCGGCCGCTGAGCACTGGCCGCAATGGCGCGGGCCGTTGCTGAACGGCATCAGCGCCGAGAAGAACCTGCCCGTCAAGTGGTCGGCCACGGACAACGTCGCCTGGAAGTTGGCGATGCCTGCCTGGTCCGGCTCAACGCCGATCATCTGGGGCGACCATCTCTTCCTCAATGTGAGCGATGGCAAGGAGATGTCGTTGTGGGCCATCGATCGCGCCAACGGGGCGGTGCGGTGGAAACGGCCGCTCGGTGGCGGGGACCGCCGCATGATGAAGCAGAACATGTCATCGCCCTCGCCGGTCACTGACGGCAAGCTCGTATGGGTGATGACGGGCGCCGGCGTCCTGAAGTCGTTCGACTTCGCCGGCAAGGAGCTGTGGACGCGCGACATCCAGCGCGACTACGGCCGATTCGGGTTGCAGTGGGGCTACGCGTCTTCGCCGCTCCTGTTCGAGGACGCGCTCTACGTGCAGGTCTTGCACGGGATGCACACGGACGATCCCTCGTACCTGTTGCGGATCGACAAGACGAGCGGCAAGACGGTCTGGCGGACAGAGCGTCCAACCCGCGCGCGATTCGAGTCGCCGGACGCGTACACGACGCCTGCGCTGCTGCGCTACGGCACGACCACCGAGATCGTCGTCACCGGTGGCGACGTCGTCACCGGGCACGAGCCCGCCTCGGGCAAGGAGCTCTGGCGCGCGGACGGATTGAACCCGCGAAACGACGGCAGCTACCGCATTGTCGCGTCGCCGATCGTGCACGGCGATCTGATCTTTGCGCCGTCGCGAGAGCGGCCGCTGCTCGCGCTCAAGCCCGGTGGCCGTGGCGACGTCACGAGCTCACACGTGCTCTGGTCGTTCAACAACGGACCCGACGTGCCGACGCCGGTCACCGACGGCACCTATCTCTACTCGATCAACGATCGCGGCATCATGTTCGCGCTCGAGGCCAAGACAGGGAAAACCGTCTACGGTCCGCAGCGGCTTCGGAGTGCGACCTACAGCGGCTCGGCCGTGCTGGCCGATGGCAAGATCTACATCACCGATGAGGACGGCGTGACGAGCGTGATCCAGAGCGGACCGAAGTTCTCACTGCTCGCCGAAAACGATTTAGGCGACTACACGCTCAGCTCCCCAGCGATCTCCGAGGGCCAGATCTTCGTACGAACGGCCTCCGCTCTTTACGCCATCGGCCAACGCAGGAAATAGGGCGGTCGCTTCGCGACCGTGGGGCCGGCCGCTCCGCGGCCGGTAGGGCCGCTTCTACGAAGCGGTAGGGCAGTGTAGGCCGGGCCTGTTCTTGAGGCCCGGCGAGAAGACGTTGCGAATCGCCCGTTCGTTTGTCGAAGAATCTTATGTTGAAGAAGATCCGCAGAGTCATTCTCGTCCTGCTCGCGACGCTCGTTGGCGGTGGAGCACTCCTGCATTTCTTCTTCGGCATGCAGATCGTGCTCGATGGCGGCGGCGCACCACACGTTCGGTTCGTCGAATCAGCGTCCGAGCAGGCGGCCCGCATCGAGCAGCATCGAGCCTCCCAGCGCGCGCAAGTGCCGCCAGCTACGCAGGCGGCACCTGCGGCGCAGG
>DASRJR010000271.1:0-6402 GCA_035649395.1 Vicinamibacterales bacterium
CTCATCCGTCAGCGCCTGGCCGCGCTTGGACGCGCCCTGCCGCCAGCCCGCAAGGGTGACGTCAACGGCGTGCATCAAGCGAGGGTCGCGACCCGACGGCTGCGCGAAGCGCTGCCCCTGCTCGCGAAACGGCGCGTCGGACGGAAGCTGCGGAAGCAGGTGCGGCGGCTGACCCGCGGCCTCGGGCCGGTGCGCGAGCTCGATGTCGCCCTCATGACCCTCGACCAGATTCACGCGTCCGGCGATGCTCCGGAAGGTGGCGTTCGCCGGCTGCGTGAGGTCATCGGCGAAGAACGCGGACGACTGCTCGTCGAGATGATCCGGCAGATCGACCGGCTCGATTTGAAGAAATTGCAGAAGAAAACGCTCGCAGCCCGCTTACCTGCGGGGTCAGCAAAGGGCGGGACGCGTGGGGACCGCAGGCCTCTGGACCAGGCTGATGCGCGGGCGGCGCGACGCGCCGAGGACGTGCGAGCGGCGATCGACAACGCGGCGGGCATCTACCTCGCCGATCGGCTGCACGCGGTGCGCATCGCGGTGAAGAAGCTTCGCTACGCCATGGAGATCGCGCGGGAACTGCGCGCCTCGCGGGCCCAGGCGCGCCTGCGCACGCTCAGGCGGGTTCAGGATCTGCTCGGCCGGATGCACGATCTCGAGGTGCTCATCGCGCGCACACGGGCGTTGCAGAGTACGGGCACGCTGCGCGATCTGAAGCTGTCTGGCGAGCTCGATCGGCTCGTGCGCTTCCTCGAGACCGAGTGCCGTCTGTTGCACGTTCGTTACATGAACGAGAGAAAGGCGTTACTCGCAATCTGCGATCATGTGACCGCCATGGCTGAGCAGCACCGCGCGTCCGCGGCTTGATCGACGCCGATGCCCTACGAACTCTATCTCGTGCGTCACGCCATCGCGGCGGAACGCGGTGAGGCCTGGCCCGACGACAACAAGCGCCCGCTGACAACGCGCGGCGTCCATCGATTCAGGGACAGCCTCCCCGGGTTGAAGTCGCTCGATGTCGCGATCGACGAGATCTTCACCAGCCCATTGGTTCGCGCCAAGCAGACGGCCGACCTGCTGGCGGCCGCCGTCGGCAGCAGCGTGAAGACGCTCGACGCGCTCGCGCCCGGCCACGCCCCGTCGGTCGTCATGGGGCAGCTCGCGAAAGCCGCCAAGCGCAACCGCATTGCGCTCGTCGGCCACGAACCCGGCCTCGGCGAGCTCGCCGCACACCTGATTGGCGCGAGCCACCCGTTGACGTTCAAGAAGGGCGGGCTCTGTCGCGTCGATCTCGGCGCGCTGGCGGCGAAAAAGACCGGGTCCCTGGTCTGGTTCGTCACGCCGAAAGTGCTGCGCAAGCTGGCTTCGTAAGCGCCCCGTCGCACCGACGCGCACGCCCGATTCGCACCGACGAGCTGACACAATCGCACCAATATGCGATAGCCTCATCGCACCGACACGCGATAGCGCGATCGCACCGCCACGCGACGTACTCTCGCACCGACACGCGACCGTCCGATGATTGCCGTCATCATCAACCCCATCTCCGGCACGGGCCGCCGGCCCGACGAGGCGCGGCGCCGCGCGGAACTGGCCGCCTCGCTCGTCGAGCGGCGTGGTCTCGAGGCCGAGGTGTTCGTCACCGAGCACGGCGGCCATGCGCGCGAGCTGGCCCACACGGCGGTGGCGCGCGGAGCCTCGATGTGCATCGCGTGGGGCGGCGATGGGACCATCAACGAGGTCGCCTCCTCGCTCGCCTTCAGCAACGTGGCGCTGGCGGTTGTACCGAGCGGGTCCGGGAACGGCCTCGCCCGCGAGCTGGCGATCCCGTTGAACCCGGCGGCGGCCTTCGAGGTGGCGCTGGGCGGCCGCGATCAGCTCATCGACGCTGGTGAAATCGAGGGGCGCATGTTCTTCAACGTCGCCGGTCTCGGCTTCGATGCGCACGTCGCGCACGAGTTCGCCGAGACGGGGCACGCGCGCCGCGGTTTCGCTCGTTACATCTCGATCGCGGTGCGCGAGCTCATTCGGTTCGTTCCCGACCAGTACACGATCTCCGCCAACGGCACGCGGCTCGAGACGCGTGCGCTGTTCATCGCCATCGCCAACTCACGTCAGTACGGCAACGGTGCCACCATCGCGCCGGGTGCGCGGATCGACGATGGAGCGCTCGACGTGGTCGTCGTCGGAGAGCGCTCGCCGTGGTCGGCGATCGCGCAGATGCCGATGCTGTTCTCGGGAAAGGTGGATCGTCTTCCCGGCGTGACGATCATTCCAACTGCCGACGTGGAGATCACCGCGAAACACGACATGGTCTATCACGTCGATGGCGAGCCCGCGTTGGCAGGACGATCGGTTCGCGCGCGCGTGCATCCGGGAGTGTTACGGGTTCGGGTTCCTGCCCAATAAGCAGGAAACGCACCAAGAAACGCCTGGTTTAGCGCCCCATTTAAGGTTTACACAACGTTTACACCGAACGGTCACCGTTGCGGGATATAGATCGAACTTGTATGTACGCGCGAGTCTTCAAGAAGGCCGGAGAGGTTCACCGCTTTACCATCTCGGACGCCGGCGGTACGGGATGGGAAGTGCGAGAAGAGCAGGGAAGCCAAGTGATCTGGCGCCGGCGTTACACCGATTGGCACCGTGTCGAGCGAGCCCGCATGAGCTTCGCGACGCAAGCGATTCAGTTGGCGAAAGCTGGTTGGACCGAGTCTTAGATCCCCGAAATTCAGAATTCAGAATTCAGAATGCGGACACTGACCCAATGCAGTGTCTGAATTCTGCATTGTGAATTCTGAATTACTCGACAAACCGATAACCCAACCCCACCACCGTTTCGATCTGCCGTCCCGCGACACCGAGCTTGCCGCGCAGCCGGCCGACGTGGACGTCGACGGATCGGGTTTCGACCAGGCGGTCGTATCCCCACACGCGCTCGAGCAGTCGATCGCGTGACAGAACGCGATTGCGATTCTCCACCAGATAGCGCAGCAGCTCGAACTCGCGCCGCGTCAGACGAACGGCGACTCCGTCGACGCTGACGGCGACGGCGTCGAAGTCGGCAACCAGGTGTTTGCCTCGATAGACGTACGCCTCGCTGTCGCCTTGGCCATTGGTCGCCTTCGGCTGGCCGCGACGCAAGACGGCGCGGACGCGGGCGGCGAGCTCGCGCAGGCTGAACGGCTTGGTGATGTAGTCGTCGGCGCCGACGTCGAGACCGGTCACGCGATCGCTTTCACTCGTGCGAGCGGTCAACATGATGATCGGCACGCGCGCGGTGGCCGGACGCGAGCGCAGGATGCGGCACACTTCCAGTCCGCTCAGCACCGGAAGATTGAGGTCGAGCACGATCAGATCCGGCGTGCGCTCGTTGACCGCCTTGAGCGCGGCGTCACCGGTCGCGACCAGCTCGACCTCGAGCTCGCCGCCCTTTTCCAATGTGTGCTTGATCAGCCCCGCGATGTCCTGTTCATCGTCGACGACGAGCACGTGCGTGCGCGCGGCACCGCGCGCGGTCATACCATGCTCGCCGTGGCTCGTTTCAAATGTGTCTTGCAAGGGGCCCCCGTTTCCATGCCGTTACAAGACCCACGGTAGAAAACGGGAGTTTCTGGTACGTGACGCCGCCGTTAATTCTGGGTTACGGCGCCCGACAGGAATCAGGAATCTGGAATCAGGATTCAGGCTTTGCCCAGGCCCATGACTAAATCCTGATTCCTGAGTCCTGATTCCTACAAGTGTCCTGGGGTAGTATCCCGAAGTGACCAACCTAGAAACGCTGGGGCCCACGACGGCCCCCGAAATTGACCCTGACGCCGGACAGCGCTGGCTCCCGGCGCTCTTGCTGCTCTTCATTGGCTCAGGCTGCGCGGCACTCATTTACGAAGTTGTCTGGTTCCAGCTCCTCCAGCTCTCGATCGGCTCGTCTGCCGTCTCCCTTGGCGTGCTCCTTGGCGTGTTCATGGGCGGGATGTGCCTCGGCAGCATCCTGCTGCCGAGATACCTGAACCGCGACCTGCACCCGCTGAAGGTCTATGCGGCGATCGAAGTCGGCATCGGGCTCTTCGGGATCCTGGTCTTGTACGGTGTCCCGGTGGTCGGGCGCGTCTACACGTCGGTCGCGGGCACTGGCCAGGTCAACCTGGTGCTGCGCGCGATTGTTGCTGGGATTTGCCTGATACCACCGACGCTCCTGATGGGGGCCACGCTTCCCGCGATCGCTCGCTGGGTCGCCACGACGCCCCGCGGGGTGTCGTGGCTCGGCTATTTCTACGGCGGCAACCTGGCCGGCGCCGTCGTCGGCAGTCTACTCGCGGGGTTCTACCTGCTTCGCGTCTACGACATGGCCACCGCCACGTTCGCCGCCGTCGGCCTGAACGTGCTCGTGGCAGTGCTGGCGACGGTCGTTGCCCGATTCACTCCACACACCGTCATCACGGCGCCCGATGACGCACCGTCAGCGATGCCGGCACTCACCTCGGAAGCCACGCGTCTGGTCTACATCGCCATCGCGCTGTCGGGGTTGACGGCGCTCGGCTCCGAGGTCGTGTGGACGCGTCAGCTTTCGTTGCTGTTCGGGGCCACGGCGTACACGTTCTCGCTCATTCTCGCCGTCTTCCTGGTGGGGCTAGGCATCGGCAGCAGTCTCGGCTCGACGATCGCGCGCACGATGAACGCGCGGACGGCGCTCGGCGTCTGTCAGCTCGGGCTGTGCGGCGCGATCGCCTGGGCGGGATACACGACCAGTGCTTCGATGCCGTACTGGCCAATCAACCCGTCGATCTCCACCGGACCGAGCTACACCTTCCAGCTCGATCTGATGCGCGCCATCTGGGTGATGCTGCCGGGGGCGATCTTGTGGGGCATGAGCTTTCCGCTGGCGCTCGCGGCCGTGGCCGTGCCGGGACAGGACTCCGCGCGCCTCGTCGGCGGCGTGTATGCGGCCAACACCGTCGGCGCGATCGTCGGAGCGCTGGTCGTGGCGCTCGTTCTCGTCGGCACCGTTGGCAGTCAGATGACACAGCAAGTGCTCATCGGCGTCGCTGCGATGTCGGGGCTGTTGATGCTCATGCCGGGGACGGGCGAGTCGCGGACGTGGCTCACCTCGACGCCGGTGGTCGTCGTCGGGATCGCGCTGGTGGCCGGTCTGCTGGCGCGCGCCGTGCCCCCGATCCCGTGGCTGCTCGTCGCGTACGGCCGCTACGCCGCCACGTGGGTCGGACAGAACGAGATGGTTTACGTGGGCGAGGGCGTCACGGCGTCGGTCGCCGTCACGCGCACGCCGAGCGGCGTGCTGAACTACCACAACGCCGGGAAAGTGCAGGCCTCGAGCGAACCGCAAGACATGCGGTTGCAGCGGATGCTCGGCCACATCACGACGCTCGTGCCGAAGACGCCGACCAAGGTGCTCGTGATCGGCTGCGGCGCCGGGGTCACCGCCGGTGCGGTCTCGATCGATCCGATGGTCAAGGACCAGACCATCGCCGAGATCGAACCGCTCGTCCCTCGCGTCGTCTCGACGCACTTCGCCGAGCACAACTTCAACGTCGTCGCCAACCCGAAGGTGAAGGTCCACCTCGACGACGCGAGGCACTATCTGCTGACGACCAACGAGAAGTTCGACGCGATCACCTCTGATCCGCTCGACCCGTGGGTCAAGGGCGCTGCCACGCTCTACACGCGTGAATTCTTCAGCGTCGTCAGGTCGCACCTCAATCCGGGCGGCGTCGTGACGCTGTTCGTGCAGCTCTATGAGAGCAACGAGGCGGCGGTGAAGAGCGAGATCGCGACGTTCCTCGAGGCATTCCCCAACGGCGCGGTCTTCGCCAACACCGTCAACGGACAGGGCTACGACCTGGTGCTGTTCGGGCAGCTCGAGAATGCAAAGATCAACGTCGATACCGTGCAAGCACGTCTCAGCGATCCCGCGAACGAGGCGGTGGCCAACTCGCTGCGCGAGGTCGGGATCTCGTCGGCGGTCGACTTGTTCGGCACGTATGCCGGCCGTCGATCGGACATGAAGAACTGGTTGAGCGACGCGCAGATCAACACCGACAGCAACCTGAAGCTGCAGTATCTCGCCGGCCTCGGGCTCAACCTCTATCAGAGCGACGCGATCTACAAGGCGATGATCCGCGACTCGGCCTATCCAGAGGATCTCTTCGAGGGGTCGGCGGAAACGCTCGCGGCGTTGAAAAGCAAGATCAGCTCTTCGCTGGGGGGATCTCCGTCGTTCTAAGCACGTCGACTCATTTCGCCGGCGCCGTTGGATTCGACGCATAAAACCCGACCGGCACCAGTCTGAATCCGGCGGTGTGGGATGGCATCACCGGCCAGTCCTCGGGGCGCGGCAGGTGCACCACTGAGAACGTGTACCACAGCACGACGTCGCGATCGACGATC
>DASRJR010000272.1:0-3800 GCA_035649395.1 Vicinamibacterales bacterium
GTATCATGGCTGAACGGGCCCACTGCGCGACGATCATCGTCGAGTGGGACCGACGAACACGCACGACGCGAGGTGTGAATGCCCAAAAGCACGACCCCGATCCCGAAATCGACCGCCGCTCAACGTACCCCGAGAAAGCCGTCAACGACGATCACTGCGGCGCCGGAAGCCAACGCGATAGCGTCAGTTCAGAACATCCAGTCCACGCTCACGCACGACGTGATTGCCGCACGCGCTTATGAGCTCTTTCTGAGCGACGGTGCGACGCACGGTCATGACCTCGAGCACTGGCTGAGAGCCGAACTCGAGCTGCGCGCGCGAACGGTGGTGTCTGACAACTGATTTCGCCGCGCGAGGGTGATCTGGTTCCGGAGCTCCCGCGCGCGGCGGTCGACATGATTGGGTATGCCGCCGCGGCGCTGACGACCAGCGCGTTCATCCCGCAGGTCGTCAAGTCCTGGCGCTCGCGGTCCACGGGCGATCTGTCTGCAGCGATGCTCGTCGTCTTCACGGCGGGCATCGTGTTATGGCTGCTCTACTGATTCCTGATTCCTGAATTCTGATTCCTTCGTCCGCGATCCACGAAATATCAGAAATCAGTCGAGTTTGGGAGGTGTGCTACCCTCCGCGAACACCGTCATCGGTTCGAGGAGGTTTTTCATGCGCGTGCACCTTCGCGTCCTTGCGGTCATCGCAGGAACGCTGCTCTTACCTGGCCTTGCCTATGCCCAAGCCACGATCGCCGGCGTCGTTCGCGACGCGTCGGCGGCCGTGCTCCCGGGCGTGACCGTCGAAGCCACCAGCGACGTACTCATCGAAAAGAGTCGCGCCGCAGTCAGTGACAGTACCGGACAGTTTCGAATTACCGACCTTCCACCAGGCACGTATGCGTTGACGTTCTCGCTGCAGGGGTTCACGACCGTGAAGCGCGAGGGTGTGGTCGTCTCCGGCTCGGGTGTCATCGCCGTCAACGCCGATCTCCGCGTTGGCGAGGTGCGCGAGACGATCACGGTCACCGGCGAGTCGCCCATCGTCGATACCCAGTCTGTACGGCGTGAGATCGTGCTGAACAACGAAACGCTCAACACGCTCCCGGCGACGCGCGGGTATGGTTCGGCGCTGGCGGCGGTGCCGGCGTTGAACATCGGTGGCGTCGCGGGCGCGGGCGCGACGACGGCACCGACGACGCCGTCGATGATGTTCTTCACGGCACATGGCGGCGCCAGCGGGGAAGGGCGCGTGATGACCAACGGTCTGACCGTGGCCGCGCCGTTTGGCGGCGGCGGTGTGTCGGACGTGACCTACGACATCGCCAACGCCGAAGAGATGCAGGTGCTGATTTCCGGCGGTCTTGGCGAAGCGGAAACCGGCGGGCCGAGCATCAACATCGTCCCGAAGTCGGGTGGCAACCAGTTCCGCGGGCTTGGCTTCTACAGCACGTCGGGGGACTGGGCGGTCTCGAACAACATCGACGCTCGGCTGCAGACGCTGGGGATCACGCAGCCGCCGACGCTACGGAAGAACTGGGATTCGAACGGCAGCATCGGTGGACCGATCCTCCGCGACCGGCTCTGGTTCTTCGCGAACGTGCGGAACTGGGGCAATGCCGCTGTCGTCTCCGACATCTACGCGAATCGCTACGCCGGCGACGCCTCGCATTGGGACTACGCGGAGAATCGCGATATCGAGTCGCGCACAGCGGAATCGCGGCAGATCTACGCCGGCCGTGTCACCGCCCAGCTCACGCCGCGCAATCGCGTCACGTTCTCGCACGATTATCAGCGCCGGTGCAGCGGATCGTCGCTCAAGCCCGGTGGAGAGGGTTGTCGTGAAGCTGGCGCTAGCTGGATCGCATCCGGCCGGACGTTCGGCGCCGACACGGTCTCGCCGGAGACGTTCCCCGGCTACCATGACTTTCCTTACAACACGACGCAGGCCACCTATTCTGCGCCGCTAAACAGTCGGATCCTCATTGAAGGCGGCTACTCGCGCTTCGCGTATGCCTACGCGAGGTTCGGCATGGCCGCTCCCGACGGCCTGCTCGATCTGATTCCGGTGACGGAGACGACCAGCATCTACGGGCGGCCGCAGTTTTCGTATCGCGGCGTGTTCGATCCGCTCGACTTTGGCTTCAACGACAACGACGCATTGAATTCGAGCTGGCGCGGCGCGGTGTCGTACGTGACCGGTGCGCACAACATGAAGGTCGGCTACACCGGATCGTTCACCGAGGTCCACAACGGCCGCGTGCCCAATCACACCCAGCTGCGCTACACGTTCAATTCCGGCGCTGCTGACCCGTCTTGCAACAGCCTCGCCCCGCGACTGTGCCCGACCAGCGTGTCGTACTTCCTCTCGCCGCGCTGGGACCAGCACGATCGTACGCAGACGCTCGGCTTCTATGCGCAGGACCAGTGGACGAGGGGGCGTCTCACGCTTCAAGGTGGCATCCGCTACGACCGCGCGTGGAGCTGGGCTCCGGCTGAGGGCAACGGCACCACTGAGACGTCGCGCTTCAATCCTCGGCCGATTTCCTTCGACCGAACGGTCAGCGTCCGTGGATACAACGACATCACGCCGCGTTTCGGTGTGGCCTACGATGTGTTCGGCACCGGCAAGACGGCGCTCAAGTTCAACGGCGGGAAGTACCTCGAGGCCGCGACGTCGGATTCCATCTACAGTTCGAACAATCCAGCGGCCCGTATCATCACGCGCATCGGATCGGGGCCGGCGCTCGCCCGTGGATGGACCGACGGCAACAGGAATTACATCGTCGATTGCGATCTGCTGAATCCGGCACTGCAGAACAACCTCGCCTCTGGAGGCGATTCGTGTGCGGCCATCGGCGGTGTCGGCTTGAACTTCGGCAATGCCAACCCGAATACGACGACGATCAACCCGGAGATCCTCGGCGGGTGGGGTGTGCGTCCGTACGACTGGCAGCTGGGCGCCTCGGTGCAGCACGAGCTCGTCCCGCGACTGTCCGTCGAATTCGGTTACACCCGACGGTGGTGGGGGAACTTCTTCGTCACGGACAATACGCTGACGACCGCCGCCGACTACGACGTCTACTCGGTCCTCATTCCGCAGCACGAGAATCTGCCAGGCGGTGGAACCACGGCTCCATTCGTGGCGATCACTCCAACTGCCGCCGCCCGTGGCGCGCAGCAATTCATGACGAGCGAAAAAGACTACGGCGATCCGCGCACGTCCTACTGGCACGGTGTCGACTTCACCGCGACGGCGCGGCTGGCAAACGGCATTCAGTTGCAGGCTGGGACCAGTACGGGACGCGGCGTGCGCGACAACTGCAACGTCACGAGAGCGCTTCCCGAGCTGCTCGGTTCATCGCGCGTCGACTCCTGCGACGTGACGGAGAAATGGTCGACATCCTTCCGGGGGCTCGCGTCATACACCCTGCCGAAGGCCGATGTGCTTGTCAGCGCCAGCATGCGATCACTCGAGACCACGCCTGGCGGCGGCGTCGCCACCAACGGACTCTCGCTGGCGGCAAACTACCAGCTCCCGAACGCGTGCACGACCCCAGACTGCGTCGTCTCCATCCAGGGCTTCCTTGGACGGCTGCCGGCCAATGCCACGGCGGCACAGACGACGACGCTCAACCTGCTCAAACCGGGCGAGCTCTACACGCTGAGCCGCATCAGCCTGGTCGACATGCGCTTCGCGAAGATCCTGCGTTTCGCCGGCAGGCGTCTGGACGTCGGCATGGACCTCTACAACCTGTTCAACTCGAACGTGACCACGAGCTATCAGCAGACGTACGAGTCGAGGACGAACGG
>DASRJR010000273.1:0-3342 GCA_035649395.1 Vicinamibacterales bacterium
TCGTTGAGCAGTTGCTCGCGCGCGGCGACGAGGTCGTCATCCTGCACCGCGGGGCCACCACGCCCTTCGGCGCCCGTGTCGGAGAGATCCGGTGTGACCGCAACGACGTCGCGGCGGTTCAGGCGGCGCTGAGCGGCAACCGATTCGATGTCGTCTACGACAATGTCTACGACTGGCAGCGGGGCACGACCGCCGATCAGGTGAGCGCCGCCGTCATCGCGTCCGCGTCCGACACGCTGCGTCGGTACGTGTTTACGTCCAGCGTTGCCGTCTACGGAGGGGGCGAGCTTGACGAAGACGGCCCGCTGGTGGCGTCCGATCATCCGAACGCGTACAGCGCGCAGAAAGCGGATAGCGAGCGGGCGTTGTTCGAGCTGCAGCGTCAACAGGGCATTCCGGTGAGCACGCTGCGGCCGGCGTTCATCTACGGGCCGCACAATCCGTTCGACCGCGAGGCGTTCTTCTGGGATCGCATCCGTGCCGGTCGGCCGATCGTCGTGCCCGGGGACGGCTTGCGGATGATGCAGTGGGTGCACGCACGTGACGTCGCGCGCGCGGCGGTGCTCGCCGCCGAGACCGGCCGCGCCAACGGACGTGCCTACAATCTGGCTGGCTATCCGCCGATCACACAGATCGAGTACGTGCGGTTGCTGGCGAGCATCGCCGGGAAGCACGTCGACCTCGTCCACATCGACCGTGAGCAGATTCAACGGCTCGGCGGCCAGCTGTTCGCGGCGCCGTACTACTTCGGCGTGTATCTCGACGTCCCGCTCGCCACCGTGCGAACGGAGCGGTCGGAAGTGGAGCTGGGCCTGGAGCTGATGCCACTCGAGGACGGTCTACGCGAGACGTATCGCTGGTATCAGCAGCAGCAGCGGCCGAAGCCCGACTTCGCCTGGGAGGATCGCCTCTTATCGGCTTGAGATAAGAAATGGGGTCGGGAGTCATTTTACGGAAATCGAAAAATGACTCCCGACCCCATTTCAGATCGCCTATTCTCGTCACGTGACCATACCATCCGCATCTCGTCGCGTTGCTCGGCTGATTGGTTCGTGTGTGCTTTTTCAGCTGCTCCTTTTCGCGGGCGCGTGCGACTCGCAGGACGCCGCGCCTGGTGTCGCCAGCAACCCCAAGGTGCCTGCGGGAGCGAAGAGCTCCGGCGGCATGCACGGCGTGATCGAGACAGACAAGGGGCCGATCGAGATCGAGTTCCTCCCTGCCGACGCGCCGAAGGCGGTCGAGAACTTCCGCCTGCTCGCCGAGCACGGCTACTACGACGGGCTGACCTTCCATCGTGTCGTGAAAGGCTTCATGATCCAGGGCGGCGACCCGACGGGCGACGGTACCGGCGGCGAGAGCGCGTGGGGCGGCACGTTCGAGGACGAGATCAAGCAGGAGTCGCCGCTGTACAGCGACGGCTACAAACGCGGCATCCTCGCGATGGCCAACGCCGGGCCGAATACCAACGGCAGCCAGTTCTTCGTCATGCACCAGGACTACCCGCTGCCGCCGAACTACGTGATCTTCGCGAAGGTGACGGGGAGCATGGCCGCCGTCGATGCGATTGCCGAGACGCCGACCGGCCCGGGCGCTGATGGCAACATGAGCCGGCCGCTCGCGCCGCAGACCATCAAGAAGGTCACGATTCGTCCTTGAGGAGTGCGATGCCCCGCCGCTGGGGGCCGACGACCGTACTTCTGATGTACGTTGCCGTCACGGTCGCGTTGTGGTGCATTGCTTACTTCTCGGAGAATTGCTGGAATTGGGAGAACGCGCATCTCAGCGGTGACCTGAGCCGAAGAGACAGATGTCTCGCGATCTGGTGGCCGTCTACCCTGATTTTGATCGCCATGCAGCTTGGAGCCCTGGTGTGCGCAGTCGTCGCCTGGCGAACGGGTGAACGGACGTTGCCGTGGGGCTGGCGTATCACCGCGATGGTCTTCGCCCTGGTCGTGCTGGTCACGAACACGTTGATCAAGATCCTCCTGTTCGCGCCGGCGATTCACTGAAGAGATGACGCACAGCCATCCTCACGATTGCCGTCTGTGGTGGTGCGCCACGCTTTTGAGTGCGTTGGCATGCACGTCGGATGGCACTGCGCTTCAACGTGATCCGCGCGACTGGGACGCGCAGCGACGAAGGATGGTGGAGGACCAGATCCGCGGCCGCGGCATTCGCGACGAGCGTGTGCTGGAGGCGATGCGCGCAGTGCCGCGCCACTTGTTCATTCCCGAGTCGGAGCGCTCTCGCGCCTACGCGGATGCTCCCGTGCCGATTGGATACGGCCAGACCATCTCGCAGCCATTCATTGTTGCGTTCATGACCGAGGCGCTTCGCGTCTCACGCGATCATCGTGTGCTCGAGATTGGCACCGGCTCCGGCTATCAGGCGGCCGTCCTTTCAGCCTTGGCCAGAGAGGTCCGCTCGATGGAGATCGTGGAACCGCTCGCGAACCAGGCCACCGCGACGTTGAACGCGCTCGGCTACAGCAACGTGCACGTGCGCACCGGCAACGGGTATCTCGGGTGGCCCGAACACGCGCCCTACGACCGCATCATAGTGACGGCCGCGCCCGAGGAGGTGCCGGCCGCGTTGATCGAGCAGCTGACGATAGGTGGCCTGATGGCGATTCCGGTGGGCTCTGGCAGCCAGGAGCTTCGGATCCTTCGTCGCACGCCGAAGGGCGTGGAGGTGATCGACACGCTTCCCGTCCTGTTCGTGCCGATGACTGGCAAACCGCGTTGAGGCACGTCGTGTCACTCACGCTCTGATGTTCACGCTCGATCAAGTCGTGCCCTGGGGGCGCTCGTTCGACGAGTATCGACGTATGTTCGCGCTCTCGGACGATGACCTGCGATCAAAAGTGCTGGGCTGTGGTGATGGGCCGGCGAGCTTCAATGCCGAGGCCACGCGTCGTGGTGTGACCGTGATCTCGTGCGATCCGATCTATCAGTACGACGACGAGCAGCTTCGAGGGCGTATCGCGTCCACGTACGACAAGATTCTGGAGCAGACGCGCAGCAACATCGACGAATTCATCTGGACGACGATCAGATCAGTCGACGAGCTCGGCCATGTCCGGATGGCGGCCATGAACGAGTTTCTCGCCGACTACGAAGCCGGCCGGCGCGACGGTCGCTACGTCGCGGCCGAACTGCCGCACCTGCCCTTCGCAACGGCGTCCTTCGGCCTCGCGCTCTGCTCGCACTTTCTGTTCCTCTACGCGACGCAATTGGGCGAGCCATTCCATCGAGCGGCGGTTCGAGAGCTCTGCCGCGTCGCGAGCGAGGTGCGCATCTTCCCGCTGCTGGCGTTGGACGGCACCCCCTCTCCGTTCGTCAA
>DASRJR010000274.1:0-5205 GCA_035649395.1 Vicinamibacterales bacterium
CGAACTCGCCGGCGTTGCGGGTGTAGCCGAGGTTGCGGACCGAGATGATCAGCATCTCGTTGACGATGCCGGACAGGATCGTCCACTTGACGTCTTCCAGCTCGAGGAAGAAGTCGGCGGCGTAGGTGATGTAGTCCTCGCGCGGCACCGTGCCGAGGAACGCGGAGAACACCTGGTTCGCCATCTTGCCGTCGCGGACCGCGCGGGTCACGTAGTGGAGGCGATCGAGCGTCAGCTCGGCGCCTTCCATCTTGCGGATCAGGGCCGGATCGGCGAGCGGGTAGAGGAACGAGAACGCCTCGAGGTCGACGCGGTTGGTCTGACGCGCGAAGAAGAGCGTGTCCGACTTGATGGCGTAGAGCATCGCCGTGGCGACGCGCTCCGAGATGTTCATGTCGACGGCGCGGAGGTGTTCAGTCAGGATCGTGGAGGTCGAGCCGTAGTCGACGCGGATGTCCTTGTAGACGGCGGTGTAGCCCGGCTGCTCCGGATGATGATCGATGACGAGGCCGACGCGATCGATCGTGCCGCCGAAGTAATGCGGCTGAACGTCGACCATCGCAATGCGATCGAACGCTTCGACCTGCTCGAGCGTGAGGATCTCGACATTGATGTCGAGCAGGTTCATCATCCGCTGGTTCTCGGGGCGGGTGACGCCCTGCAGCGCCGCGATGACGGCGGTCTGCCGATTGCGGTGCAGCAGCGTTCGCAGCGCGAGGCCGCTGGCCATGGCATCGGGATCGGGATCGTTGTGGAGCAGGATGAGGACGCGGTCGGCGTCGCTGAAGAAGCGCTGATACTGCTGGACGCGCAGCCGTGTCAGTGATCGGCTGAACTCGGTGAGGAGGGGGCCGCCGAAGAGCTCCGAGAGTGCGAGATAATTGAGCTCCGGGAACTGGGCTTTCAGGTCCTCTTCGCGCTGCCGCGTGTGCGAGGTGCCGACGCCCAGCACGTACACCAGCGTTCCGCCGGCGTCCCAGATGGCCTCCAGGATCTTCTTCAGGCTCCTTCGGCCGTTGTCTTCGACGACCACGCAGGTGCTGGGGGAGAGGTCGGCTTTGACATACGTGTCCATGCGGCGCAGATCGCCACTGGTCACGTTCAACCCGCTGTCATGGAGGCGGCGAGCGAGCGATTTGCTCTCGACCAGGAACTCGACCTCGAAGTTGGGAAGCAGGATCTCGTCGAGCATCCTGATCGCCAACTCCGTTTGGCAGGCGCCGATGCACCTCATGCGGTGCGCCGCGACGCCAAGGGGAAAACCCTACACATAGACGCCAAACGCCTATTATACGCCCTGCGGCGGCCCGCAGTTGGGGCCAGGGAAACTTCAGGGGGTAGTCCGATGTTCAGGCCGCTTTTCGTTGGTTTCTCTCTGGTTCTGGCGGCCGGCGTGCTCACACCGCGTCCCGGTATCGCGCAGAAGCCGACGTTTCGAGCCGGAACGGATCTGGTCAGCCTGGGAGTGACGGTCAGCGATCGCCGCTCGAACTTCCTGACCGATCTCACGCGCGATGACCTCGAGATCCTCGAGGACGGCAAGACGCAGGCGATCGAGTACTTCGCCCGCGGCGATGCCGTCGATGCCGCGCCGGAGTTGCACGTCGGACTGCTGTTCGATACCAGCGGCAGCATGGGCGCCGACATCGCGCTATCGCGGTCGGCCGCCGTCCGTTTCCTCAACACACTTCCCGAGGCCAAGGACATCACGCTGGTCGATTTCGACACCGAGGTTCGCGTCGCCAAATACGGACAACAGGACTTCCCACGGCTCGTTGAGCGTATCCGCTCGCGCAAGCCGTCAGGGTTCACCGCGATGTACGACGCGCTCGGTGTCTATCTCGACGGCGCCTCGTCGATGCAGGGGCGCAAGATCCTCGTGATCTTCACCGACGGCGGCGATACCAACAGCGCCATCCGCTTCGGCGACGTCATCACGCTCGTGCGCGCGTCCGATGTCACGGTGTACTCGGTCGGCTTTCTGGCGAATCAACCCGGAAGCGTGCGGACGGAGCAGCGCATGCGCCTGACGCAGATCGCCGGCGAGAGCGGCGGCGAGGCGTTCTTCCCGAGCGAGATGAAGCAGATCGAACAGGCCTACGACCGCATCCTCGCGCAGATCCGCGCCCAGTACACCATCGGCTACATCTCGACGAACACCGCGACGGACGGCAGCTGGCGGAAGGTCGAGATCAAGCTGCGGCGGCCGAATGCGAGGGACTTGCGGGTCCAGACACGCAGGGGATACTTCGCGCCTTATCGAAAATAGCTGTTGCGGCGTACAGTTCAGGGTTCACGGTTCATCGTTCATGGTTCCAGGTTCAGGGTTCCCGGAACTTTGAACCATGAACCCTGAACTTTGAACGGCTTGTGGTACGCTCTTCAGATCAACCGCTCCCCGGCTTCGATTCAGTATGCCGACATCCTCCGTTCACGATCGGTTCAAACTGGTCAGCGACTTCGAGATGCGCGGCGATCAGGTGCGCGCCGTGCCGGAGCTCGTCGAAGCGCTCAACCGCGGCGACTCGCACCAGGTGCTGCTCGGGGTGACCGGCTCCGGCAAGACCTACACCATGGCGCAGGTGCTGGCGCAGGTGAACCGGCCCGCACTGGTCATGGCCCACAACAAGACGCTCGCGGCGCAGCTCTATCAGGAGTTCAAGCGCTTCTTCCCTGAGAACGCGGTCGAGTACTTCGTCAGCTACTACGACTATTACCAGCCCGAAGCCTACGTGCCGGCGACCGACTCGTACATCGAGAAGGAAGCCACCGTCAACGACGAGATCGACCGCATGCGATTGTCGGCGACGCGCTCGCTGTTCGAGCGGCGCGATGTCGTGATTGTCGCCAGCGTGTCGTGCATCTACGGTCTCGGCTCCCCGGAGGCGTACTACGGGCTGCTGCTGCCGCTCGAAGTGGGACAGCGGATCGATCGCGATCAGATCCTGCGCAAGCTCGTCGAGATCCAGTACGAGCGTAACGACACCGAGTTCGGCCGCGGCACCTTCCGCGTTCGTGGCGACATCGTCGAGGTCGTGCCGTCGTACGAGGAGCATGCCCTGCGCATCGGGCTGTTCGGCGACGAGGTCGACGAGCTGGCCTGGTTCGATCCGCTCACCGGCAAGGTGATACGCCGCCTCGACAAGGTCGCCGTCTACCCGAAGTCGCACTTCGTCACCTCGCGCGATCGGACGAAGCTGGCCGTCGAGTCGATCAAGCGTGAGCTCGAGGAGTGTCGCTCGTTCCTCGAGTCGGAGGGCAAGCTGCTCGAGGCGCAGCGGCTGCATCAGCGGACGATGTTCGATCTCGAGATGATTCGGGAGATCGGCTATTGCCACGGCATCGAGAACTACGCGCGCCACCTCACCGGCCGGGCACCCGGCGCGCCGCCGCCGACGCTCCTCGACTACCTGCCCGAGGATGCGATCGTGATCGTCGACGAGAGCCACCAGACGGTGCCGCAGATTCGCGGGATGTACCACGGCGATCGATCGCGCAAAGAAGTATTGGTCGCCTACGGGTTCCGGCTGCCGTCGGCGCTCGACAACCGGCCGCTCAACTTCGCCGAGTGGGAGGAGCGCGTCAGACAGGTGGTGTTCGTCTCGGCGACACCAGGCCCGTACGAGCTGACGAAGTCACGTGGCGTGGTCGTCGAGCAGGTGATTCGGCCGACCGGGTTGATGGATCCGCCGATCGAAGTGCGACCCGTGCGTGGTCAGGTCGATGATCTGCTGAAGGAGATTCGCGAGCGCGCCGAGCGGAAGGAGCGCGTGCTCGTCACCACGTTGACCAAGCGGATGGCCGAGGATCTGACGACGTACTATCAGGAGCTGGGCGTCAAGGTGCGCTACCTGCACTCCGACATCGAAACGCTCGAGCGCGTCGAGATCCTGCGCGACCTGCGTCGTGGTGTCTTCGACGTGCTCGTCGGGATCAACCTCCTGCGCGAAGGGCTGGATCTTCCCGAGGTGTCGCTGGTCGCGATTCTCGATGCCGACAAGGAGGGCTTCCTCCGCTCGTCGGGCTCGCTGATCCAGACGTCCGGCCGCGCCGCCCGAAACATCAACGGACGCGTCATCATGTACGCCGATACCATGACCGCGTCGATGCAGTCGGCGATCGCCGAGACGTCACGGCGCCGCACGCTGCAGGCCTCGTATAACGAGGAGCACGGGATCACCCCGGAATCCGTGGTGCGCTCGATCGACGACGTGCTGTCGAGTGTGTACGAGCGCGACTACGTCACCCCGCCGATCAAGGACGCACGCGAGCCGTTTCGCACGCAGGCCGAGCTCGAGGCCGAGATCACTCGACTCGAGCGCGAGATGAAAGCGGCCGCCGCCAACCTCGATTTCGAGCGCGCCGCCTCGGTCCGCGACACCCTGAAGGGCCTGCGTACCCGCGGCCTGGGCCTTGCAAGCGGTGCGGGCGGCGTTCGCTAATTGTGTTCACACTGTTACAGAACTGGGCCAAGCGCGCCGTGCACGAAGTGCAGGAGTACATCTTCCTGCAGACCGCCACGATACGGAGCATCAGCTCTCCTCCGTATTATTTTCGCGACATCGTCGCCCAGTTCGAACAGATCGGCCTCGGTTCGCTGACGGTCGTGATCCTCACCGGTTTCTTCACGGGCGCAGTGCTCGCCCTGCAGTCGGGGCTCACGCTCGATCAGTTCGGAGCGCGCGTCGTGCTGGGTCGGCTCGTCAGCGCCTCGATGATCAAGGAACTGGGTCCCGTGCTGACGGGACTCATGCTCGCGGGTCGAGTCGGTTCCGGCATCGCGGCCGAGCTGGGCTCGATGGTGGTCACCGATCAGATCAATGCGCTGAGAGCTCTCGGCAGCGATCCCGTCCGCAAGCTCGTCGTCCCTCGTGTGCTGGCGGGGTTCTTCATGTGCCCGGTGTTGACGGTGATCGCCGATACCGTCGGGATGGTGGGCGGCTGGGTGATCGCGGTGTTTCAGCTCCGAGTCGGATCGAGCACCTACTGGAACTCGGTCGTCGACGGCGTCGGATTGGCCGACGTCTGGATGGGGATTATCAAGCCCTTCTGCCTGGGTTTCGTCATCGTCTCGATCGGGTGCTACGTGGGTCTGGCCACATCGGGAGGCACGCAGGGCGTGGGCCGTGCCACGACAAACGCGGTCGTCGCCTCATCCGTGGCGGTGATTGCTGCCGACTTCTTTATCACCCGCTTGTTGGTTAC
>DASRJR010000275.1:0-12067 GCA_035649395.1 Vicinamibacterales bacterium
ACATCGTCCCGTGCTTCCTCGATCCACCTCGTGATACGCATCTCACGCTCTCGCTTTCTGCCGAGGTCGATACACGTTCGCTTCAAGCGTCTGACATCGCCCACGCGCGCGAGCACGATCTCGCGCGCGGTCTTCGGATCGACACCCCGTTCGATCAGCTCGCGTGTCCGCATCTCGATGTGGAACGCGATCTCTTCGTCCACCTCCTGGTGGATGCTCACGCGCCAGAGCCATGAACGCAGGGAGTACCTGATTCGCACGATTTGTGATCTCTGATTTGTGACTAGTGATTCGTTGTTGATTGGCGATCGTTGATTGGTGATCTATCGCGATTGCGCACCCCGATCGTCAATAAATCGCCAATCAGTAATCACAAATCACCAACGAATCACTAATCACCATTCACCAATCACCAATGTTCTATTCACTCCTAAACGCCTCGACCGGATCGACGCGCGCCGCACGAATTGCCGGCGCCGCTGCCGCGACCGTTGCGGTCACCGCCAGCAGGATCCCGACCGATCCGAACGTGATCGGATCCCACGGCGTCACACCAAAGAGCAGCGTCGCGATCGATCGAGAAGCAGCCGCTGCCAGGCCAAGGCCACTCACCACACCGATGACGGTGTAGCGCGCCGCGCTCGACAGCACCAGCCGCATGATGTCGGGCACGGTCGCCCCGAGCGCAATGCGGACGCCGAACTCACGCGTGCGCTGCTGCACCGAGTAGGCCAGCACGCCGAACACACCCACGATCGCCAGCGTCAGGGCCAGTGCGGCGAAGGCGATGACGAGCACCGCGCGGAACCGCGGGCGCTCGGTCGCTCGTCGTGCGACATCGTCCAATGTCAGGATGCGCGTGACCGGGAGCTCCTTGTCGACGCTCGCAATCGCGCGCCGAATCGCGGGTGCGAGCGCTTCGGGATCACCCTGGCGCGGCCTGGCGACGAGCGACGCGCTCATCCACGAGTTCTGCGCCAGCGGCACGTAGACCTGGATCAGGTCGTCGGGTTCGTCGGGCTGCGCCTTGACCTGCCGCGCCACGCCCACGATCTCTCGAACGATTTCCGGTGACGGCGCCAAGGTCATCGGCCGAATCGAGATCCGAGTGCCGACCGGATCGCGGCCTCTCAGGTACCGACGCGCGAAGGCCTCGTTGACGATGCACACCGGCGGGCTCGCGCCGGTGTCTCGATCCGTGAACGCCCGCCCGGCGACGAGTGGAATGTCGATGGCCCGCAAATACGACGGGCTCACGATCTGATAGTCGGCGAGCGGACGCGTGGCGTTGGCCGCTCGAGGTGGGTCGCCAACGATGTCGAAAAAGAACGACCCGATCGCCGAGTCGGCGTACGGGAGTCTCGTTCCCCATCCGACGGCCTCGACGTTTGGCAGCGTCGAGATGGTCCGCTCAACGGACTCGTAGAACTGCCGCAGCGCCGCCTGCGTCGGATACCGCGAGGTCGGCAACCCGTGTGGCAGATTGACCTCCATCGTCAGTACGTTCCGCGCGCGATTGCCGCTGTCCACACCTTCCAGATTCATCAGCGTGCGCAGCAGCAAGCCGGCGCCGCAGAGGAGCAACACGGCAGCTGCCACTTCGCCGATCACGAGCGTCGCGCGCAGTGTGCGACCGTGCCGCGTGGCCGCGCGGCTCTCGGCACTCATCACCTGTACGAGCGACGTTCCCATCGCCTGCCATGCCGGCGCGAGGCCAAACAGCACGCCAACGAGCAGCGTGGCGGCGACGCAGAAGGTCACCACGCGGGCGTCGAAGGCGAGCACCACGGTGACCGGCAGCAGACCGGCGGGAATCAGCGCCGGCGCGATCTCGAGGATTGCCGATCCGATAACGGCACCGAACACACCGCCGAGGGCCGACAGCACCAGGCTCTCGGTCAGCAATTGCGCGACGATGCGGCGACGACCCGCGCCGAGCGCAGCGCGCACCGCGAGCTCCCGGGCGCGACCCGTCGTTCGCGCGAGCAGCAGGTTGGCGACGTTCGCACAACACAGCAGGAGCACGAAGCCGACAACGCCAGTGAGCAGCATCGCCGTGACGCGCACCTCACGTCCGACCATCGCGTCACGGAGCGGCTCGATCGTGATGCCGCGCGTATTGTTGGTCGCCGGGTATTCGCGCGCCAGGTCCGCGGCGATCTTCGACAAATCCACGCGAGCCGCGTCGATCGAGACGCCGGACTTCACACGAGCGACGACGGTCAGGAAATGCAGGCCGCGCGAGTCGATGCCGCGAAGCGCCGGCGCAATCGTCCAGAAGTTGGCCTGACGAACGAACTGGACGGATGCCGGGACCACGCCGATGACGGTCAACGCCTGGGGGCCAAGCCGGATCTGGCGACCGACGATCGCGGGATCGGCACCGAGTCGTCCTCGCCAGAACGCTTCGCCGAGCACGACCACGTCCGGGGCGGGCGTGACGTCGGATGCCGCGAACGTGCGGCCGGACATCGGCGTCACGCCGAGCACGTCGAAGAAATCAGCGCTCACCTGCTGACCCGGTATCTGTTCCACCGTGCCGTCCGCGCCGGTCATCGTTCGGGCGCCGCCCATCATCGTGGCCAGCCCCTGCAACGTGCGATTGCGCTCGCGCCAGTCGCGTGCGTTGTCCGGCGCGACCGTGCCACGCGTCACGTTGCCGAATTGCTCCCACACCATGACGAGACGCTCGGGGTCGGGGAACGGCAGCGGATGAATGAGAGTCTTGTCGGCGAGCGCAAATATCGCGCTGTTGGCGCCAAGGCCGAGCGCCACGGTGATCACGGCGACAACGGTGAACCCAGGCGCAGACTTCAACTGTCGCAGCGCGAACCGGACGTCGTCCCTGAACTCGCCAAGCCACTGCGTCAGTCGCATCTCACGGTCTCGCTTTCTGCCAAGGTCCACGCACGTGCGTGTCAGCCGCCGCACATCCCCGAGCCGCGCCAACACGATCTCCCGCGCCGTCTTCGGTTCGACGCCGCGCTCGATCAGCTCGCGCGTCCGCATCTCGACGTGGAAGGCGATCTCTTCGTCGACCTCCTGGTGGATGCTCACGCGCCAGAGCCATGAACGCAGGGAGTACCTGATTCGCACGATTTGTGATCTCTGATTTGTGATTAGTGATTCGTTGTTGATTGGCGATCGTTGATTGGTGATCTATCGCGATTGCGCACCCCGATCGTCAATAAATCGCCAATCAGTAATCACAAATCACCAACGAATCACTAATCACCATTCACTAATCACCAATGTTCTATTCACTCCTAAACGCCTCGACCGGATCGACTCGGGCTGCGCGCAGCGCCGGCAGCGCGCACGCGATCGTGGCGGTGACCGTGAGGACGACGGTTGCGGCGACGAACGAGATCGGGTCACGAGGCGGCACGCCGAACAGGAACGTCGAGACCGCCTGGGCAAAGGCGAACGCGAGCGCGAGCCCAACCGCGACGCCGGCGCCAATGACGCGAGCGGCGCCGCCGAGAACCAGCCCGAGGACACTGCGTGCGTTCGCGCCGAGCGCGATGCGGACACCGAATTCCCGCGTCCGCTGCTGCACGGAGTAGGCGAGGACACCGAAGACGCCGATCATCGCGAGCACCAGGGCGAGCGCGCCAAAAATCACGACCAGCACCGCGCGAAACCGCTGCCGCGAGGTCGCTTGCCAGGCAATGTCGTCCATCGTGCGCACCCGAACGGCGGGCACATTGCTGTCCACGCGCGCGATCGCCGCGCGGATGATCGGGGCAAGTGCGTCAGCGCCACCAGTGCTCGGCTGCACCACGAGGGATGCATTGACGGTCATCACGTCCTGACCGAGCGGCACGTACACGTGGAGCGGCTCTTCGGTTTCGACCGGCCGCCCCTTCACCTGCCGCACCACACCGACGATTTCGCGCTCAACCGGCACGCGGGATCGCAAGTCGCCGGCACGCGCGATGGCGACCCGCACGCCGAGTGGATCGCGGCCCTTCAGGTACTGGCGGACGAACGCTTCGTTGACGATGCACACGGGCACGCTCTCTGCGGAGTCCGTCACCGTGAAGCGGCGACCACGGACCATCGGAATGCCCAGCGTCTGAAAGAACGCCGGACTGATGACTTGCACGTCCGCTGTGGGACGGCTGTTCAGCTCACGCGGCGGATCGCCCACGATCTGAAAGGTCGTCTCGTGAATGAATTCGTGGTCCAGCGGTAACGCGCGGCCCCAGGCGACGCTTTTCACGCCGGGCGCTCTCGCGATCTCCTGTTCGACGGTCTCGTAGAATCGGCGCATCGACTCCACGGTTGGATAGCGCGAGCCAGGCACCCCGCCAGACAAGTTCACCTGGACGGTCAGGACGCTGTCGGCGTCATACCCGGCATCGACACGCTCGACGGCAATCAACGTACGCAGCAACAGGCCGGCACCGCACAACAGCAGCACGGCAGTGGCGACCTCGCCAACAACGAGCAGACTGCGAAGCCTTCCACTGCGATGCGTGGCACCACGACTCTCTGAGCCGAGCGCCTGGACGAGCGACTGCCCGGTCGCCTGAAACGCAGGGGCGAGGCCAAACAGAATGCCGACCGCCAGCGCGCTCAGGGCACAGAACGCGACGACGCGGCCGTCGAACGCCAAGGGGATCGCCGCAGGCAGAAACCCTTGGGGAATCGCCGCCGGTGCCACACGCAGAATCGCCGCACCGACCGCAAGCCCCAGCAGACCGCCAATCGCGGCCAGCACCAGGCTCTCGGTGAGGATTTGCGCGACGATGCGCCGGCGTCCCGCCCCAAGCGCCGACCGCAGCGCCAACTCACGGGCCCGTGCGGCGGTTCGCGCGAGTAGCAGGTTGGCGATGTTCGCGCAGCACATCAGCAGCACGAAGCCGACGACGCCGAGCAGCAGCGCCGACGTCAGACGCACTTCAGAACGGATCACCCAGTCGCGTAGCGGATCGAGCCTGATGGTGCGTCCTTTGTTGGTCGCGGGATACTCGCGGGCGAGGTCGGCCGCGATTGCGGCGAGATCGCTGCGGGCCGCCGCCGCGGTCACACCGGGCTTGAGGCGCCCCACCACGCGCATGAAATGCAGCGCTCGTTCGTCGAGACCCGGCGGCGAGACATACGGCGTCCAGAAGCTGCTCGGTGCCAGTCCCTGGGACTGTTCAGGGACGATGCCGATGACGGTGTACGGTCGCCCATCGATCGGGATGTCACGTCCAATCATCGTGCGGTCGCCGTCGAAACGCGCGCGCCAGAATGCCTCGTTGAGGACCACCACCTCCGCACGCGATGTGACGTCGTTCGGGACGAAGACGCGGCCGGCGATCGGTTCTACGCCGAGAACCTGGAAAAATTGGGCCGTGACGCGGTAGCCGGTCACCTGTTCGACCGTCCCATCGACGCCAGCGATCGTGCGTAGTGCGCCGCCGTACGACATACCGGCCATACCTTGGAAGGTCCGGCTTCGATCATTCCAGTCGCGGAGATTCAACGGCGCGACGACCGCGCAGCACCCCTGCAGGTCGCCAAACTGTTCCGAGATCAGGACGAGGCGATCGGGCTCTCTGAATGGAAGCGGACGGAGCAGGATGCTGTCGGCCAGCGCAAAGATCGCACTGTTCGCTCCGATTCCCAGCGCCAGCGTCGTCGCCGCCACGAACGTGAAGGCGGGGGCGGCCATCAACTGCCGCAGCGCGAACCTGACGTCATCGCTGAACTCGCCGAGCCACTGCGTCAGTCGCATCTCGCGTTCTCGCTTTCGGCCAAGGTCCACGCAGGTGCGTTTGAGCCGTCGCACATCACCGAGCCGGGCCAGCACGATCTCCCGCGCCGTCTTCGGTTCGACGCCGCGCTCGATCAGCTCGCGCGTCCGCATCTCGATGTGAAAGGCGATCTCTTCGTCGACTTCCTGATGCACACCCACGCGCCAGAGCCATGATCGGAGTGAGCGCTTCATCGCTGGGCTCGTTGCTTACTCTGCTCGAAACGCCACGATGGGATCGACCCGTGCCGCCCGCATCGCAGGCGCCGCCATTGCGACAAGTGCCGTCACGATCAGAACGAGCGTCACCCCACCGAACGTCAGCGGATCGAACGGTCGAACACCGAATAGAAACGCGCTGACCGTCTGACTGAGCGCGGCCGCGAACACGAGGCCGATGACGATGCCGGCGGCGATCACGCGTACGGCGCCGCTCAACACCAGCCTCAGCACGTCGACGGGACGAGCACCAAGCGCGATCCGCACTCCGAACTCGCGGCTCCTCTGTTCGACGGCGTAGGCGAGCACGCCAAACACGCCCACCATGGCCAGCACCAGTGCGAGCACGGCGAACGTAATCACCATGACGGCGCGGAATCGCGGGCGAGTCGTCGCCTCCCGTGCAACGTCATCGAGAGTCCTGACCAGCGTCGTGGGGACGCCTCGATTCACGCGCGCCACCGCCGCCCTGACCGCGGGGACGAGCGCGTCCGCCCGTCCGCCGGTCGGCCGCACCGCCAGCGCAACGAAGCTCCACGGGTTCTGCGCCATCGGGACGTACACCTGCGGCGTCCCTTCGATGTCGGTGGGCGCGCTCTTCACCTGGCGCACGACGCCGACGATCTCCCGCACGATCGGCGCGGCCGGACCGAGCTGCATCGGCTTGATCGCGATGCGCAGGCCCAACGGATTCCTGCCCTTCAGATAGCGGCGGACGAGGCCTTCGCTGACCAGGCACACCGGAACGCTGGTTGCAGTGTCCTGCGCCGTCAACCCGCGTCCAGTGACGACAGGTACATCGATCGTCTGGAGATAGGCGGGCGACACGAGCTGGTAGTCGGCCATCGGACGATCTGCTGTGCTCACGGCCTCATCGCCGACGATGTCGAAGCCGAACCCGCCCAGGGCGCTCCCCTCGAGCGGGAGCCCGCTCGACCATCCGACACTTCTCACGCCGGGCACCGCGGCCACCTCCTGCTCGACGGCATCGAAGAATCGCCGCAGCGAGTCGGCGTTGGGAAACTGCGACGTCGGCAATCCATATCCCAGGTTGAGGCGAATCGTGACCACGCTCTCGGCCCGGTACCCGGCATCGACGTTATCGAGGGTGATGAGCGTGCGCAGGAGCAAGCCGGCACCGGACAGCAGCAGCACGGCGGCCGCGATTTCGCCGATGACGAGCAGGCTGCGGAGTCGTCCTCCGCCTTTGGTCGTCGTGCGGCTCTCGGCCGACGCCACCTCGATCAGCGACGTCCCGCTCACCTGCCACGCTGGAGCGAGACCGAAGAGCACGCCGACGACACCCGCCGTCACGCCGCAAAACAGTACGACGCGCGCATCGAACGCGAGCGTCACCGCCAACGGCAGCACACCGGCGGGAATCACGCTGGGCGCCGCCTTCAGAATGGCGGCACCAACCGCCAACCCGAGCACGCCGCCGATCGCCGCGAGGACGAGGCTTTCGGTCAGAATCTGCGCCACGATGCGGCGGCGTCCCGCCCCCAGTGCCGCGCGGACCGCGATCTCACGCGCCCGGCCGGTCGCACGAGCCAGCAGCAAGTTGGCGACGTTCGCACAGCACATCAGCAGCACAAATCCGACGACGGCGAGGAACAGTACTGACGTGAGACGTATCTCCTGTCCGATGACGCTGCTTCGCAACGGCTCCACGGTGACGCCGCGGTCCTTGTTGGCCGCGGGGAACTCACGGGCGAGCGACTCCGCGATCGTCGTCATGTCGCGTTGCGCCACCTCGAGCGTGACACCGGGTTTGAGCCGTCCGATGCCGCGCAGGAAGCGCAGGCCTCGTACGTCCATGCCTGGCAGATCCGCGAACAGCGTCCACAGGCTGGCCGTGCCGCCGGCCCGCTGCGCCTCCGCGGGAACAATGCCGAGGATCGTGAACGGAAAGTCGTCGAGTTGTACCGTTCGTCCGACCACGCCTGGATCTCCGCCGAACCGTGTGCGCCAGAGACCCTCGCTCATCACGGCGGCGTTCGGCGGCATCGCGACATCGCTCGGACGAAACGTCCGCCCGAGGATCGGCGTCACACCCAGCACGTCGAAGTACTGGGTCGTGACCTGCATGGCAGGAATCTGTTCGACCGTGCCATCGGCGCCAGCCAGTCGCCGTGGAAAGCCAAGACTGCCGGCCATCGAGTGAAACGTGCGATTACGGTCGATCCAGTCGCGAAGGTTCGCTGATGACACCAGCACTCGCGGGAACGTCTGGAATCGCTCCCACACCGCCGTCAGCCGATCCGGATCGGGAAACGGCAAGGGGCGTAGCAGCGCGGCGTCGACGAGCGCGAACATCGCGCTGTTGGCGCCGATGCCGAGCGCGAGCGTGATCACCGCCACCAGCGTGAAGCTGGGCGCCGCCTTGAGTTGTCTGAGCGCAAACCTCACGTCGTCTCTGCATTCACCGAGCCACTGCGTCAGGCGCATCTCGCGTTCTCGCTTTCTGCCAAGATCCACGCACGTTCGCTTGAGCCGGCGCACATCGCCGAGCCGGGCCAGCACGATCTCGCGTGCGGCTTTCGCATCAACACCCCGCTCGATCAGCTCCCGTGTCCGCATCTCGATGTGAAAGGCAATCTCGTCGTCGACCTCCCGATCGATCGGCACGCGCCAGAGCCATGACCGCAGGGAGCGCTTCATCGGCTACTCGGCACGAAACGCTTCCACCGGATCCACGCGCATCGCCCGCAGCGCCGGCGCGGTCATCGCAACCGCGGCGGTGAAGGCCAGCACGATCACGACGAGCAGGAACGTCACCGGATCGATCGGCGCCACGCCGAACAGGAACGACGCAATCGTCCGGCCCAGCGACGCCGCCGCGGCCAATCCGACGACGGTACCGACCGCGATGACGGGCACCGCGCTGCCGACGACGAGGCGGAACACCTCGCGACTCGTCGCCCCGAGCGCGATGCGCACGCCGAACTCGCGCCTGCGCTGCTGCACTGAGTATGCGAGGACGCCGAACACGCCGACCATCGCGAGCACGAGCGCCAGCAGGGCGAACGTGCCGATCAGCACGGTGCGGAAACGTGGCCTGGCGGTCGCCTCGTCGCTGATCGCCGCGAGCGTTCGAACGAGCGTCGCGGGCCGATCGCGATCGACGCGCGCCAGCGCGGCACGAACGGCCGGCGCGAGCGCCGCCGCCTGTCCACCGATCGGCTGAACCATCAAGGTCGCGTTCCACCATGTGTTCTGCGACAGCGGGACGTAGACCTGCCCTTCTGGCTCAGGCTCGTCGGGTCGCGCCTTGACGTGCCCGACGACGCCAACGATTTCCCGAGTCACCACTCGTGGTGGCTGCTCCATCGCGTTAATCGCGATGCGCGTACCCACCGGGTTGCGGCCGCGCAGATAGCGGCGCACGAACTCCTCATCGACGAGACACACCTGTGGCGCGCCAGCGATGTCGCTGTCGGCGAGCATGCGTCCATCGAGCAGCGGAAGACCGAGCAGCCGGAAGTACGACGGGCTGACGATGAAATAGCCGGCGTTGTCACGCTCACCCGGCGGCCGTGGCGGATCGCCGTCGATCTGAAACGCCTGGAGGTACCAGACACCATCGAATGGCAGCGAGCTGCCCCAGGCGATCGAACGAATGCCGGGGACCTTCTCGACCTCCGCCGCGAACGCCTCGTAGTTTCGACGCATCCCTTCGGGGGTGTTGGGCGTGCTCGGCGAACCGCCGGCGACGACCATCGTCAGCAGATCGCTCGAACGGGTCCCCGGATCGACGCGCTCGAGTACCAGCAGTGTGCGCAGCAACAGCCCCGCGCCGCACAGCAGCAGCACCGCGACGGCCACCTGGCTTGTCGCGAGAAGACGTCGAAGTCTCGAGCCCGAGCCCGTGGTCGAGCGTCCATCGACCGCCAGTGCCTGGATCGGCGACCCACCGATCGCGTGCCACGCCGGCGCGAGGCCGTACAGGATCGCGACGACCGATGACGCGCCGAGACAAAACAGCAGTACGCGGCCGTCGAAGTTCAGCGACACCGCAACGGGTAACAGACCGCGCGGGATCAGCGCCGGCGCAGCTTGCAGAATCCCGGCGCCAATAGCAGCTCCCACGACGCCGCCGAATGTCGCCAGCACGAGGCTCTCGGTCAGCAGCTGTCGAACGATCCGTGCACGACCGGCACCGAGCGCCGCTCGAACAGCGAATTCGCGGGTGCGTGCGGACGCACGTGCGAGCAACAGGTTGGCGACGTTCGCGCAGCACATCAGCAGCACGAGGCCAACCACGCCGACCAGCAGCATCGCCGTGAGGCGCAGCTCGCCCCCGATGACGCGCTCGCGCAACGGATCGGCCGTGGCGGTATGACCCTTGTTGGTGGCCGGTGATTCACGCGCGATCGCGTCGGCGACGGCCGCAAGATCCGCGCGCGCGGCCTCGAGTGCGACGTCCGGTTTGAGCCGCCCGATCACCTGCAGGTAATGCGCGTAGCGTTGGCTGGGCGCGCGGCTGGCCGGCGGATTCAACAGCGTCCAGACGCCGCGTTGCCCGCCGCTCGCACCCGGGAGATCGAAATTGAAATCGGCGGGCATGATGCCGATCACCGTGACGACGCGCCCGCCGAGCCTGGTCGTGCGTCCGACGAGCGTCGGGTCGGCGCCAAACCGCCTGCGCCACAATGCTTCGCTCATCACGACGACGGCGTTGGTGGGGCCCTCATCCGCCTCGACGAACGTGCGGCCGGCGATCGGTCTCACGCCGAGCACATCGAAGAATCGCGCGCTCACGGCCTGGGCCGGGATCTCTTCGGCGACGCCGTCGTCGCCGGTGATCGAGCTCGGGCTGGCGATCACGGCGGCTATTCCCGTGAAAGCGCGAACGCGCGCCTCCCAGTCCTCGAAATCGAGCGGATTGACCCGAGAGCGCGCTCCATTCGCCCTGAGCTCGGACAGCATGACGAGACGATCGGGTTCGGGGAATGGCAGCGGCTTGAGCAGTGTCGCATCGGCCAGCGCGAACATCGCGTTGTTCGCACCGATGCCGAGCGCCAGCGTGATCGTGGCGACGATCGTGAAGCCTGGCGCGGCCTTCAACTGCCGGAGCGCGAACCTCACGTCGTCTCCGAGCTCGCCGAGCCACTGGGTCAGTCGCATGTCACGGTCTCGCTTTCGGCCGAGGTCCACGCAGGTGCGCTTGAGCCGCCGCACGTCCCCGAGGCGCGCCAGCACGATCTCGCGCGCCGCATCGGGATCGACGCCGCGCTCCACGAGCTCGCGCGTCCGCATCTCGATGTGAAAGGCGATCTCGTCATCGACCTCTCGATCGATCGGCACGCGCCACAACCACGAGCGGAGCGAGCGCTTCATCTCACCGCCCCACGCAGGTAACGGAGGTGACGGAGATAACGGATTAACAGGAGAAACGAAGCAACGAAGTCTTGTTGATCAACGGTTCTCCGTTGCTCCGTTCCTCCTGTAGAAACCGTTTCCTCCGTCATCTCCGTTGCCTACTCAGAACGAAATGCCACGAGCGGATCGACCCGCATCGCGCGAACAGCGGGTGCCACCGACGCGAGCGTGGCGACGACTGCCAACACCAGCGTGACGAGACCGAACGTCATCGGATCGTGGGGCGCTACGCCGAACAGAAAGCCCGCCACCGATTGCGAGAGGATGAACGCGAGGGCCAGACCGGTGATCGCGCCGGCGGCGCTGATGCGCACGGCCTCGCCGACGATCAGATGAACAATCGCGCTGCGACGAGCCCCGAGCGCGATGCGCACGCCAATTTCTCGGCTCCTCCGCTGGACACCGTAGGCGAGCACGCCGAAGATGCCGACAGCGGCCAGCGCCATCGCGAGGCCGGCACACGCCCCGACGAGGACCGCTCGGAAGCGTGGCCGCGCAGTGGCCTCACGTGCGATGGAGTCGAGGGTTCGAGGCGCGCCAGTCGGGCGGTCCTTGTCGATCCTGGCGATCGCCGCGCGCACCGCCGGCGCGAGTACCGCTGCCGGACCGTCCTTGGGCCGGACGACGAGCGTCGCCGACCACCACGGGCTCTGCGCGAGCGGCACATAGATGTGCGGCTCGCTCTCGCGCTCATCGGGCCGCTCCTTGATCTGCGCGACC
>DASRJR010000276.1:0-2770 GCA_035649395.1 Vicinamibacterales bacterium
ATGTAGCCGACGGTTCCCATCACCGTGCCCGGTTCAGTGTTGACACGCGTCGGCGCCAATGACGTGGGCGCGATCGCATCGCCAGCGCGCTCCGTGAGCTTGGCCAGCCCGAAATCCAGAATCTTTACGCGCCCATCGCCGGTGATGAAGATGTTCTCCGGCTTGAGATCGCGGTGCACGATCCCTTTCTCGTGTGCGGCAGCCAGACCACGCGCAAGCTGAAGACCGTAGTCAGTGGCTTTGCGGTGAGGGAGCGCAGTGCCGGTCAGGTGATCGCGCAGCGTCTCGCCCTCGAGCAACTCCGAGACGACGAACGGCGCGCCGTCATGGGTGCCAACGTCGTAAATCGCCAGAACGTTTGGATGGTTCAATGCGCCCGCAGCGCGCGCCTCGTGCTCGAAGCGGCTGAGCCGATCGGCGTCCGCTGCGAAGCTGGCAGGAAGAACCTTGATCGCAACGTCGCGTCCGAGGCGATCGTCGTGAGCGCGATAGACCTCTCCCATCCCGCCAGCGCCGAGCAGCGAGATGATCTGATACGGTCCGATCGAAGCGCCCTCAAGAAGCTGTGACGTGGCGTCAGTATAGGGCGTTTGTGCCCGGATGTTACTGTCCGCGCGCTTGATACCACACGATGAACTCGCGGACGGTCTCATTGCTGGTGCGAGCGTAGAGCGTCGTCGTCGTGTCGACCGGACGGATCGTGATCGACTTCAGATTCGGGGCCGAGACGTTGGCCAGCAGAAACGCGCCCGGCTTCAGCATCGCGTCGACGTTCGACAGCGCCAGCGCCTGTTCGAGCCCGTCGTAGTAGATGAAGACGTTCGTGGCGATCACCAGATCGAACATCTCGCCGTCGAGACGCTGGGTGACGATGTTCATGTTCGTCACGGTCATCCGCTCAACGACGGAGGGCCGTGCGCGAACGGCCCGCACGTCAGCGAGGTTGGCCATCGCCTTTGATACCGGCGCGGGCGCCGGGGCACCGATGTGATCGCCGAAGCTGCGCCAGTACGCGCGCACGTCAGGGACCCAGGGCGTCGCTTTCGGCAGGGGCAGGCTCAACATGTAGCCGATGTTCTTCGCGGCTCGGGCCCGGGCGCGAGTCACGTGATCGACGATCCGCGGACTGATGTCGAGCAGCACGATCTCCGGATCGCGCGACGACCTGTCCGCCGGAGCCTTGGCGGAGGCGGAGGCGAGCCCCAGCCGTTTCAGTGAATCCAGGACGGCGAACGGCTGCAGCGTCTGTTGGGCATAGAAATCGAAGCCGACGTCCTTGTCCGCGAAGTCGAGTCCCGGGCCGACGATTGCCACGCGCCGCACCCCGCCCGGCACGAGCAGCCCGCGCGCCTTCATGGCCGCGAGCGCCTGCTCGATCGAGTAGTTGGGAACGAGCGAGGTGTCGAGCGACAGGCCGCGCGTGCGAAAGAGCTGCGACCGCTTGACGAACTCGGTCTTCGGGTCGCCGTCGCTCGTCGCGCCCAGTTCCTGATCGATCTGCTCCTGCTCGCCGGCGACGCGCACGACTGCGGCGCGCAGGTACTCGCGCGCCGCATCCTGATCGGCAGCCGTTGCGACGCGAAGCCCTTGCCGCGCGAGCACGGCACGCGCGAACAGCCGGCGCTCGTCGGTGCCCGGCGTGGCCAGAGCTTTCAGCAGGTCGTCGATCCGCCCCGAGATGAGCTCGATGGTCCGTTTCAGCACCAGCTCCTGATCCGTTGTGGCATCCGCGACGGCGCCGAGTACCGCCCGCGGTCTCGACGTAAACGACGTGCCGAACAACATCCAGTTGACGAGGGTGTCTTCGTCGCCTTGCTCGAGCCGGGCGCGAACGTCGCGATCGTGGCGCGCGATCCAATCCGGCCATGCGCGCTCCAGCTGCGCCGGAGTGAGCGCGTTGAGCTCGGGGGGAAGTTTGCCTGCGAGCTCGGTCAGGATTGGACGGACTTCAGTGAAGCGGACGAATCGGCCCTGAGCGATGGGCGCCGCACCCAACGCCGACATCAGCAGTAAGACGCCGACAATCCGAAAGTGAAATCGAGGAATGGCCGGATCCTATCTGCTTTCGACGCTGACGCAGAAATCGAGTTGTGTTATCTGTCGCTCTGGAACCGTGACAAAATGATCGGCCCAGGGAGGTTCCCATGCACCATCGCGTTCTTGCTTCAACGAGCGTTGGGGGAGTCTTTCTCGCCATCGTGTGGCTGGGCTACGCGCTGGTGAGCGCCCAGGCGCAAACATCGGCACCGACGTCACCGAGCCGGGCGAAGCCGTGGACCACTCCACGCACGCCGGACGGTCAGCCGGATCTACAGGGGTTCTGGACGAACACCACCTACGTCCCTCTGGAACGGCCCAAAAACGTCACGAAGGAGTTCTATACAAAAGAGGAAGCGGCCGACTTCATCAAACGAGCGGCCGCGAGTGAAGCCGAGCAGACTGAGCCGGGCACCGTCGCCGACGTGCATTACGACTTCACGCAATTTGGACTGGACCGCAGCCAGGGAGCCCTCGCCCCCAATCTGCGTACGTCGCTCATCGTCGATCCGCCGGACGGGAGAATCCCTCCCATGACGGCGGAGGGACAGAAACGAGCCGCCGCCCGCGCAGAAGAGAGGCGCCGGATGGGCGGCCCCTACGACGCCGCACAGAACCAGCCGCTGAGCGTCCGCTGCATCATCATGGATCGTGTCGGGCCGCCGATGCTGGCCGGCGCCTACAACAACAACTATCAGATCGTGCAAACGCCCGGCTACGTCATGATTCTGGC
>DASRJR010000277.1:0-7224 GCA_035649395.1 Vicinamibacterales bacterium
ATGTTCTTGCAGAACTTCTTCGACGAACTGCGCCGCCGCGTACCAGTAGGGAAATGATTGCCATGACTCGATCCGTCCTCTGTGGCGTTGCCGCCTTCGCACTTGCATCATCGATCGTGCTGGTGGCGCAGACCGGCGCGCACGAAACCCGCGCACGCGAGATCTTCAAGCAGCTCGTCGAGATCAACACCACCGATTCGGTCGGCAACACCACGGTCGCCGCCGAGGCGATGGCGGCACGCTTCAAAGCTGCCGGCTTCCCCGACGCTGACGTGCGTGTGCTCGGGCCGAATCCACGCAAGGGCAACCTGGTCGTCCGCTATCGCGGCAACGGTTCCAAGCGGCCGCTCCTCCTGCTCGCACACCTCGACGTCGTCGAAGCCAAACGCGAAGACTGGTCGTTCGATCCGTTCACGCTCACAGAGAAGGACGGGTTTTTGTACGGACGTGGCACCGCCGACGACAAGACGATGGCGGCCGTCTTCGTGGCCAATCTGCTCCGGCTCAAGGCAGAGAAGTTCGTCCCCTCGCGCGATCTGATCCTCGCGCTCACGGCGGACGAGGAGGGAGGCACCTTCAACGGCGTGCAGTGGTTGCTCGCCAACAACCGGGCCCTCATCGAGGCCGAGTATGCGATCAACGAAGGCGGCGGCGGCGTGATGCGCAAGGGCAAGTACATCACCAACGAAGTGCAGGCGGCCGAGAAGGTGTACCAGGACGTTCGCCTCGAAGTGCGCAACTCCGGCGGGCACAGCTCACTGCCGGTGAAGGACAACGCGATTTACCGACTGTCCGCAGGTCTCGCGCGGATTGCCGCGTTCGAGTTTCCAGTCGAGCTGAGCGACATCACGCGTACGTATTTCGCGCGCTCGGCACAGGCCCAGAGCGACGCGCAGACCCGCGACGACATGCGTGCGGTGGCAGGGACACCGATCGATCTGGCGGCGGCCGCGAGGCTCTCGGCGCAGTCGCCCTACTTCAATTCGCTGATGCGGACGACCTGCGTGGCGACGAAGCTCGAAGGCGGCCATGCGACGAATGCGCTGCCGCAGCTCGCGGCGGCGAATGTGAATTGTCGGATTCTGCCCGGGACGTCGCCCAAGCAAGTTGTGGAGACGCTTCGGAAACTGGTTGCCGATCCCGCGATTCAGGTGTCATTGGTGAACGAAGCGACGCCGAGCAAGCCCGCCGTGCTGCGGGACGACGTGCTGAAAACGGTCGAGACGATCGTCGCCGCGATGTTTCCCGGTGTTGCCGTGGTTCCGGTGATGAGCACGGGTGCGACCGACGGGCTGTTCCTGCGCAACGCCGGCATCCCGACGTTCGGCGTCGATGGGTTGTTCGACGACATCGACGACGTCCGCGCGCACGGACGCGACGAGCGCGTCGGCATCAAACAGTTCAACGAGGACCTCGAGTTCCAGTACCGGCTGATCACGACGCTGGCGAAGTAACGTGGGGTCCGGCTAAAGCCGGACACTACAGGGCGGCGACGGCGCGCGCCGATCGGCGTGACGTGACGCGGCGCAGCGCGAGCAGAAGAGGGAGCAGCAGCCAGACCGCGGCTGTCGCATACACCGCGTCGAACCAGTGCGGACCGGTCAGAATGCCGACGACGGCGATTGCGATGAAGCAGGCGGTGGCCGCGACGCACACCAGGATCAGGCGGATCGCCGCGACGCCGCTGACGCACCAGACGGCCAGGCCGTAGCAGAACGCCAGCATCGACACGAACCGAATCCATTCCGGCCCCTGGCGGATGTAGTGTCCGTGCACCAGTGAGTGGATGGCGCTGGCGTGCACGATCGCACCCGGTGTCCGGCCGAACGGCGTGTCGAACGAGTCGGACTCGGATGCTTCCGCCATCAGCACGAACCGTCCCCTCAGCGCATTGCGGTCGGCGTCGTGCGCACGCGCGCTGTCGAGGAGGTCGGCCAGCCGGACACGGACGTGCGGCCGTGCTGGTTCCACGAATTGCAGTAGTCCCTCGTCGGGCGTGGCGATGCCATCCTCACCCTTGAGCGCACGAGCCACTCTCAGGCTGAGCGCCGGCTGCGCGCGATCGTGATTGAAGAACAGCGGCATGATGCGCGCCTTCCGATCGGCGTCGAGGAACCCGACGAGGTGTCCCTGTCGTTCCGGGGTGACGCACGGCTGCAGGCTGCGCGGCACCGGCAGCGCGTTCATATGCGCCTGGAAGTACTCGAACCCGTATCCGAAGACGACTGGTATGCCGATCGTCTCCACCGTGCTGCACACCAGCTGATCGATCGCCGATTCGCCATCGAAGTAGTAATCGAACGCGATGCCGCGCGCGCCCTGCGCCGCCGCGAGTCCCATCAGCGTCACGAGCTCGGCTCTCGCCTGCTCTCGGCTCTTGCCGGCTGTCGGCTCACGCATCACGATGACGACCTCGTCGCCATCGACTTTCGGCACGAGGCGATAGCGCCAGTCGCCCCACGAGACTGGAGTCAGCCAGCTCCGTTCGCTCGGCCGCCCGAACAGAGAGGGGTCACGCTTCCAGTCGAGGACGTGCGTGTCGGCGGCGACCGAGAAGAACAGGATGTACGCCCCCAGCAGCACCAGGGTGCGGCGATCGATCCGCAGCGACTCTGCCCGCGACACCCGCCAGGCGAGGAAACCCGCTACGGCGGCGATCGGAATCAGGAAGGCGATCGCCTGCCACGGCTGTTCGAGCACGCGATCGCTGATCCGTCCGTTGATCGTTTCCAGCGCAGCGAGCGGAATGCCGATGATCGCGAGCTTGATCAGCTCCTGCTTGTATTCGGCGAGGCGTTCGTGCCACACGCCCGGCTTGGTCTGGCGGCGGCTCTTCGACGGAGTCGTTCCCGCCATCGGCGCGTTACGGCAGACGTCGCAGGTCGCGCAGGGCTGGATCGGCGAGGCGAATCTTCGCCGGGTCGAGACCGCGAATCCGTTGGTACTCGGCGGGGTCGAGCTGCCGAACCTTCTCGATTTCGACGTTGGCTTCCGCGTCGCGCCCGGTCCGCTTCAACGCGGTGTACTTCATCACCGCGACGGCCTTCCGCTGCGCGTCCGGAACGGGTGCCGTTTGTTCAGCGCGCTGCAGGTGATAGAGCACCTGCGACGAGTTGCCGAGGTCGGTCTGCAATGCCGCGAGACGGATGCGCGCCTGCGCATCGCGCGGGCGCATCATCACCGATGCGTACTGTGTGTTCAGCTCGTTCAGCAGCGCTCGCGGATCGGCGGGCCGCTCGCCGCGAAGCCGCAGCCGCGCAAGATCGGCGCGCGCGTAGACGTTCGAGGTCGCACGAACGTCCTGTTCGTTGACTCGCGCCTGCGCCGGATCCGGAGTGCCCTGCCGCCACATCGTCTTGCCGCCCTCCGCGATGCTGCGGCTCCAGCGGTTCGCGTATCGGACCTGCGCCTCGCCCTCGAACACAACGCACTCCACGTTGAGCGTTTCGCCAGTCCGGCGCACGCGAATGCCGTACTGCGTCGTGGTGGATCCCATCAAGGTATCGCCAGCCTCGAGCTGAGTGGGCTTGGCGCCGAGCACGTCGGCGCTGCCGGCAAGCAGATCGAACACGCAGTCCTGTCCCTGGGCGCTCGGCTTGACGATCGCCATGAAACGGCCGTGCAGCTTGATCTCGGAGCCGCCGGGACACGTCACCTCGGCAATCGCGTCCTCGCGCACGCTCATCAGCTGATCGCCAGGACTCAACGCCTGCCCGATCCTGGCGGGCTGCCGCAGCACGCTGCCGAATGGCGTGAGCGCGACCGGCGCATCCGACGGATCGACGACGCACAGGCACGCTTTCATTGCATCGGTGCATGGGACTGCACACTGCGCCCTAAGCTCGGCTATAGAAAGAACACCGATGAACATCAAGGTGAAGCCGACTTGCAGCAGTCGCTGAGAGTGTTTCGACTCGAGCAACGCCATATCGAGGACTACAACGTTGGACGTGACGCCGACGAACGCGGCGCGCTCATCATCGGGCACTCACACGTGCGATTGCAAGTGAGTGCCTCGGCGTCAGGGCCTCAACACGTACTCCGGCGCGGAAGTGTTCTGCCCCTTGAAGCAGCAGCTGCCGAGCAAGTTCGGCCGGTACGGATTGCTGAGGCTGTTGTCCCCCTTGGGGAGCGAGCCCACTTTCGCGGCCGCGTTGATGCGAGCGAGCACCCGATCGCGTGACTGCTCGATCTGGCCGAGCAGTTTGTCGATGTCCCAGCCCACGAGCTGGCGCTGCCAGTATCGGACCTTGCCGGCGATCAGGACGTCGCGAACGTGGGTCGGGTTCATCAGCGTCACAATCGTGCCGGGCACGTTGTTCATGGGCCACGTGTCGACGTGCCGTGCCTCGAGCACGATGATGTCCGCTTCTTTGCCGGGCGTCAGTGTGCCGACCTTGTCGAGCACGCGGTTCGACGCCGCGCCGGCGATGGTGGCCATCTCGATCACCTGCCGTGACGTGACCAGTTGCGGGACGGGAAGTGCGCCCGGGTTGCTCTCGGGGAACGCGAGATCGTTGGCCAACGCGCGCTGCAGACAGAACGCGCCTCGCATCAGCGAGAACGGATCGGTCGTCATGTTCGTGTTGACGTCGGGACTGAGGCTGGGCAGGATGCCGTGATTCAGGGCCTCTTGAAACGGCGGCATCCCATGCCGCATCTGCATTTCGATCAGGTTCGCGATCGACACATGTGCGCCGCGATCGCGGCAAAGTTCCCACGCCTTCGAGCGGACGTCGGCGGGGTAACTCGAAGCGCCAGTCCCGAGTTGAGCCAGCGGCGTTTCCTGCCATCGCGTCGCGTGGATGAACGTCACGTCGGACCAGTCAGTGCCGTTTCGTGTGTCAGCGGCGGCCGCGACGATCCCGCCTGGATTGCCGACGACGTGGTTGTGCATCGACGCGCCGAAGGCTCGACCCAACTGCCATCCGGTGTAGGGCGCGCCTTCGAACGCAGCACCCGGACCGCCGGCAAAGCCGAGCGTGACCAATTGGTCCTTCGAGCTGAAATACGTCTTCGCGATCCGGCCGATGCCCTTTGTGCTGTCGTTCATGGCACCCGGGAACTCGAACGCAAGACCGTCGGCCGTCCGGTTGGTGCCACCGCTGTACGCGAACACCATCCTCCGGCCCGAGTCGAACAGCCCCTTGATCATCGCGTTGGTGTATTCGGCGCCGTGATTGGCCTGAGAGGTATCGGTGCCCGTGGTGATCCCCTGGGTGATCTCGCTGAGGCAGGCCACCAACTCGGCGATGTAGCAATCCTCCGGCTCGTACGGCACGCGCCCGAGGTCCCAGACGTACTTGGAGGGGTTGCGCGGATCTGCGATCCGCCCTGCCGTCCAGATGTTCTGCACGACCGAGGTATAGGTTTCCTGCGGCCAGGCACCGGCCAGCAGACCATCGGGGATCATGCTTCGCTGCAACACCTCGTACTGATGGTGGTGCGTGGTGATGAAGCCGGGCATCACAATCGTGCCCGCGCAATCGACCACTTCAGCGTCTGCGGCGGTGATCTCCGGACGCACGTCGGCGATTCGCGTGCCGTCGATCAGGACGTCGGCGCGCTCGAAATCACCCACCTTCGGGTCGAGCGTGAGCACGATGCCGCCGCGTAACAGGATTCGGCGCTTGCTCGCGTCGCCGACGATGTCGCGAGCGGCTCTCGGCGCGACACCTTGTCCACCGTCTTGAGCCGGGCCGCAGGACGCTGCAGCGATTCCCAGGCTGGCGGTCGCTGTCAGAAATTCTCGCCTGCCTCGCCGTAGCCGTGGCGAAGGCGGGCGGCGCGACGGATGAAGAGCGGAAGGAGTCGGCGACACGTTACAGCCCCGGTGTCAATCTGAGATCGACCGTGATGCTCTCGCCTTCGCGCACCAAGAATTCGCGCGCGGCGCGTCGCAGTTGTTCCTGGAACTCGGGCGCAAACTGGCGGCCCTGTTCGAGCGTTTCGATCGCCGTGGCGACGTAGCGACCCGGACGCAAACCGCGCATCAGGAATCGCCCGCTCGAATCCGGGCGCGCCGTTCGCGTCCACCGCGCGGCGACGATTGGCTCTTTTTGCTCAGCCGGTAGCACGATGATGACGCAGTCCTTCAGCAGCTGGCCCTTGGCGTCGCTGACCTGTCCCGCGACCTGCGTCAGCTTGTCGGTCATTCGAATCACGACGCCTGACAGCGACGATCGTCCCGCGAGGTCGAGCGGCGTATCTGTGATGTCGTCGCCCTCCAGGGTGATCGACTTCAGTACCCACAGTGGAGGCGTGGTGAGCGACAGAAAGACGCGTCCGGTCGCACTCACCTGGAAATTGCCCTGGTCGTCGAGAATGCCGTTCGACAGGGGATCTGACGGCGAGAACGTGAGTTGTCGCGACGGGTCGGATTGCAGCGCCATCACGCGCAACGGCGTGGTGTCATTCGAGCGCGCTGACGTGCCTTCGAACAGCACGCGGCCGCTGATCGTCGTCCCCTTGCCCGTGACGATGCGCACGTTGGTGATGTCGCTATTCGAAACCGATATCGGCACCGACGCAAATTCACCCCCGGTGGATCCGGGTCGCGGGACCGGCCGGACGTCGATGCTGTGCTCGCCAGGGGCGATACCACCGATCGCGAAGCTCCCGTCTGCAGCCACGGTGCCGCCCCCCGACGAGAACATCCCGGAGCCGCTGCGCGAGATGAGCATCAGCATGGCACCGGCCGCAGGTCGTCCTTCGGAATCGACGACGGTCCCGCTGATGCGTACAAGTCTCGACGGGATCAGCGCCAGCTGCACCGTCGTCTCGTCGCTCACACTCACCGTAATCGCCTGTGCCTCGGCGGAATTGACCGTGCCGGGATAGAAGGTGGGAGAGAAACCTTCGTTCACATCGCTCGGATTTCCAGGCGTCGGCGGCAGCCCGGGGTTTCGCATCGAGGCGCTCACGATGTATTCGCCAGGCGTGAGACCGAAGATCCGGAACTCGCCTCGATCGTCGGTGCCGCCTATCCCCAAGCCGCCACTCGGTGCGAACGACAACCTTCGCTGGCCATCGGTTCCATATTGATATCGCTGAACCTGCACTTGCGCGCCGGCGAGCGGTTCACCGAAATCGTCGGTGACGCGGACGGCGATGACGCCGCCGCGCGGCAGGCTGAAGTCGATGCGCTCGACGTTCTCTCCGTTGGCGATCGTGAGCGGCGTGCCGGCCTCGAACGGACGCTTCTGACCATACTGCAGGCTGACG
>DASRJR010000278.1:0-10512 GCA_035649395.1 Vicinamibacterales bacterium
CTCGCACCGACAAGCCGGAAGGCCCTCTCGCACCAACACGCGGCAGGAACTACCGCTTGACGAACGCGAACGGCGAGGCCAACAGCAGGATCGTCACCGTCACCACGAACGCGAGGGGACCCAGGGGCCAGAGCACCGCGAGCGTGGCGCGGTCGAGCGCCCTGCCATCCGTTCGCACCAACGCCACGACCGCGCCGGCGAGATAGCCGAGGAGCAGCGTTCGCCCGCTCATTGGGCCGCGATCGTCTGGAACTGCGGCAGATGGTGTCGCTCGTGCCCGGCGCACCATCCCATGAGCCAGTCGATGTCGATCGTTCCGAACTCGGGATGCGTGGACTGCCGCTTCCGCTGCTGCTCGGTGAGCGAGCGGCATAGCTGCAGGTTGACGCGCCGCAGCGTCACATAAGCATCGAGCGCCATCAGCGCCGGCGTGGGCGGCTCGACCGCCATCCAGTCGTCCTGCTCGAACGTCTGCACGACGTGGTGATCGGCAGTCACGCCCAGGCGCAGGCGCGTGCTGAAGACCATCTCGATGTGAGCGAGATGCATCAGCAGCTGACGCGCCGTCCACTTCCCTGGCGCGTACGAGTGCTCGTCGCGTACGCGCGGCCACGACCGGACGAGCCTCTCGATCTGGGCCGGCGTCTCTTCGAGGCAGCGAAAGACGTCCTGCCCTTCGACATACTTGGTATAAACGGGGTGGGGCTTCATTACGAATGCAGAATGCTGAATTCAGAATGCAGAAAGCAAGAGCAAATCCTCAGGCGCACTGGTTCAGATTCATTCGGCGCTCTGCATGTTGTCAGTCCGCATTCATTTCTGCATTCAGCATTCTGAATTCTGAATTCTGAATTACCCGTGTCAGAGCTCCTCCCCCTGCTTCGCATCGCCGGCCCCGTCATCCTCGCCGAAGTCGGCTGGATGGCGATGGGCATCGTCGACACGATCATGGTCGGTCCGCTCGGTCCGGCCGCGATCGGCGCGACCGGCATGGGCACCAGTCTCTTCAGCGCCATTGCGATCTTCGGCATGGGACTGATGCTCGGGCTCGACACCTTCGTCTCGCATGCGCACGGCGCCGGCGATGCGAAGCGCTGCGTGCTGTGGCTGCACACCGGCGTGTGGCTCGCGCTCGTGATGACGCCGATCGTCATGGCGGTCGCCTGGCTGCTCTTCCTGACGCTCGACCTCTGGGGACTGCACCCCGCCATCCGTCCGCTCGTCGGCACCTACCTCCGGATCATGGCGTTCGGCGCGCTGCCGCTGCTGCTCTACTCCGCGTTCCGGCGCTATCTGCAGGGCATGCACGTCGTCCGGCCGATCATGCTCGCGTTGCTCTCGGCGAACCTGGTCAACGCCGGAGCCAACTGGGTGCTCATCTACGGGCACTTCGGCGTGCCGCCGCTCGGCGTCGAGGGAGCGGCGTGGGCGACGACGATCGCACGCGTCTACATGGCGGCTTTTCTGTTCGTCGCCATTCAGATCGATCATCGGCGGCGCGGCGACGTGCGTCACGTGTCGATGGCGCCCGACTCCGTCCGCATCCGCGAGCTCGTCGCGCTGGGATTACCGGCCGCGTCGCAGGTGACGTTGGAGGTCGGCGTATTCGCGGCGACGACGGCGCTGGCGGGAAAGCTCGAACCCGTGTCATCCGGCTCGCATCAGATCGCGTTGAACATCGCGTCGCTCGCCTTCATGGTGCCGCTCGGCCTCTCCTCGTCCGGCGCCGTGCGCGTCGGCCATGCGGTTGGCGCGGGCGACCCGGCGCGTGCGGTTCGTGCGGGGTGGATGGCGCTGGCTGCCGGCGCCGTGATGATGACGTTGATCGGCCTGGTGCTCTTTCTGTTTCCGACCACCTTGATTCGAGCCTTCACCACCGACCCACAGATCGTCGCCATCGGCGCCGGCCTGCTCGCCATCGCGGCGGCGTTCCAGCTGTTCGACGGGACGCAGGCGGTCGCTACCGGCGTCCTCCGCGGAATCGGTGAGACGCGCGAGCCGATGATCGTCAACGTCGTCGGACACTGGGTGTTCGGCCTGCCCGTCGGCTACGCGCTGTGTTTCCGTTTCGGCTGGGGCGTCGCCGGGCTGTGGGTAGGACTCTCAATCGGGCTGGTACTCACGGCGGTAGTACTTGTGGCTGTGTGGTGGAAGCGAACGCATGTCATGCAGAATGCAGAATGCAGAATGCAGAAATGAATTCGCAATTCATGTAGTGTCTGAATTCTGACTTCTGCATTCTGAATTACATGTTGAACGATTCCCACTGTCACTTCTTCTCCACGCAGTTCTTCACCACGCTCGCGCGGCAACGCGGGCGAGGTGATACGGCGCCGAAGCTCTGTCAGGAGCTTCAGTGGGACGATCCAGGCACGCCCGAGGTGCTCGCGCAGCGATGGGTCGCTGCACTCGATGCCGCAGGTGTGTCCCGCGCCGCGCTCATCGCCAGCGTGCCCGGTGACGAAGCATCGGTGGCCACGGCGGTTGCGGCACATCCAACACGGTTCGTCGGTTTCTTCATGCTGGATCCGTCGGCAGAAGATGCCGTCACGCGCGCCCAGCGAGCGGTGGCAGAACTGAAGCTGCGCTGCATCTGTCTGTTTCCCGCGATGCACCACGTGGCGCTCGACGATGCGCGTGTTCAGCGCGTGGTGGAAGTGGCCGCCGCCCATCCGGGCACCGCCGTCTTCGTCCACTGTGGCGTGCTGTCGGTCGGAGTCCGCCGAAAGCTCGGACTCCCGAGCCGTTTCGACCTTCGCCTCGGTCAACCGCTCGCGGTCGCGCGCCTCGCCAGCGCATTTCCCACCGTGCCGTTTCTCATCCCGCATTTCGGGGCGGGGCCGTTTCGCGAGGCGCTGATGGCCGCAGACGCCTGCCCGAACATTCATCTCGACACGTCGAGCTCGAACGCCTGGACGCGCTACACGCCGGGACTGACGCTGATCGACGTCTTCAAGACGGCCCTCGCGGTCGTCGGGCCGTCGCGCCTGGTTTTCGGGACCGACTCCTCGTTTTTCCCACGCGGCTGGCAGCACGACGTCTTCGACACGCAGAAAGCCATCGCGTCGAGCATCGGCATGCCGGCAGCGGACCAGGACCTCCTCTTCGGCGGCAACTTCGACCGTCTCTTCCCCGCTGACGTCTGATCTAACCGTTCAGGGTTCATCGTTCACGGTTCAGGGTTCCGGAGTTCAACGTTCGGGGTTCGGAAGAACCATGAACCCGGAACCCTGAACAGTGAACCCTGAACGACAAGCGACATGCCGGTACTCTCTGGAACTTTCACCGCTTCCGCGGCAATCACGACCGTGATGCGGCACGAGGGCACGGACGCCGACGGCGACCTGATGCGGCGCACCGCCGCTGGCGATCGTGAGGCATTCGCCTTGCTCTACCGGAGGCACCACGCCGCGGTCTTCCGCTTCGCCAGGCTCATGACCGGCTCGAACGAAGCGGCCGAAGACGTCGTGCAGGAAGTCTTTCTCGGGCTGATGCGGGGCGCCGAGCGCTATGACCCTGCGCGCGCCATGTTGACGACGTATCTCTATGGCGCCGCCCGACGGCAGATTCGACGTCGTCTGCTTCGCGACCGATTGTTCGTGGCATTGGACGAGACGGTATTCGAGGCTCGGCCCGCTTCGTCGCCGAACGTCGCCGATCAGATCTCGCGCGAGCGCGATGTCCACGACGTGCGGCGTGCCGTGCTGGCGCTCCCGACCAAGTACCGCGAGGTGATCGTCTTGTGCGATCTGCAGGACGTCAGCTACGCCGACGCCGCGGCCGTGCTGTCGTGTGCGATCGGCACCGTCCGTTCCCGGCTGCACCGCGGACGGCATCTGCTCATGGAGAAGCTGCAACGCGCGCGCGCGTGCGCCGCGGCGGCTCCGCGTCCCACGTTGAGGTGGAAGTATGAACCGCCGACCGCTGGATGAAGAGGCGTTGACACGAGCGCTGCGCGCGCTCGCCGAAGCGGAGGCGCGCGTCGACACGCCGGCGCGCGTCGAGACGGCAGTGATGGCCCGGTGGGATGCGGCGCACGCAGCACGCGGACGAACGGCGACCCGTCGCCTGGTCCGTACGGCAGGCGCGATGGCGGCGGGCGTGACGCTGGTCGGCGCGGTGGCGATCGAACGCGAGCTCGCGAGCGGACCACTCGCGCTGCCGCATCGGCCGCCGCTCGAAGCGCCGAGCATGCCGCGTGTCGACGCGGCATCGGAGATCAACGCGCTCCAGTCGTCGCGAAAGGTCGGGCCGCCGACGGAGTCGAGCGTCGAGCCGTCGCGCTCCGCGGTCGTGCTGGTAGGCCAGCCAATCTCGGCGGACGAGGTCGTTCACGTGGTGCGGATGCGCGTGACACGGGCGTCGCTGCGTGTCTTTGGTGTCTCCGCCGCGTCGCCGGCGGAAATGGTCGACATCGATGTCGTCGTGGGCGAGGACGGGGTTGCACGCGGCGTGCGCGTGCCGCTGTAGGCGTTGAGGGGAGTTCACAAATGAAGAGTCCTGTTCGCTTGTCGTTGGTGTTGGCGGCCGTCGTACTGACGCCGTCGTGGGCTCATGCGCAACGCGGCCGTGCGGTGGCGGTCAACGCCAGCGGCTTCACCGTGCTGAACGTCGACTCACCGGAGGAAGTGCCCACGATAACCGGGGCGCCGTTCACCGCCGAGGCGACCACCGAATTCACGCAGCTGCTCGCCGACGGCAACCGCATCGAGCGTCGCAACTCGACGACGATCGCGCGCGACGGGCGCGGCCGCACACGACGCGAGCAGGAGATGACGCTCGTCGGTCCGCTCACGGTCATGCTGGACGACGCGAAGCAATCGCTCGTGCTCGGCGGCGGCGGTCGCGGCGGCCGGGGACCCCAGCCGGTCACGGTGGTCGACCAGGCGCCCCGTTTCATCACCATTACCGATCCCGTCGAGCGTGTGAGCTACACGCTCGACGACCAGCGCAAGGAAGCGCGCCTCACTCCGATGGTGTCGATGTTCTTCAAGCGCAACGTCGGCGCGATTGAGCTGGCGGAACAGAAGAGGATCGAGGCCGCACTGGACCGGAAGGGCGCTCCCATCGGTCAGCTCACACTGCAGCACGACGTCATGACGCCAAGCAGCGTCCAGGTCGAATCGCTCGGCACACGCCAGTTCGAAGGCGTGACGGCAACCGGCGTCCGAACGACCAGCACCATCCGCGCGGGCGACATCGGCAACCTGCTGCCGATCAACCTCGTGACGGAGCGGTGGTTTTCCGATGAGCTGGGCATGGCCGTCATGATCACCCGGCATGATCCCCGCTCCGGCGACACGACGTATCGACTCACGAACATCATCCGCAACGAACCGCCGCCGGATCTCTTCAGCGTGCCGTCCGACTACCGCGTGATCGATCAGCGAAAGATCGAGGATTCGAAGATCCACATCGAAGAGATGCGGAAGATGGTGGACAAGTTGAAGAAAGCCTCCGAGGCGGCGCCCGAGCCGTAACCCTCAGGCCCCAGGGCCCTGAGGTCTGATCTATATTTCGTGACATGAAAGCCATCGTCGTACGGGCCTTCGGGCCGCCTGATGTCATGAAGCTCGAGGACCTGCCGGACCCGAAGCCGGGGCCAGGACAGGTCCTCATTCGCGTACGCGCCGCGGGTGTCAACCCGGTCGACAGCTACATCCGATCGGGGACCTACGCGCGCAAGCCGTCGCTTCCCTACACGCCGGGTGCCGACGTCGCTGGCATCGTCGAGGCCGTCGGCGACGGCGTGACACGCCTCACCAAAGGCGCGCGCGTCTACGCGCATTCGGTACCTGGCACCTACGCGGAGCTGGCCCTGTGCGACGAATGGCAGGCCAACCTGCTGCCCGACCGAATCTCATTTCAGCAGGGCGCCGCGCTCGGCGTGCCCTACGCCACCGCGTGGCGCGCCTTGTTCATACGGGCACACGCGCGCGCGGGCGAGACGGTCCTCGTGCACGGCGGCAGCGGCGGCGTCGGCACCGGCGCCATCCAGATCGCGCGGGCACACGGCCTGCGCGTGATCGCCACGGCGGGCACCGCCGAGGGCATGGCGCTCGTTCGAACGCACGGTGCTCACGAAGTGCTGAACCACCGCGAACCGGACTACCTGCAGCAGGTGATGCCGCTGACCGGCAACAAGGGCGCGGACGTGATCCTCGAGATGCTGGCCAACGTGAATCTCGATCGCGATCTCGACGTGCTCGCGTTCCGCGGACGCGTGGTCGTCATCGGAAGCCGGGGCCGCGTCGAGATCGATCCCCGGAAGACCATGCCGCGCGACGCCACCATTCTGGGGATGACGCTGTTCAACGCCACGCGCGAGGAGTTCCACGAGATTCACTCGGGCATCGTCGCGGGGCTGGAGAACGGGACGCTGACGCCAGCCGTCGGCAAGGAGTTCCCGCTGGCCGAGGCCGCCAAGGCACAGGAGGCGGTGATGGGCGACGGGGCGCGAGGAAAGATCGTGCTCGTGCCCTGACCAGCGATTATTTCTTGGTGCGGGAAAGCTCCTCGTCGATCACGGCGACAAATGCCTCGTAGGGCTGTGCGCCCGACAGCAGGCGGCCGTTGACGTAGAACGTCGGCGTCGAGTTCACGCCGAGCCGCGTGCCTTCGGCAACGCCGTCGCGCACGCGTTCGCTGAACTTCGACGTGTCGAGACACGACCCGAACTTGGTGGCATCGAGGCCGATTGCGCTCGCGGTCTTCTTCAAGTCGTCCGGCATCAGCGCCTGCTGATCCGCGAACAGGCGATCGTGGTATTCCCAGTACTTGCCCTGCTCGCCGGCGCAGTGCGCGGCTTCGCTGGCCTTGAACGCCTGCGGGTGGATCTGCGTCAGCGGGAAATCCTTCCAGACGATGCGCACTTTGTCGCCGTAGGTGTCGCGCACCTTCTTCATCGTCGGTGCGACGCGGCCACAGTACGGGCACTGGAAGTCGGCGAACTCGACGATCGTCACCGTTGCGGAGTTGCTGCCGACAGACGGATCCGTCGCCGCAACCTCGACGCTCCGGCGCGGCGCATCGAACATGACGGCGACCGCTGGACCGGCCTTCCGCAGCTCGGCGATGAGTGCCTGCCGCGCGCTCTCGCGCTGCTGGTCCGTGAGAAAGCGGTTGATCGCCGGCGACATCGTCTCGAGCGATCGGCCCTGCATCTGATTGAGGTTCGACTGATAGAAGCTGACGACGTCGGCATCGGTCACGGGCTTGACGCGCTTGGCGACTTCCGCGGTCTCGAACGCATCGGGCGTCATGCCCTTGCCCTTGGCGGCATCGGCGATCACCATTTCAGCAATGATGTTGTCGAGCGCGGCGCGACGCCCCTCGTAGAGCTTCTGCGTCGCTTCGGTTTGACCCGCGGGGTCGTCCTTGCTCCATCGGTCGTCGAGCTCCTTCGTGGTGATCGTCTTGCCGCCCACACGCGCGGCCGTCTCGCTGCCCGATTGGGCCAGCGGGGACGAGCAGGCAAACAACGACAGAATCGCCGACAAATAGAGGGCCTTCTTCATAAAGTTGATGATACTACTGGGACCGCGGGGCGGCTGGTTGCATGAATCCAGAACGCGTTGTGACCCGCGCCGCTGTCCCCGGCACGCGTAGCGCGCCAAGAAGAGACTGCCGACCAGCCGAGGGCTCTGCGGGGAGATCAAGGGCGGAGCTCTCGGCTGGGTTCATCGATGTTTTCGGTGGTTTTGACCTGGAACCGTCTGAACCTCGAGTAGGTGGCCAGGCCACGCACTTCGACGGTATCCCGCCCACGTCGGTAGCGCTCGTCCATTCGCGCCGGCACCCAGACACCCAGCACCGCGTCGAGCTGATACGTCACGGTGATGTGTGCCTCCACGCTCGTGTCGACCGCATGCAATTCTGTGCGCCGCACGGTGCCGGTCTCGGCGTCGACCCAAACGCGCCCGTTGACCGGAAGATCGTTGTCGTTCGTCGTCCTGACGAAGGTCGGCCGGGTGGTCTCGCGGAATTCGACCACGGTGCCGTCGTCGTCCACCTTGCCGACCTTGTATGAGAACCGGCCGCGATGGTCGTCGGTGAGCAGGGTCAGCACCAACGTCGGCACGTTGATGTTCCGCTGCACGTTGCCGATGTTGTAACGCGCGCTCTCGTCCATCACCGCGCGCGCCTGATCGAGCGAGGTACGCGAGCCGCTCAGAAAGATCTTGGCCAGGCGCTCCTCGCGATCGCGCACCTGTTCGCCATCGCGCTCGAAGACATCCCGGAACGGCAGCCAGCCTTCACCCGGTATCTGCACGAGCAGAAAGTCCGACACGAGCGTCGTCTGGATGGGTCCGGTATTACCGCGCTGAACCGAGGTGGTGTTGGACCCGGGCACGCGGCGGATCGTCTGTTCGTACCGCTCCTCGGCGACGACGGATCCGAAGCTGCGAGCGAACTCCCCTACGTAGGCGGCGACACGCGCGAGCAGATCCGGTGGCGTCTGCGCCATGCCGGACGCCGCCAGTCCCATCACGAGCGCCACACCCAGCGTGAATCGACGAAACGCGTCTCGCTGGTCCTTGGTTCTTCGGCCTTGGTGCGTCGTCCGTCCCTTGTCCATGGCCGAAAGCCACTCTAGCGTCCCGACCACCTGACGCGGATTCCCCCGTGGACGAGCCGAGGCGATCCGGTCGTCGTCGGCAGCAGCATCACGTAGTACTCACGGTCGAACAGATTCTGTACGCCGAAGAACACGTCCAGGTTGCGCACGATCGCGCGCGAGGCGCTGATATCGACCATCCCGTACGCCGGGAGACCTGGATCGGTCTCACCCGGCTTGATGCGTGCGTTCTGGTCGTCGTCGAACTGACGACCGAAGAACGTGCTGCTCAGCGACGCGTTGATGTATCGCGGGTTCATGTATGCGATCGAGAACGAGCCGCGGTGCTTTGGCACCTGCTGCAGATACTTGCCCGTGAGATCGACGACCGTCACGCCGGCGATCGGGACGGGGTTGTACTCCGTGACCTTGGCGATGTTGAACAGATAGCCGCCCGAGACTCGGACGTACTGACCGAACCGCGCTTCCGCGTCGTTCTGCCATCCGTGAACGCGCGTGCGGCCCAGGTTCTGGCGCTGAGCGCGATTGGTCGCGATCGTGACGTTGGCCACCGGATTCTTGATGCGGTTGTCGTACCACGTCGAGCGGACCGACACGTTGCGCGTCGCTTCGAGACGCACACCCGCTTCGCCGCCGAAGAGACGTTCCGGGCCGAGATTCTCGTTCGCCAGCGTGGTCAGGACGCCGACGCTGAACTGGCGGTAGAGCTCGTTGAGCGTCGGCGCGCGGAATCCATATCCCACATCGCCCCAGACCGAGACTTTGTCCGAGATCCGATAGAGCGCGGCCACGCGAGGGCTGGCGACGGTATCGCTCTTGTCCTCGAGGTCGCCGCGGTTGCCGGCCGACGGCAAGCCGGTTGCCGCCGACGTCTCGTTGATGTGGCCGTTGAAGTTCTTCCAGTTGTCGGCGCGCACGCTGAGCGTCAGCACCATCTTGTTGACCGTGATGACGTCCTGCAGGAACACCCCTGAACTGTGCTGAATGCCGCCCGACACGCGTCGCAGATTGAGCACGGCAGGCGCCGTCGGGCCAACAGTCACAATCGCGCCGTTCACGTACGCATCCTCGAGACTGTCCCCTTTCACGCGCTTCCAGTCGAGGCCCGCACTGACGGAGTGCAGGTGTCCGAACGCCCTCGACCACTGCACCATCGTGCCGAACGAATCGGTCGGCACGTTTTGATCGGTTGCGAGGCGCACGATGCTCCGCGGCGGATACAGGGCCGTGTTGTTGTACGGGGCGGGGTTCACCGCGAGGAAGGTACTGTGGAACGTGTTCGAGTCGGCGAACACGGTGGCCTGCAGATCGCTCGTGTCCGGCAGCTGCACGCGCACGCCGCCGCCGCCCGACGTCCAGTCGGTGTCGTTGAACTCGCCGACCTTGGCGTTCACGCGGTCCTCCTTGAAGTACCCGAATCGGACGAACGCGCTGAGGCGATCGCTCGCGCGGTAGTCCAGCTTGAGGTTCGTGTTCTTGTAGGTGACCGTCGCGTTGTTGTCGATGATGCCGCGTTCGTTCGCCACGACGATGGGGAACCCGTCGGTGTCGAAGTAGCTGCCCTCGACGGCGGCGCCGAACTTGCCCCACACGTCGCTGACGAAGAAGTCAGCCTTCGGGCTGCCATGGTTGCCGTACTGCGTTTTGAAGTCGATCGATCGCCGCGCCGGCCGATCCGAGATGATGTTGATCACGCCGCCCATGCCGTAGTTTCCGTACAGGCTGGAACTGGAGCCGTCGATCAGCTCGATGCGATCGACGCTCTCGAGCGGCACTCGCGTCCAGTAGACCCAGCCGCCGAACGGGTCGTTGAACGGTACCCCGTCGACCATCACGAGCGTCCGGCTGACGCCGCTCGGCCCGATGCCGCGCAGCGACACGCCCTGCGTCGTCGGATGCGTCGAGATGCTGCTGCTGCGCCGGAACAAGCTGAA
>DASRJR010000279.1:0-25972 GCA_035649395.1 Vicinamibacterales bacterium
ATCGATCAAGGCACCACTAGTACGCGCTTCATGGTGTTCGATGCCAACGGCCGCGAGGTGGCGCGCCGGCAGTTGGAACACGAGCAGATCCTGCCGCGACCCGGATGGGTCGAACACGACGCCATCGAGATCGCCGCGCGAGTCGACGAGGTCATCGTCGGCGCGCTGCGGACGGCGGGTGTGAGCGGACGCGACCTCGCCGCCGTCGGCATCACCAACCAGCGTGAGACGACCGTCGTCTGGGACCGTCGAACCGGACGCCCCTGGCACAACGCGATCGTCTGGCAGGACACGCGCACCGATCGCGACGTGCTGGCGCTCGGCCCGCATCGTCAGGTGCTGTGCGATCGCACGGGTCTTCCGCCTGCGACGTACTTCTCTTCGACGAAGCTGCGGTGGATCCTCGATCACGTCGATGGCGTGCGTCAGGCCGCCGAACGTGGCGACGCGCTGTTCGGCACGATCGATACCTGGGTGATTTGGAACCTGACCGGCGGCGCCGACGGCGGCCTTCATGTCACCGACGTGACCAACGCCGGCCGGACGCAGTTGATGAACCTGCGCACGCTGGATTGGGACGACATCTTGCTGGCCCTGTTCGAGATCCCGCGCGCGATGCTGCCGCGCATTCATGCCTCGGCCAGCGCCACCGATTTTGGCGCGACGCGCGCGAACGGCTCTGTAGGAGCCGAAGTCCCCATCACCGGCTGCCTGGGCGATCAGCACGCCGCGCTCGTCGGCCAGGTGTGCTTTGCTCCAGGCGAAGCGAAGAACACCTACGGGACGGGCAACTTCATGCTGCTCAACACCGGCACGAATATCGTTCCGTCAACCGCGGGGCTCCTGACTACGCTCGGGTATCGCCTGGGTTCAGCAGAGGCGATCTACGCGCTGGAGGGATCGGTGGCGGTTACGGGTTCGGCGGTGCAGTGGCTGCGCGATCAACTGCAAATCATCACGTCGGCGCCGGAGGTCGAGACGATTGCCGCAACAGTACCCGACTCGGGCGGTCTGTACTTCGTCCCGGCTTTCTCGGGCCTGTTCGCACCCTATTGGCGGAGCGACGCCCGCGGGGTGATCGCGGGCCTGTCGCGCTTCCACACGAAAGCGCATCTCGCGCGGGCGACGCTCGAAGCCATCTGCTTTCAGACGCGCGACGTGCTCGACGCGATGGTGAAGGACTCGGGCGTCCACCTCACCGCGCTGAAGGTAGACGGCGGCGCCACCGCAAACGATCTGCTGATGCAGTTGCAGGCCGACATCCTCGGTGTCCGCGTCGTGCGGCCGGTCGTCAGCGAAACGACGGCGCTGGGCGCGGCCTACGCCGCCGGGCTTGCCGTCGGCTTCTGGAAGGATGCCGATTCCCTTCGATCGCAGTGGAAGGTCGATCGGGAGTGGGAACCACGCTGGAGCGAGGACCAGCGCGACACCGCGTATCGCGGCTGGAAGAAAGCCGTCGAGCGAAGCTTCGATTGGACCTAGAAAACGCTACGCGGTCGCGGCGCGTTTACGCTTCCAGATCAGGGCGTCGACGACGTAGTGGTGGAAGTTGATGCCCATATAGACGCCGAGCGTCACGGCCAAACCGCCACCGAGCGCGAGCACGGTGAACTGATTCAGCAGCACGTAAACGACGGTCGTGATGCCGATACAGGTCGCGAAGTAGGCGATGACGCGGCCGGGCTGGGAGATCTTCGACAGCAGACGCGCGGTCTGATCGATACCGCCCGCGTACCGCTTCGCGTTCGCCATCCAGACCACGAGCACGTACTGGAAGTTGTGCCAGACGTTGATGCACAGCCAGCCGGCGTTCACATCGTCGATGACAATGTAGGCCATCAGGAAGACGACGATGTGCGACAGGATGAAGCCCGAGTAGGCGAAGTCGAGCGTGTCGGTGAACGCGGCCCGAACCGTGCGAGCGAACCAGAACGCGACGGCAGCCGCCGCCAGCACGCCAAGCAGCGTGACCACGACGCTCGGCAGCACGATCGTGCGGACCGGCATGCCGAGGAACTGATCGCCCATCGTCGACGATCGCGCCGCGATGCCGTAGATCGGCACCAGGTAGACGACGAGGTCGGCGGCCCAGTCGCGCGAGCCCGCGACCTGTCCCTGCGGCGTGGCGCGGAAGTACATGCGGCCGATGCCGTAGCCCTGCCGCATGTAGTGGAACCACTGCAAGTACAGGAACGCGGAGGCGATCACCCAGGCGCCGGCCGTAAGTGCGACCGCCAAGGTCACGCCGGTGACCAGCACCAGCAGATCGATTGCGAGAAACCGGTTCCGTCGCAGGCTCTGTGGGTCGAACGCCAGTCGCGTGTAAGTGGCGATCACGTGGTGATAGCCGAGCAGCCACAAGTCCGCAATCAGCAGAATCGGGTAGAGGCGTTGATTCGCCGTCACCAGCGCCGCGGCCGCGAGGCCGGCGAACAGCGGCGCGACGAGCAGCGTCTTGTCGAACTCTTCGCTGCGGATGTAGGTTCGGGGCGTCGCCGTGGCCGGGAGGGCCGTGCGACGGAGCGAGGCATCGAGGTACAGAGCCATGGCGCGACGCAAGGCTGTGCAAGGTTTGTGCTTCGCCGACGGCTGCAGCGATGTGAAGTCGCGGGCAGTTGAAGGCGACGGCGCCGCCGCGTCAACCACGAGATTCGCCAGGCAATAACAGATTAGTCAGGTGCTGGCACGCGGGCTCATTCCCACCGAAACACTCGAGCCGAGAGCGCCGTGCACACGAGGAACGTCACGACGAGCGCAACCACGTCCAGGCCGTGCATCCACCAGCCGTCTCCACGCCAGATGCCCGACAAGAGCGACACGGCATACGTCAACGGAAGCACCTTCGACACCACTTGCAGCACCGGCGGCAGCATCGAGATCGGAAAGAACAGACCAGACAGGACGAGCATCGGATACAGCACGAGCGTCGCCAGCGGCTGCGCGAAGCGCGCCGTCGGCACCAGACTCGCGATGACGAACCCGATCGACAGGATCGACCAGGTGGCAAACAGGGCCGCGATCGAGAACGACACGTAGGGTACCTGCACACCAGCTGGAACGTAACGGCGGCCGGCGAGATACATCAGGACCATCGTCACGGCTGTGAGCAGCAGCTTGACGATGACGTGCGTCGAGAGAATCACCGTGGGGCGCAACGGCGTCGCGCGCAGGCGCTTCAGGATTCCGCCCTCGCGGTAGATGGACACGATGGTAATGAGCGATCCCACCGCGCCCAAGGCGATGACGATCGTCGTCAGCACTGGTAGAAATCCGCCGCCTGGCCAGTTTGGCCTCGGCGGGCCGCTGATGACGCCCGGGCCGATCAACCTCGCCAGCGCGACGAACACGATGAGGGGAATGAGGACGCTGCCAATCAGCCCGAGTGGCTCGCGCGCGAAGATCTTGATCTCGAGCCACGTGAGTTTTAGAAGGGAACGGAGGATTAACATTGTCGTTTTTGGTCAGCCGCTGAGGTCACGGAGCTCTGGGCCACTAAGAACACTAAGGACACCGAGGTTTGGCCACGGAGCACACGAAGATCACCGAGTGTTGGCCACGGAGCACACCAAGAACACTGAGTGTTGGCCACGAAAGGCCACGAGCTTTGAGCGTAGGGCACAGGAGACACCACACTCGAAGACTTAGTGATCTTGGTGTTCTCCGTGGCCACACTCTCCGTGTCCTCTGTGGCTTAGTCACGGATCGAATGCCCCGTCAGCTTCAAGAACACATCCTCGAGGTTGGCGAGCTCCGTCCGGAACTCGGTCACGCGCATCCGGTGCTCGGAAATACAGTCGATGATGTCCGTGACCAGATCGTCGCTGGGTCCACGGAGCGTCCATCTGCTGCCCTGCTGCTGCACCGACTCGAGGCCCGGGATCGACGCGAAGTGAGCGGCCGCAGCGGGGTCGTCGGTGGAGAGCAACACCGTCTGCTCCGGGCAATGCCGCTTGACCAGTCCCCCCGGTGTCCCGATATCAATGACGCGACCGCGTTCGATGATCGCGACGCGATCGCAGAGGCGTTCGGCCTCCTCCATCAGGTGCGTGGTCAACAGCACGGTCTTACCGCGTTCACGGATGCCGCGGACCATCTCCCAGATGGCGCGGCGAGCTTGCGGATCGAGCCCGGTGGTCAGCTCGTCGAGCAGGACGACCTCGGGATCGTGAATCAGTGCCAGGGCGATGAAGAGGCGCTGCTTCTGCCCGCCCGAGAGCGTCATGAACCACGCGTTGCGCTTGTCGGCCAGCCCGAGCCGCTCGAGCAGCATCGTGCCATCCACCGCACGCGGGTAGAGCGTGGCCCAGAGGTCGACGGCTTCCCACACTTTGATGCGCTTCTGCAGCTGCGCCTGCTGCAACTGCACGCCCATCCGATTCTGCAGCGCCCGTGCATCGCGCATCGGATCGAGTGAGAGGACGCGAATGGTGCCGCGGTCGGGTTTCCGCAGCCCTTCGACGCACTCCATCGTGGTCGTTTTGCCAGCGCCGTTCGGTCCAATCAGCCCGAAAATCTCGCCCGCGAGCACATCGAACGACACCTCGTCGACGGCGACGGTCCGACCGTATGTCTTTCGAATGCCGGAGACGTGGATGACGGGGGTAGTCAACTGACGCAGATCATCGCAGGAATCAGGAATCGGGAATCAGGATGCAGGGCTGGGCCAGGTTCCAGGGCAAGCATAGCGACAAACGGCGTAATATCCGTAATAGGCAAACGTCGTTGTCGCCAGATCATTCGAATCACTGCGACTGCGCATCGAGCTGACGCTGATACATCGGAGCTGATTCCTCGGGCCTCGCCCAGGGCTGCATCCCGATTCCTGATTCCTGATTCCTACGCCATGGCTCCTGTCCTCTTCCACATTCGCGACCTGGCCAAGGTCTACCACATGGGCGAGGTCGAAGTGCACGCACTGCGGCAGGTCAACCTCCGCCTGGACGAGGGGCAATTCGTGGTGTTGCTCGGACCATCCGGCTCGGGCAAATCGACATTGCTCAATATCATCGGCGGGCTCGACGTGCCGACGAGCGGCGAGGTGTTCTATCGCGACACGTCGTTGACACACGCCGATGAGGCCGCGCTCACCGCCTATCGGCGTCAGTACGTCGGGTTCGTGTTCCAGTTCTACAATCTGATCCCGAGCCTGACCGCGGTCGAGAACGTCGCGCTCGTCACCGAGATCTCGGACGCGCCGATGAACCCGTCGGACGCGCTGGGACTAGTGAATCTGGGCGAGCGCCAGGATCACTTCCCGGCGCAGCTCTCGGGCGGCGAACAGCAGCGTGTGGCGATCGCGCGTGCGATTGCCAAGCGGCCGGCCGTTTTACTCTGCGACGAGCCGACGGGTGCGCTCGACATCTCGACCGGCGTCGTCGTGCTCGAGGCGCTGCAGCGCGTGAACGCCGAGATGGGGACGACCACGGTCGTGATCACGCACAACGCGGCGATTGCGTCGATGGCCGATCGAGTGATCCGGCTGGCCGACGGGCGCGTCGTATCGGTTGAGGACCGAACCGAGAAGATGGCGCCGCGCGATCTCAACTGGTGACATGACGATTTCTTCGCTCAACCGCAAGCTGTTCCGCGACCTGCTCGCGATGAAGGGGCAGGCATTTGCGATCGGCATGGTCGTCGCCGCCGGCGTCGCGGTGTACGTGATGTACATGGCGACGTTCACGTCGCTGCAGCGCACCCAGCAGGCGTACTACCAAACGCAGCGATTCGCCGATGTGTTCGCCTCGGTGAAACGCGCCCCGCAGCGCGTCGCCAACGAGCTCGCCGCGATTCCGGACGTCTCGGTCGTCGAGACGCGCGTCGTCTCCACCGTCACGCTCGATCTCGAGGCGTTCGACGAGCCGGCGAGCGCGCGGCTGGTGTCGATTCCGGTCAACCGCCGCCCCGCGGTCAACGATCTGTTCCTGCGACGCGGCCGATGGATCGAGCGAGGCCGGCCCGACGAAGTGATCGCCAGCGAAGGCTTCGCCATCGCCAACAAACTCAACCCGGGCGACCACGTGCCCGCCGTGATCAACGGCCGCCTGCGGCAGCTGACGATCGTCGGTGTCGCGCTGTCGCCCGAGTACGTCTACACGATTCGTCCCGGCGAGATGGTGCCCGACGACAAGCGCTACGCCATCTTCTGGATGGACGAGGAGGCGCTGGCGGCGGCGTTCGACATGGAGGGCGGGTTCAACGACGTCGCGATCGGGCTCGCGCCCGGCGTCGAACCCGATGCGGTGATCGACCGCGTCGACCGCATCCTCGAGCCGTACGGCGGTCTGGGGGCGATTCCCCGTTCGCTGCAGCTGTCGAACTGGACGGTGCAGAACGAGCTCAATCAGATGCAGACGTTCGGCGTGCTGCTGCCGGTCATCTTCCTGATGGTGGCGGCGTTCATCCTCAACGTCGCGTTGACGCGCGCGCTGGCACTGCAGCGGCCGCAGATTGCCGCGCTCAAGGCGCTCGGCTACACCAACCGCGCGATCGGCTGGCACTATTTCAAGTGGGCGCTCGTCATCGGCCTTGGCGGGGTCGCGATCGGTGTGATTGGCGGGGGATGGCTCGGCAGCGCGATCATCGACATGTACAACGCGTTCTTCCGCTTCCCGTCGCTGCTCTTCAGCGTGCCACCGGGAGTCGTGCTGCAGTCGACCGTGCTGACCTTGATCGCGTCTGGCGGCGGCGCGTTCTCGGCCGTGCGCCGCGCGGTGGCGGTACCGCCGGCCGAAGCGATGCGGCCGGAGGCGCCGGCGCGCTATCGCCGCTCGATCTTCGAAACACCGATCATCGCGCGGCACCTCGGGACCGCAGGCCGCATGGTGATTCGCAACATCGCGCGCCATCCGTTTCGCGCCGCCGCGTCGGTCTTCGGAATCGCGTTCGCCGTCTCCATCCTGATGATCGGCTTCGTCTTCAACGGCGCGATCGACCGGCTGATCGTCACGCAGTTCTGGGAGGCCGAACGGCAGGACGTGACGGTCAGCTACGTCGAGCCGCATAGCCGCGACGCGCAGTTCGCGCTTGCCCGTCTGCCTGGCGTGATGGCTGTCGAGCCGCAACGCTCGGTGGCCACGCGCATCCGCTCCGGGTATCACGATCGCTACACGGCGGTCAGCGGGGTCTCGCCAGGACAGCGGTTCCGGCGGATCGTCGACCGCGAAGGGCGAGCCATCCGGATGCCCCCGGCGGGTGTCGTCCTGTCGCTGACGCTCGCCCAGGTCCTGGAGGTCGCGCCCGGCGACGTCATCACGCTCGACGTGCTGGAAGGGCACCGGCCTATGGAGCGCATCGAGGTCACCGGCATCGTCGACGACATCATGGGACTGTCAGCCTACATGGACATGACGGCGCTGCACGCGATGATGCGCGAGGGCGACGTCGCCAATGGAGCGCTCATGTTGGTCGATTCCGCACACGAAGCGGAGCTGGCGTCGACGCTGAAATCGACTCCTGCGGTCGCCGGAGCCGCGTTCAAGCGCGCGGTCCTTCAGAGCTTCCGCGAAGTGATGGCGGGAAACATGAGCCTGTCGATCTTCATCAACCTGCTGTTCGCCGGGGTCATCGCCTTCGGGGTCGTCTACAACGCCGCGCGGGTCTCATTGTCGGAGCGCAGCCGCGAGCTCGCCAGCTTGCGCGTGCTGGGCTTTACGCGGGCGGAAATCTCGCTCATTCTTATGGGTGAGCTTGCCTTGCTTACCCTGATATCGCTCCCGATCGGCGCGATGTTCGGGTGGGGCCTGGCGGCGGCGATGGTCCACACCATCGACAGCGAGGTCTATCGGTTCCCCATCTTCGTGACCCGACAGGCCGTGGCGATGTCGTTCCTCGGCATCATCGCCGCGGCCCTGGTCTCGGGGCTCAGCGTACGGCGCAAGCTCGATCAGCTCGACCTGGTCGCCGTGCTGAAGATTCGCGAGTAGCGGCGTGATGCGATTTCTGAAGAACAAGCGCCTGATCGCAGGCGTGGTCGTCGTAGTGGGCATCATCGCGGCCGCGATGTGGCCTTCGTCCATGGAAGTCGGCGTGACGAAGGTCGTCCGCGGGCCGATGCAGGTGACGACCGACGAAGACGGCGTGACCAGAATCCGCGACCGCTTCTCAGTGTCTGCCCCGGTGGGTGGACGCCTGCAGCGCGTCGAGCTCGAGCCGGGCGATCCGGTCGTCGGCGGCAAGACCATCGTGGCGCGGCTGACCACGGCCGACGCGCCGCTGCTCGATCCGCGCACGCGCGGCGAGCTCACCGCATCCGTCGAAGCGGCGCGCGCGGCGGTTGGACAGGCGCAGGCCGAGCGCGCCCGGGCGAACACCGAGCTGGACCGCGCGCAGACCACCTATCGACGCCAGCAGGAGCTGATGAAGGCCGGCGCCATCGCGAGCGACAGCCTCGATGCCTCGGAAACGGCGCTGATGAGTGCGCGCGAGGCCGCCCGGGCGTCCGAATTCACCGTGTCGCGAGCCGAGTACGAGCTGCAACTGGCGCGGGCGCGGCTGCAGGCACCGACAGCCGCCGGCCGCCCGGTCGAAGTCGTGGCGCCGGTCAGCGGCGTAATCCTGAAGCGGTTCCACGAAAGCGAGACCGTCGTGCCGGTGGGCGAGCCGATCGTCGAGATCGGCGACCCGTCGCAAATCGAGATCGTCGCGGATCTGCTTTCGACCGACGCGGTGCGCATTCCGCCGATGGCCGAAGTGCTGATCGACCAATGGGGCGGAACGGAGCCGCTCAAGGGCAAGGTCCGACGGGTCGAGCCGGCCGGCTTCATGAAGGTCTCCGCCCTCGGCGTCGAGGAGCAGCGCGTCAACGTCATCATCAACTTCGACGACCCCGCCGGCGCGGGACGCAAGCTGGGCGATGCCTATCGCGTCGAAGTCCGTGTGGTCATCTGGCGAGAAGACAACGTCGTCAAGACGCCGGTCGGCGCGCTGTTCCGGCGCGGCGAGGCCTGGGCGGCGTTCACGGTCGAGGACGATCGCGCCCGGCTGAAGACCGTCATGCTCGGTCAGCGCAACGCCACAGAGGCTCAGGTTACGAGCGGACTGTCGGAGGGACAGACGGTCGTCCTGCACCCGCCCGATACCCTCACCGACGGCGCTCGCATCATGCCGAGACCCGAGTAAACTCAGCGTCGCCGCTCACTCTCACGACGGAAGGGCATCGGTGTCCACAGCCTGTATTCCGAACATCGGGCCGCGGGAACGGCAGCGTCGCCTGGTCGTCGGCGTCGTGATGCTCGGGATCGCGGTCACGCTCGCCGTCATGCTGGTGCTGTTCGGCGCGCCACGCGTGTGGCGCCTGCTCGTCGTCGCCCCCGCGTGGATCGCGGGAATCGGATTGTTTCAGGTCAAGGAGCAGACCTGCGTCGCGCTGGCCGCGCGCGGCCTGCGCAACCTCGATCACGGCGACGAGCGCATCGTCGATGCAATCGAGTTGCAGCATGTGCGGGCACAGTCGCGGACGGTGCATGTCGAGGCGATTGCGTTCGCGCTCGCGTTCGTGATTGTCGTCTTGCTGTTGCCTGTGTGGAGGTAACGGAGGAGTACGGAGGAAACGGAATTCTCCACACGGAGGAACGGTGGCAACGGCAGTGCCCTCTAATTCTGCGGCGGCACCCGTCTCCGGCGTGGCGATCCCGTTACCCCCGTTTGCACCGTTTCCCCCGTGTTAATCCGATCACCGTTGCCACCGTTCCTCCGTGTGGAATACTCCGTTCCCCCCGGTACTCTCCGTTGCCCCCCTCTCCGCCTCCCGCCGGATCGCGCGCAGCATGTTCCAGCGGATGAAGTGGATGCCGACGCAGAACACGACCCAGTAGAGCGTGAAGATGCGACGCGCGTGCGCGTCGGTCGCTTCCGCGCGCGTTTCCGTCCGGAGTCGCGTCAGCATCGGGCCAAGCGGTTCGACCTCCAGCGTCCAGACGATCTTCACCAGGTTCGGCTCGGCGAACGTACGGAACGCCTCGGGGGCGATGGCAGCGAACGTGGCGTTTTTCTGCCACGGGCGCGTCGCCGCTCCGAACACCAGCAGACGCCCGGGCTCGTGCCGCAACACGCCCCAGCCCAGACTTCTCATTTCGGCGACGATCCCCTGCGGCACGCGGTCGACCGGACGGTCGCGGATGATCTTCGAGCGCAGCCAGAAGATCGCACGCACGAGCGGGAGCGAACCGAGGTCGACGTTCGACGCGCACTCGAAGACGGCCGCTGCGGGCGCGTGAATCACGATCTCGTGCGCATCCGACGAGTCGGGGGCGGGAACGAACTGGCTGGCGGGCGAGCCCTGACGCAGCGGGCGAAGGCGGCGCTCCATGATCAGCAACGACGCAATCGCTGACAGGGAAAACGGAAAGCCCGAGCCGACGCCGAGCGGCGCGATCGCGAGGAGAAAGATCGTCGCGCCGATCACACCGATTCGCCGCGCCCGGCCGTCACGTGCGAGCAGGATGGCGATGACCAGCTGTCCGACGGCGATCGTCAGCACGAACTCGGCGATGTGACGACTGAACCAGCCGAAAATGAATGCCTGATACCAGGTCGATGGCGTGAGCCCTCCGTACGCCAGATATACCCACGGCTCGGTTGCCGCGGTGATGGTGTTCACCGTCGCCGCCCAGACGAAGATCCCGACCCACGCCCATCTCGCGACGCGGGGCAGGAAGTATCCCAGTTCGAGCAGGACCAATCCGACGACGTTGGCAATGAGGTAGACGACGAGAAATTCCTGCGGGACCATGTGGTCACCCCGCCCTTCCGGTGTAGTGTCCGCCTTGAGGCGGACTCGCGTGGGTCCGGCTAAAGCCGGACGCTACGAGAGGTGAGGCAAGGCGCGCGCCGCTGACGACCCGCCTGATTCGTGCGGGAAACGCGGTGCGGTCGTCAGTTCACGCGAAAGAATCCCCTTCGGTGAGGATTTCTCCCGGCATCGAGACGACCTCGATGTCTGTTCCCCACAGGGAGGCCGCCACAGGCCTGGTCCGCTCTGGGGGACCGGTCGTCCACAGTCGCTCGGTTCCGGCGCTGGCGCTCGTCGAGAGAAGATCCACCGCGGCGAGGCGGCGGCGAACTTCGCGCGCGACGGCGACCGCAGGATCGATGATCTGCACGGCCGGACCTGCGGCCTCTTCGATCGCGTCGCGAAGGAACGGATAGTGCGTGCAGCCGAGCACGATGGCATCGGCGCCCTGCTGCACCAGCGGATCGACGTAACGCGAGACGAGGGCGCGCGTCTCGGGTCCTGAGAGATCGCCCGCTTCGACCCGTTCGACGAGCCCGGGACTGGCTTGCACGACGACTGTCACGCTGGCGGCATGCGTGTCGACGAGCTTCGAGAAGCGCGCGCTGGCGAGCGTTTGCGTAGTCGCGAGCACGCCGATCACACCAGAACGTGTCTGCAGCGCCGCAGGCTTGACGGCGGGCTCGATCGCGACAATCGGCAGGCTGTATCGAGCACGCAGCGCGTCGACGGCGAGGCCCGTCGCCGTGTTGCAGGCCACCACGACCGCCTTGACAGGTACCTCGTTCAGACGCTCGACGATCGCCAGCGCGCGTTCGCGGATGAAGGCGGCATCGCGGTCACCATACGGGGCGTGGGCGGAGTCGGCGACGTAGAGCAGGTCCTCGGCCGGAAGCTCGCGTCGAATCTCACGCAGCACGGAGAGGCCGCCGACGCCAGAATCGAAGACCCCGATCGGGCTGAGACGATCGCTCACGGCGCGGCGGACTCGATGGTCTTCGCGATCTCGAACACGCAGTGCTCGAACCCGTGAAACTGCACGCGACGGCGCTCGACCATGCCGAGACGTTGCGCGACGCGCTGCGACGCGAGGTTCACCGGTCGAATGAGCGAGATGATGCGAGGGTGACCCCACACGTTGAGTGCCGAATCACGGACCGCCGCTCCGGCCTCGGTGGCGTAGCCGCGGCCCCAATACGTTCGATGCAGCAGCCAGCCCACTTCAGGCAGCCGCTCTCCCTGCACAGTCTGTATCGCGAGGCCGACCTGACCAACCGGCTGGCCCGTCGCGCGCTCGAGGACGAGCCACAGGCCGGTGCCGTCGCGCTCGTACCGTTCGATCTGCCGCTTCAGCCAGATCTCCGACTCCTCCCGGCTGAAGCGGCGCTCGTAGAAGAAGTTGACCTCGGGATGCGCCATCATCTCCGCGATGAACTCGATGTCGTCGGGTGTCATCTCGCGGAGCGTCAGTCGGGCGGTGTCGAGGATGATGCGGCTCACCGACCCGCCTTTTGTCTCAGCGCACGGCTGCCGTCGCGCGTGAGGCCTGGACCGACTCGGCGAGCCGCCGCACGCCGTCGTCGATCTCCGCTGGTGACAGCGCGCAGAACGGCAGGCGCAAGAAACGTTCTCCGCCACCCTCTGGAAAGAACGCGAGTCCGTCGGCCAGGTTGAGCGCTTTCGTCGCCGCGTGCGTGCGGACAGCGGTCGTACTGACGCCGTCGGGCAGCGTCAGCGAGATGAAGAATCCGCCGTCGGGACGCGTCGCCTGCGCCTCGGGCATGTACTTGTCGATACCGGCGAGACAGGCATCGAGACGCGGTGCATACAACGCCTTCAGCCGCTCGATCTGAGGCGGCAGCAATCCGCGACGGCACCACTCGAAGGTGATCGCCTGCGCGACGTACCCCGGCGAGATGTACGTATCCTCGGCGATCTTGGCGAGCTTGCCGATCATCCCCGGCTCGCCAATCATGAAGCCCGTGCGCACGCCTGGAGCAATCAGCTTGGTGAACGAGCTCATATGAAGTGTCCGATCGGGCGCCAGCTCGTAGAGCGTCGGCTTCTCACGGCCGCGATACCGCAGCAGGCGATACGGCGCGTCTTCGACGAGCAGCACGTCGAAGCGGTTCGCGAGCTCGACGATCTGGCGGCGCTTCGTGCCCGAGCACGTGGAACCGGCCGGGTTCTGGAAATCCGGAATCACGTAAAAGAACTTCGGCACGACCTTCTCGAGCGCGCGCTCGAGCGCCTCGATATTGGGACCGTCCGGTTCGGTCGGAATGCCGACGACGCGGGCGCCGTGGCGGCGCAGCAGGCCGATCGTGCGGTCGTAGCTCGGCGACTCCGTGAAGACGACGTCGCCGGGCCGCACCAGGTGCAGACACAGGAACTCGATGATCTGCAGCGATCCGTTGCTCGTGAGCACGCGATCGACCGGCACGCCCTGCCACTCGGCGAGCCACTGGCGAAGCGGCTCGAAGCCGCGCGACGGGCCGTACTGCAGCATCTGCGCGCCGTGTGTCTTGAAGACGGCGGCGGCTGCGTCGATCAGCTCCGCAGTCGGGAACGATTCGTTTGCGGGGACACCCCGGGTGAAGTTGATGGTTTCCATGTGCAACTCGATATTCTAGCAAGGCCTTACCAATCCACTGGCCGGTAGTCTTTCAAGAACTGCCCCCACAGGTGCGTGCCCGTGTTGAATCCACTGATGATCGGGTCGACGATCCGCGCGGCGCCGTCAGCGATGTCGAGCGGCGGATGGAAGCGCTGCTCATGTGTCTTCCGGACAGCGATCTGGACGGGATCTTCGTCAGTTACCCAACCGGTGTCGACGCTGTTCATATGGATGCCATCGCCGTGATAGTCGGCGGCAGCGGTGCGCGTCATCATGTTCAGCGCCGCTTTCGCCATGTTGGTGTGCGGATGCCGCGTCGTCTTGAAGTTGCGGTAGAACTGCCCTTCCACCGCCGAGACGTTGACGATGTGCTTGTCGCGTTCGGGGGTCCGCAACATCAACGGCTTCAGTCTGGCGTTCAGCACGAACGGCGCGATCGCATTCACCAGCTGCACTTCGAGCAGCTCCACGGTTGACACTTCGGCGAGCAACAGCCGCCACGAATTCCGTCCGCGCAGGTCGACCTGCTGAAGGTCCTGATCGAGCCGGCCTTGCGGAAACAACTCGGCTCCGACATCGAGGTCTTCGGGGATCAACGCGATCTGTGAGAGCTCAGCTGAGTGCGCCAGGCCGAGCGGCATCCCGTTTCGCACGATGCCGCGAGTCTCGCCGTCGCCAACGGCGGAGGCGGACGCTCGTTCCGCATCCATCATGTGACGGTAGAACTCCGGCGGCCGCCGCACCGTCTGACACGCGTTGTTCACGATGAAGTCGAGACGGCTGCGAGTGCTGAGGAGCTGGTGACACAAGGCTTCGACGCTCGGAGTGTGCCGGAGATCGAGCCCGAAAATCTCGAGCCGGTCGCGCCAGTCCGCGAAGTCCGGCTCGCCGGCATAGCGAGAAGCCGCATCGCGGGGGAATCGCGTCGTGACGATGAGATGCACGCCGCAGCGCAGCAGCTTCAGACCCGCCTGGTAGCCGATCTTGACGCGCCCGCCGGTGAGCAGGGCCACGCGGCCGCGCAGGTCGGCGAGCGCGGTCCGCTTCGTGAAGTTCAACTCCGCGCACGGCGGACACAGCTGATCGTAGAAGTGGTGAATCGCAGTGTACTTCTGCTTGCAGACGTAGCAATGCTGGAGCTCTCGAGTTCCGGGTTCCGGAGTTCCACGTTCCGGAGTTCCACGTTCCGAAGTTCCAAGTTCCGGGGTTCCGGGTTCCAGGTTCCGGCTACCAGGGTCGTCGAGGTCGTTCGGTGTGAACCCGTCGGCGACGGCAACGGTCGGGAACACGTTGGGCGTATGGAACACCGGCTTGCGTCGCAGCGTACGGATGCCGGTCTCGTGGAGCGCCTCCTGATCACTGCGCACGCGGGCGGCCTTGCGCTGCCGCGCGGCGATCTTCGACCTGCGGCGACGCTCGACCCGATCCGGGCTGTAGACGAGCGCTACGGCCTGCAGCAGCCGCTTCCGTTCTTCGTCCGGCACCCCCGCGAGCACACTGCGGTCGGCCGCGATCGCTTCGAGCAGCTCGATCGTCTCGCGCAACCGCTCGAGCGTCGTCACGACGCCTGGTGGGGCCCCCTGCGGCATGCCTACGCCCCTAACTGCTTCTCGATGAAGATCTCGTCGATGTAGCGGCCGTCGATTTGCGCGTGTTGTCGCGCGGTTCCGACGATGCGAAAGCCGTGCTGCAGGTAGGTTTCGAGTGCGGCCGGATTGTCGGCGCGGACGTAGGTGAACGCTTTCTGATAGCCCTTGGCGACAGCCGCCTGCAGTGTCACGCCGAACAGACGACTGGCAACTCCCTGCCTTCGGCAGTCGAGATCGACATACGTGCCGAGGGTGCCCACATGATCGAACGCGCGAGAGAACGGGGCGAACGGCTCCATCACCTGGAAGCCGACCATTCGGCCGTCGGAGCCGCGGATGGCGACTTTCCAGACGCCGCGCGAGGGAAAGCGCGTCAAGTACTCGCGTTCGGTCTCGACGCTGAAGGGGGCATCGAACGCCGTGTAGATCCGCGCTTCGATGATCGGATTCAGAATCGCGACGATCCCCGCCGCATCCGCCGGCGTCGCGTCGCGAATCGAGACGGTAACGGGGTTGAGAGTCATGTTACGAGAATCGAACAATCACTCCCGACCCCATCATGCTTACGACCGCCGACCGACATAGCCGGTGGGGCCGCGCCGGAAGCCGGCCTGCTCGAAGAAGCGCTCGTTGCCGGGCTGCGCGCCGAGATACAGCACGCCGCCCGGACTGGCGTCGAGCGCCCGCCGCATCAACTCGCGCCCGATGCCGTGCTTCCGGAACTCGGGGTCGACCATGACTTCGGGCACGGTGTTGAAGAAGTAGCCGTCGGTGAGCACCCGTACCGATCCGACCAGGCGCTCCCCGCTCCAGGCGCCGATATTGATCGTCGACTTGAGCGCGGCCGCCGTCTTCGTCGCGTCGTACTCGCGCTCCCAGATGCGACGCGCCAGCGCGATGAAGGCGTCGACGGTCAGCGCCGCCTCGCCGCTGCGGTATTCAACGGTCATCATTACGGTCATCGTCGATCCCCCGATGTCGGCATAGCTTGAAAACTTACCACCGACGGCCCCCGCGGATCAGTACTGCTGTTGCGAGATCGCGAAGAAAATCAGCGCGGCGATGATGGCGAGCGCGACGGCCAGCGCGACCTTCCAGAAACTCAGCGGATATCGGCCCGCGATGCGTCCGGTGTAGCCGTTGGCAACCACGTTGTACACCTTCGCACCATAGGTGTAGGTGAGCAGCCAGATCGGGACGAGGATGTGCTTGAACGTGCGGCCCGAGTACTGCGGATCGATCTGCAGATGACGATGGGTATCGCCGGGCACCTGCGCGGCGCAGAGTTGCTGGAGCTTGGCGTACATCTGCTCCTGCGCGCGCTGCGACGCATCGAGCAGCACGACCTGGTAGTGCTCGACGACATGACCCGACAGAAACGCGGTGTCGTATCCGACGACTTCCTGCGTCGGGAACGGCTCGACCTGACGCAGCAAGTCGAGCGCCAAGCCCTGCGTCCCCGGTACCGGCTCATCGTCGAACGTATGGTCGACGACGCCGGCCGCTGGCTCCCAGCGCGTTCGCTGCTCCATCCGCGTCACCGGCCGGCCCTTCGCATCGTGCCCGGTCACGGGAACGTAGTAGTGATAGCCGGCTTCCGCCTGCCATGGGCAGTGCGCCTGGGCGTCGAACGTCCAATACGGGATGTAGACGCTGTGCAGCGTGTCGACGAGCGCTGCACGCGCCAGCATGCCGGGCGCGAACCACTTGCTGCGCCACCACGAGCGAATGCTGTCGCGGATCTGGCTGGCATCGATCCGAAACGGCAACACTCCCTGTGGGCGAATCGGCGCCTTGATCTCGTCGTAGGCGACGAGTGCCGGCGAGCCGCAGAACTCGCAGTTCTGCCCGACACGAGTCGGGTCGAACACCATCACCGCGCGGCACGACTGACACTGCACGCTGCGCCGCGCCGTTTGCCATCCTCGTTCCTCGTCTGGCAGCTCGCGCAGCATTCTGACCAGATCGAGCTCGACGACCTTCCCCTGCGCGCGATCGAACTGATACGGTGATTCGGTCCCGCAGAACGGGCACACGAGCTTCTGCTTGGTCGGATTCCATTCGGCCTGCGCACCGCAGGCAGGACACTCGATTTTCTGGAGCGCTGAAACGGCGCCGCTCATATCAATGCAGAATGCAAAATGCAGAATTCAGACAGTACGCCGAACGAAGAGGCATGTTGAAGACGAAGCGACGTTCACCCTCAAACTGCCGAACCATCCAGTGTCTGCATTCTGCATTCTGAATTCTGAATTACCTGCCAGCACCATCACTGAGTCATGTAGGTCGTCAACGCCGCGCGCGAGATCCGCCACGACGTGCCGATCTTTTTGCCCTTGAGATCGCCTGAGTCGAGCACCGCCATCACGTCGGCCTCGGTCACGCCGAGCGCCTGGGCCGCTTCCGCGGGGCTGAGCAGCTCGGGCAGGCCTGCGCCGCCGCCGGTCGGAATCGGCGGGATGCCTGCCGGCGAGGCCGGCGCGACGCTCGGCATCGCGTGACCGCCGGCAAAGCCGTCCTTGATCATCTGCTGCGCCAGGCCGAAGCCGACCGCCAACTCCGCCGCCGCGCCCGCCGGACCGCCGCCCCCGCCGCTCTCGAATCCCTTGCCCATCTGGTACTTCACGAACTCGTTGAGATTGCCGATCGCCGCCATGCTCGATCGCTTGTCGATCGCCGCCTCGACCTCCGGCGGCACCGACACGTTCTCGACGATGAAGCTGGTGATCTCGATGCCGTACTTCGACGAGATCGCGGGGTTGATCAGCGGCAGCAGCGCGTCGCCCAGCTCGGTGTAGCGCGCCGCCACGTCGAGCACCGGGATCTTCGCCGTGGCGATCGCATCGGTGAACACGCTGACGATGCGCGAGCGCATCGTGTCGCTGAACTCGTCGAGACGGAAGTTGTGATCGGAGCCGGCCACTTCGCGCAGGAATGTCTTCGGCTCGATGACCTTGAAATCGTAGGTCCCGAAGGAGCGAACGCGGACGATGCCGAAATCGTTGTCGCGCAGCATCACCGGGTTCGACGTGCCCCACTTGTTGCCGGTGAACAGCCGCGTGACGACGAAATAGACGTCCGCTTTGAAGGGCGAGTTGAAGCCGTACGGCCAGGACTTGATCCGGGTGAGGACCGGGATGTTGTCGGTCGTCAGGCGATGCTTGCCGGGCGTGAACGTGTCGCCGAACTCACCCAGGTAGACGAACTGCGCCACCTGCGATTCGCGCACGATGAGCTGCGCGCCGTTCTTGATCGCCTTGTCTTCATCGGGAAACCGCCACGAGAGCGTGTCGCGCGAGTCCTCGGTCCACTCGATGATCTCGAGCAGCTCGCCCTTGATGAAGTCCATGATGCCCATCGTCGCTTCGCTCCTTTGGCGTAATGCAAAATGCAAAATTCAAAATGCAAAAGCGGCAGAGTCGCCGGCGCGCATTAATGAATACGCGAGCAGGGCTGCCGGGTTCCCCTGCCCGATTCTGCAATCCCTTTTTTGCATTTTGCATTTTGCATTACACGCATCATTTCAACAGCCTGAACACCGCTTTCAGCCCCGCCCCCACCAGATCCAAGCTGGTGACGTCCTTGTACCACTGATCGCCGCCTTCCAGCTTGGCAAATGCCAGCTCGGTTTCGCGCCGGGCCCGGGCGAGCTCGACGGGCAGCGTCGGATCGATCGGCTGATGCTCGCGCGCGTCGGCTTTCTGCAGCTGCGTCACCAGCCGCTCGGCTTGCTTCATGTCGAGCATCGAGAGCGGGGAGCCGCAGTGGGTGCACGCGGCGCCGGTGGACAGGTCGACCGGCCCGCCGCAGTTGGCGCAATTCACCGACTGCACGTTCTGGCGCAGCTCGTCGATCTGCTGCGGCGTCAGCGGCCGGATGAAATCCTTCTCGCGGAGGAAATCGAAGAAGGTGATGAGGCGCCCGTGCCCGTTCGGGCAGCTCAGATACTCGAACTTCGTCGCGCGCTGCATGTCGTGCGTTCGCCGCAAGCGTCCCTTGCACCGCGGGCACTTGGCCAGCTCGCCGTCGCTGCGCTGCGGACGCCGGACGTGCTCGCCGATCGTGCGAAACAACATCAGCGTCGCGCCGGGCGTCAGGCTGATGCTCTCGTGTGTATCGAACCAGAACGACTGACAGGCATGGCAGATGTCGATCGGCACCGCGCGCCCGTGACGGCCGTCAAGGGTCTGCTCGTGCATCGCGACGCCACAACGAGGGCACTCCACAATCGGATTCTAGAGCATTGATGATTTAGGGATTGTTGATTATTGATTCGTTGTTGATTGGTGATTGCTGATTGGTGATTGAAAACGCAATCGGGCAATTCGCGCGATCAATCACGAATGAATCAACAATCACCAATCAACAATCAAAAACGAATCACCAATCAAAGATCACTCAATCTTCAATGTAAGATTTCGCCCATGCGCCACTTCCTCATCGTCTTGGCTGGGCTACTGACAGCGGCAACTGCGTTCGCTCAAAGCGCTCCCGACGGCGCGGCCGTGTTCGAGCGCGCCTGCGCCTCGTGTCATTCCAAGCCGGCCCCTGATTCGCGCGCGCCGACGCGCGAGGTGCTGCGCAGCGTCGCGCCCGAGTCGATCGTCACGGCCCTCACCGTCGGCAACATGTTCCGGCAGGGCTCGGAGCTGACCGATGCGGAACGTCGCGCGGTTGCAGGATTCCTCGCCGGGCGGCCGGTCGGCACAGCCGCGCCGCCGTCAATCGTCGGCCGCTGCACCGCATCGCCCGCACCGATGCAGGCGTCGATGCTCGATGCCGGCTGGAACGGTTGGGGCGCCGGCGTCGCCAACACGCGATTCCAGCCGCAGTCGAAGGGCGGCCTCAACGCGACCACCGTGCCGAAGCTGAAGTTGAAGTGGGCCTTCGGCTTTGCCGGAGTCAACTCCGCCAGGTCGCAGCCGGCGGTGCTCGGGGGCCGCGTGTTCATCGCCAGCGAGAGCGGTGACGTCTACGCGCTCGATGCGAAGCGCGGGTGCACCTATTGGACCTATCACGCGCAGGCCGGCATTCGCACCGCGGTCTCGGTCGGTCCCTACAAGAGCGGCAATGCGAGCGGCTTCGCGGTCTACTTCGCCGACGGCAGCGCCACGGCATACGCCGTCGACTCGGCCACCGGCAAAGAGATCTGGCGACGGAAGGTCGACGAGCATCCGTATGCGCGCGCCACCGGGTCGGTCACGCTCTATCAGAATCGGCTCTACGTTCCGACGGCGGGCGTCGGCGAGGAGGGCCAGGGCGGACGGCCGCAGTACGAGTGCTGCACGTTCCGCGGCAGCGTCAGTGCCCTCGACGCATCGACCGGTGCGGTGATCTGGAAGTCGTACACCATCACCGAAGAGCCCAAGCCGCGCGCGAAGACCGCCGCCGGCGTGCAGACGTGGGGGCCCGCCGGCGCCGGCGTGTGGGGTGCACCAACGGTGGACGCGGCGCGGCGCGCCATCTACATCACCACCGGCAACAACTACTCGGGTCCGGTCACGCCGACGAGCGACGCCATCATCGCGATGGACATGGAGACCGGCAAGATTCGCTGGTCGTTCCAACCGACGACGAACGACGTGTGGACGGGCGGCTGCCGGCCGACCAATCCCACCGACTCGAATTGCCCCGAGACGCTCGGTCCGGATCACGACTTCTCCATCTCGCCGCTGCTGACGAAGGGCCCGAACGGACGCGACGTGGTCATCGCGCTGCAGAAGTCCGGGATGGCATACGCCGTCGATCCCGATAAGGGCACCAAGGTCTGGGAATACAAGACCAGCGAAGGCAGCGGTATGGGCGGCCAGTGGGGCATCGCCGCCGACGACACGCAGGTCTACTTCGGTGTCAACGGCCCGCGCCAGACCCCGGGCGGCATGCGCGCCACCACGATCGATACCGGCCGAGAAGTGTGGTCGAAGCCGGCCGCCGAACGCATGTGCGGCAGCGCCCGCGGATGCAGCGCGGCACAAGGCGCGGCGCTGACGACCATCCCCGGCCTGGTCTTCTCCGGATCGCAGGACGGCGGCGTGCGCGCCTATTCAGCCAAGGACGGATCGATCGTCTGGCAGTTCGACACGAACAAGGAGTTCGAAACGGTCAACGGCGTCACCGCGAATGGCGGCGCAATCGATGGCCCAGGACCTGTGGTCGCAGACGGGATGCTCTACGTCACGTCGGGCTACGTCAGCCTCATTGGCCGGCCGGGAAACGTGCTGTTGGCGTTCGGCGTGGATTGAACGAACCCACGCGGGTCTCAAGACCCGCCTCTACGACGATCGCGTGCAACGCTGTAGAGGCCTGACGCCAGAGGAAGGTCGTTCAGCCATACCGAACTCTCGCGCGCTCTTTGGCCTTGCGCATCTCTTCGTCACGATTGCGCGGCGGCGCGCTCGTCTTGAGTGATCGGATCAGGCGCTCCGCAGCGGATGTGACCTCCTCCACCGCCGCGTTGAACGCGTCCTCGTTCGCGCGTGACGGATGCGTCGATCCACTCAGCTTTCGCACGAACTGCAGCGCTGACGCGCGAATCTCGTCGTCGGTCGCCGGCGGCTCGAAATTCGCCAACGTTCGGATATTCCTGCACATGAAGAATCGTCTCTCCTGGCAAGTCTAGATCGAGCCCACGCCTCGAGCATTGCCACGTGCCTGCCCTACAATCTCCCGCCTGTCGATGGAGTACGTCGAGGGCGAAGATCGTGGCGGAAGCGTTCGGGTGAGCCTCTGAGCTCCTACGTGATCGGCGTCGCCATGAAGACGTCGCGGTCCCAGGGATCGAGCGTGCTCTGCGCCGACAGCCCACTCGCCTCGAACCATTCGATCCAGCGTGACCGAGGGAAGAGCCCTTCGACGTGCCGATCGTGGACAACGCGAACCTGACCGGTGGCGTCCCTGAGCATGAACGCATAGTCGACGACATAGGTGTCGTCGTTGGGGTCGGGATCCCAGCACCATTCGAGGTAGCGGAGTCCGCGTCCGTCGCTGGCGTCCTCGCCGCCGTGATCGGTGCCTGGTCCGAACGTTTCGCGGACGTAGTCGGGTAGCACGACGACCGTACCGCCTGGTCGACAGTGCAGTGCCGCGGTCGTCAGGGTCGCGCGAACCGAGGCCTCGTCGGTCGCGTACATGATCGCGTCGTGAATGAAGACGACATCGAACCGGCGCGCGAGGCGCAGCGTCCGCATGTCTCCGGCAATGTGCTCGCATTCAGGGTTCACGATCTGGCTCACCGCCAGCATGCCGGACGATCGATCGGTCAGCGTCATCGTAAAATGCGCCTTCAAGTGCGACGCGAGGCTTCCTCCGCCGGACCCGAGCTCGAGCATCGTCGCGGTTCCCGCCGGAGGAAGTGGCTCGAGCCGTTTCAGCAGATCGGCCGCCTCCTCGACGTAGTGCTCGGGCGGAGAGAACAACGGCCACCAGTCGGCCAAGGTGTCATAAAAAAGCATTGTTGATTGTTGATCTTTGATTGTTGAATCGTTGTCGATTTGGTGAGTGGTGACTGTTGATTTCTGGTCATTTGCGCACGAGTGCGAATCAGCTCGTTGAGCGTTCAATCGACAATCACAAATCGTCAATCAACAACCAATCACCACTCAAAGATCCATCAATCAACAATGCTCTTACCTTGCGACTTCCTCAACACGAACATCTCGGATGCCATCGTCACGGCCATGCGGTCCAGCAGCGCGACGCGATCCGCCGACGCGAGCCGGGCGCCCCGATACGTGGCACGCAGCAGATTCAACAGTACCTCCCGATCCAGCGTCATCGTCGCGCTGATCACCGACCGCTCGGCCAGTTCGAATCGTGGCAGGTGAGCGGCGACGAGCGCGTCGCTTCGGTCGCGTGCAACGCCCTCGCCCTGTACGCGCTGGCGCAGCTCGATCAGGTCATCAGGTGCCGGCACCGCAATCAGCATGACGCCGTCGGCGGTCAGCACGCGATCGGCCTCCCCGGGATTGCGACGTCCGTGCAGCGACACGAGCAGATCGACGCTCGCGTCGAGCAGCGGCAGGCGGCGATCGGCATTCGCCACCACCCAGGTGTGACGAGGGAACCGGCGGGCGGCACGATCGGCGGCAGCCGTCGACAGATCGATGCCGATGCCGCTCGTCTCGAGCCGTTCGCCCAGCGCGGCGAGCGCATCACCGGATCCCGATCCGAGATCGACGACCACCGGTGCGGTGCCGAGCGAAAGCGAAACTGCCTTCGCACACACGCCATCGATCAATGCCCGACCCACTCCCGCCGTCAGCAGCGCCGCGCGCGCCGCGACCGCCTCACGAGAATCGCCGGCATCGAGCGATCGCCGGTCCTGCGGCTGCAGCAGGTTGACATAGCCGCTGCGCGCGACGTCGTAGGCATGGCCGGCAGCACACGCGAACTGTGCCTGGCGTCGCTCGAGCGGCAATCCACACCCACGAACGGTGCACGCCAGCGCACGGTTCGGCATCTCGAACGCTGTCATGGTGCCTCGTCCCGCATCGAGGCCTGTTTGACCCTCGTCGGCATCGACCGAGATGTATCATGCATGGCCAATGGAAGGCGGGCGGCTCGCGCGTTACCGAATCATCGGTAGGCTCGGTGCCGGTGGCATGGGCGAGGTTTATCGCGCCCGCGACGAGCAGCTCGATCGGGATGTCGCCGTCAAAGTCCTTCCGTCCTCTGCCTTCGACGACCCGACCGCACGCGCCCGCCTGCTGCGTGAAGCGAAAGCCGCGGCGGCGCTCAATCATCCGAACGTCTGCACGGTGTACGAGGTCGGCGAAGTGGACGGCCGCACCTACATCGCGATGGAGCTGGTCGAAGGCCAGACCCTCAGCACGATGCTGCTGTCAGGCCCGCTGCCGCCCGATCGCGTCGTCCACTTCGGTCGTCAGCTTGCCGACGCGTTGACCCACGCCCACGACCGCGGCGTGGTCCACCGGGATCTCAAGAGCAACAACGTCATCGTCACACCTGACGGACGGATCAAGGTGCTCGATTTCGGCCTCGCGAAGCGCACGGTGGACGTGGACATGACCGCCGCGATCACCGAGATGCACGCCTCGCTCACGCAGGCCGGCACCGCCGTGGGCACACTGCCGTACATGTCTCCCGAGCAGCTGCGTGGTGGTCCGGTGCAGATGGCCAGCGACATCTGGGCGCTCGGTGTCGTGCTCTACGAGATGGCGGCCGGCACGCGGCCGTTCACCGGGCAGACGCCGTTCGAGTTGAGCGCCGCCATCCTCAACGACACGCCGGCGCCGCTGCCCTCCGAGGTCCCGCTCAACCTCCAGACGACGATCGAGCGATGCCTGGTGAAGGATGCGGCCGGGCGTTACAAGAGTGCCGGGGAGATCCACGCCGATCTCGGCAACGAGACGGGAGCGACCGCGTCAGCATCCGTTCGGTCTCGAGCGGTCCCCTCGGCGGCATCCGAGCCGATACTTGCCATCTCGCGGCGCACGGCCATGTGGCTGGGAGGCACGGCGCTCGTCGGCGGAGCAGCCGGCCTGGTGTGGTGGCGCTTCTCGCCGTCACTCGGCACCCAGCGATCGCTTGCCGTGCTGCCGCTCGCGAACACCGCTGGCGACGAAGATCTCGAGTATCTGTGTGATGGCATCGCGGAGAGTCTGATCCAGCAGATCTCGAAGCTGCAGTCGCTGCGCGTACGGCCGCTCACGACCGTACTCGATTTCAAGAAGACGACAGCCGATCCTCAATCGGTGGGGCGGCGGCTCGGTGTGGAAACGATTCTGACTGGTACCCTGGAGCGTGACGGCGAGCGAATACGGATTGCGGCGCGGCTCATCGACGTCGCCACCGGACGTCAGCTCTGGGCAAATCAGTACGATCGCGACGCCGCCCGCCTGCTCGACGTGCAGGACGCGATCGCTGGCGCGATCATGAACGATGGCTTGCGCGTGCGGTTGACGACCGACGAGCGCGCCCGGCTCATGCGGCATCCGACGAACAACATCAACGCTTACGACCTGTACCTGCAGTCCCGCTACAGTCAGCGGCTCGCGACCGAGGAGGATTACCTCTACTCGCTCGATCTCCTCCAAAGAGCCATCGTGGAGGACAAGACGTTCGCGCTCGCCTACGCGACTGTCAGTGCCAACTACGCGATGATGGTGACCGACGGCCTCGTGCGTCCCACCGACGCCTGGCCGCAGGTCAACCGATACATGCGCCAGGCACTTCAGCTCGATCCCGATCTGCCCGAGGCGCTCGTGATCGAGCACGCGATGGCGTTCATGTTCGATTGGGACTGGGCCGGCACCGAGCGAGCGCGGCTGCGCTTCATGGAGTCGATCGTCGACATCGACCCGCAGTATCTGCGCGCGATGGCGATCGAGCACTGGGCGCTGGGACGGCTGGACGAAGCGCTGCGCCTCGCGCGCCGGACGCGCGAGCTCGATCCCGGCAGTCCGTATCTCGCCGTGCTCGAAGCCGACTACCTGCTGCGCGCCGACCAGTTCGATGCCGCGGTGGCGCTGTACGAGTTCGCCATCCGCGCCGACCCGGCAAACGCGAATGCCTACTTCGGCCTCGCCGAGGCGAGGGCGCGGCAGGCACGCTTCGACGAAGCGATCGTGGCCCGCCGCGAGGCACACCGGGTGGCGGGAGACGACCGGCTCGACTCGGTGTTCGCCGGCGCGTCGGGCAAAGCCGGCTACGACCGTATCGAGGATGCGTGGGTGCGGCTCCAACTCGACGCGCTCAAGGAACGCGAACGGACCAAGTACGTCTCACCCTTGGATTTCGCCCGGACCTACGCGCAGATCGGCGAAAAGGAGCTGGCGTTCAAGTACCTCGACGCCGCGTTCGTCGACCGCTCGCCCGGTCTCGTCTTCCTGAAGGTCGATCGCGCCTGGGATGCAGTGCGGAACGATGCCCGCTTCGCCGCCGCCGTCCGTCAGGTGGGATTGCCCTGATTTTCCCCGCCGCTTGACACTCCGGGCAGGTTACGGAAGAGTATTAGCTCATCCTTCGAAGACCCATTCACGACCCCTGGAGCGGACCATGAAAAAGACACTGCTCACG
>DASRJR010000280.1:0-33284 GCA_035649395.1 Vicinamibacterales bacterium
GCTCTCGCACGTCGCCGCGGCGTCGAGCGCGCGTCCGTCCATCATGAGTACCAGCGCGAGGAGAACAGCGCACGATCCGCCGGTGACAGTTTTCATCGCCGTCCTCTGTGAACTCTGGGGCGGCCAGTGACACCTTAGCCCGCTCGGACGCCGTTGGGAACTGCTCGCTCGAGCACCGCCAGGACTGGCGTCACCCCGTCTGCGAACCCGATGTCGAACAACATGCCCTGCGACACCTCGCCCGCCATCCGCTTGGGTTCGAGATTCACCACGAACAGCGTCTGGCGGCCCACGATCTCCTGGGGATTGCTGCGCTCCGCCTTCATGCCCGCCAGGATGATACGCGTGTGGTCGCCGAAGTCGACGGTGAGCTTGAGGAGCTTGCTCGAGTTGGGAACGTCATCCACCGAAAGGATGGTGCCGACTCGAACATCGAGTTTCTCGACGTCCGCAAGAGCAACCGTCGGCTTGACTGCTGCCGGCGTGAACTGGCTCTGACTCACGTGACTCCCATTTCGTGACCGCGAATGCGATCGCTCCTGAGCAACCACACCAGATACGCCTAGGAGACTCAGACTGCGGGCGCCGGCTCGGTCAGCGTGTTGACGATGTTGTAGAGCGTGTCGCGCTCGTAGGGCTCGCGGCCGGCGGCGCGCACGAGGCGCCCGAGTGCCGCGGTCGTCATCCCTTCCGGCGTGTGCGAGCCGGCCATGTGGTAGATCTTCTCTTCCTGCACGGTGCCGTCGAGATCGTCGACGCCAAACCACAACGCCGCCTGCGCCAGCTCGAGACCGGTTGCAATCCAGAACGCCTTGATGTGCGGGATGTTGTCGCACATCAGCCGCGCCACGGCGTGGACGCGCAGTGTGTCGGTCCCGCTCGGCGCGGGCAGCTTGCGCATCTGGTTGTTGTCGGGATGGAACGCGAGCGGAATGAACGCCTGGAAGCCACCGGTTTCGTCCTGCAGCGCACGCGCCTGCAGCATGTGATCGACGCGTTCCGCCATCGTCTCGATGTGCCCGTAGAGCATCGTCACGTTCGAGCGCATGCCCATGCGGTGCGCGATTCGATGGATATCGAGATAGCGATCCGCTCCGCACTTGTCGTGACAGATCTTCCTTCGCACGCGTTCGGCGAAGATCTCGGCACCGCCGCCCGGCAGTGAGTCGAGCCCAGCCTCTCGCAGCTCGCTCAAGACATCCGCGTCGGTCTTCCCGTAGAGATCGGCGAAAAAGGCAATCTCCACCGCGGTGAAACACTTCAGATGAATGCCAGGCCGGATTCGTTTGAACCCGCGGAGCAGGTCCGTGTAGTAGCTGAATGGCAGATCGGGGTTGAGACCGTTGACGATGTGGATCTCGGTCAGCGGCTGGTTGGCGCGCTGCCGCAGCTTGTCCCAGGCGTCCTCGAGCGACATCGTGTATGCCTCGGGCATGCCGGGCTTGAGGCGCGCGAACGAACAGAACAGGCAGCTCGCTTCGCAGACGTTGGTCGGTTCGAGTCGAAGGTTGTAGTTGAAATAGGTGCGGGCGCCGTGACGCTTCTCGCGCTCGCGATTGGCGAGCCAGCCGACCGCAAGCAGATCCGGCGACTCGAACAGCCGCACGCCGTCGTCGAGCGTGAGCCGCTCGCCGGCCTCGAGTTTGCCGTCGATCTCGGCCAGTCCAGCCGCATGAAGTCGTGATTTCACGCGAAAACCCGATCGATCTTAGCGTGCTATACTCGCCCTCAACAATGCCGAAGCGCGAGGCTTGAGTCTTGCGTTTCGAGTTGATAACCGACAACGCCCCGGGTGATCAGGGGAAGTGGGTGCGACTCCCACGCGGTCCCGCCACTGTAAGCACGCCGACGCCTGAAAGGGCAACGGCAGCGAGTCAGGACACCTGCCCCGGCGCTCTGTCCCTTCACGGCATCTGCGGTCCGCCCAAAGGCGGACACGCATTGCCGCCGGCGCGATGGACGCCGGAAAGGACACGATGACCGCTCTTCGCACAGCACTGACGTCTTTCAGGCGGCTTCTCTAGGCGCGCGCCGTGAAACCTCGTGCCGCCCTCTCCTGGAGCGGAGGCAAGGACAGCTACCTTGCGCTCCACCGCTCCGTATCGAGCTTCGACGTCGTCGCGGCAGTGACGATGTTCAACGAAGACGGCTCGCGCAGCCGTTCGCACGGTCTTCGACCGGACGTCGTCGATGCGCAGGTGCGTCGGCTCGGTCTGACGCACGTGCGCGGACACGGTTCATGGGCCTCCTATGAGACCGGCTACCGCGAGGCGCTGCATCAGGTCCGATCGCTCGGCGTCACGCACGTGATCTTCGGCGACATCATGTACGACTCGAACCGCGAGTTCCCCGAGCGGGTCTGCGCGGCGGAGGGGCTCGTCTGTGTCGAGCCGCTCTGGGGTGAACCCACTAAGTCGCTCTTTTGCGAGTTCGTCGCCACCGGCGCGGACGCCCGGATCGTCACCGTCCGCGATGGCCTCATCACTCCAGCGTGGCTCGGACGGCCGCTGACACTGGACATGCTGGCCGAGCTCGACGCGCTCGGCATCGATCCGTGCGGCGAGCACGGCGAGTACCACACCGTCGTTGTGAACGCACCGCTCTTTTCGAGCGACCTTCGGGTAATCCCCGGTCAGACCGTTTGCTTCGATGGCTGCTGGGCGCTCGACGTGTTGCTCGACGAGCGCGTGCCTGCAGAGGGCCTGGTCGATGCTGCAGGGGTCTAACCTCTCGTACGCCTACGTCAGGTCCGGCGCGAGTCGCTTCTCGCTGCACAGCGTGAGCGTCGACGTGCCCCGCGGGTCATTCACCGGACTCCTTGGTCCGAACGGCTGCGGCAAGACGACGCTGCTCAAGCTGCTTTCGGGGATGATCGCGGCGCACGAGGGCACGGTCACCTTGAACGGGGGTTCACTGCTTCGTCTGTCGCGCCGTGAGATCGCGCGGCGGATCGCCGTGGTGCCGCAGGAAACGCACCCCGCGTTCGACTACACCGTGATGGAGATGGTGCTGATGGGCCGGCATCCGCATCTCGGATTGCTGCAGCTCGAGGGTCCCGCCGACCTCGCGCTCGCCGGTGATGCGCTGCAGGCAACGGGCACCGCCCACCTGGCCGATCGCGCCTACATGACGCTGAGCGGCGGCGAGAAGCAGCGCGTCATCATCGCCGGCGCATTGACCCAAGCCTCGGACGTGCTGTTGCTCGACGAGCCGACGGCGTCGCTCGATCTCGGCTATCAGCTCGAGGTCGCGGCTCTGCTGTCGCGGTTGAATCGCGTTCGCGGCATGACCATGCTGATGGCGACGCACGACTTGAACCTCGCCGCGGCGCTGTGCGACCGGCTCGTGCTGATGCGCGACGGCCGCGTGCTCGCGCAGGGCGCGACCGCCGAGGTGCTCACCGCGCAGATGGTGCGGCAGATGTACGACGTGGTTGCGGACGTGCGCTATCACGAGGGCGCCGGCCACCTCACGGTGACGCCGGTGGCACGGGTGCGATGAACGCGGTCGACTCCACGATCGGCGTCGCCGGCTCGATCGCACATCGTCCGATTCGAGCCAGGCTCCTGCGCACGGTCGGCGGGTTCGGCGCGATCGCCGTCGTGACCTGCTTGCTCGCGCCGCTGGTGGGCAGCACGTCGATCAGCCTGGCGCGCGTGTTCGATCGGTCGATCCCCTTCGCCGACAACGTCGACGCGCAGATCTTCTTCGTCGCGCGGATGCCGCGCGTGCTGGCGGGCGCGGTCACGGGCGCGGCGCTGGCCGCGGCCGGCGTGGTGTTTCAAGCCATGTTGCGAAACCCGCTCGCCACGCCGTTCACGCTCGGCGTGTCGGCCGGCGCGTCGCTCGGCGCCATGCTGGCCATTGCGCTGGGGCTCGGCGTCGCCATCGGCCCATTCTCTGGAGTGCCGTTCGCCAGTCTCGTCGGCGCCGCGGCGGCGGCCGGCATCGTCTATCGGCTCGCCACGATGGAGGGGCGCGCGATGTCGACGACGGTGCTGTTGCTTGCAGGCGTGACGCTCAACGCGTTCTTCTCGGCGCTGATTCTGTTCGTGCAGTATCTGGCGGATTTCGCCCAGGTCTACCGCGCGACGCGGTGGCTGATGGGCGACCTCGACGTCGGCAGCTTCCAGCCGATCGTCGCCTCGCTGCCGCTGGTCCTCGCGGCGTTCGCGATGTTCGCGTTCCTGCCCTCGTCCTTGAATCTGCTGAGCATCGGCGCTGATGCCGCGGCCGCGCGTGGCGTCGAGGTCGCACGCGCGCAGCGTCTCGCATTCGTGAGCGCATCGCTGGCGACGGCTGCGGCGGTATCGCTCTCGGGGCCGATCGGCTTCATCGGCATCGTGGTGCCGCACCTCGTCAGGCTCCTCGTCGGCGTCGACCACCGCATCGTTCTCCCGGCTTCGGCGTTGTTCGGCGCTGCATTTCTGGTCGCATGCGATCTGGCCGCGCGCACGCTGATGGCGCCCGTCGAGATCCCGGTCGGCGTCGTGACGGCGATGCTCGGAGGACCGTTCTTCCTATGGCTGCTCATACGACGGGCGTAACGCGACTCGCGGTCGTCCTCGTCGCCGTGCTGTGTGTCGCCGGCGTCGCGCGGCCGCGCGCGCAGGGGATGCGGATCGTGTCGCTCGTGCCGGCGCTGACGGAGATGCTGTTCGCGCTCGGTGCCGGGCCGCACGTCGTCGGCGTCAGCAACTTCGACGATTACCCGCCGGCCGTGACGTCGCTGCCGCGCGTCGGCGCGTTGCTGGATCCCAACATGGAGCGGATCCTGTCGCTGCGACCGGACCTCGTCATCGTGTATGGATCGCAGACCGACGCCCAGCAACAACTGGAACGGGCCAAGATCCGAACGTACAACTACCGTCATGCAGGCCTGGCCGGCATCTTCTCCACGCTCCGGGAACTGGGGGCGGCGGTGGGACGTACCCCGGACGCCGAGCGGCTCGCCCGCAGCATGCAGACGCATCTGGACGGGATCAGGGCGCGGGTCGCCGGCCGGCCGCGGCTTCGCACGCTGCTGGTGTTCGAGCGCGATCCCGGATCGCTGCGGGGCATCTTCGTCAACGGCGGCGTCGGCTTCCTGCACGACGTCCTCGGCGTGGCCGGCGGCAGCGACGTGTTCGCCGACGTGGCGCGCGAGTCGGTTCAGCCGTCCATCGAGACGATCCTCGCGCGCGCACCCGACGTGATCCTCGAGGTGCGGGTGCGAGAGGACCTGTCAGCGGCCCAACTGGCCAAGGAGCGCAGCGTGTGGATGACGCTGAGCTCCATTCCAGCAGTGAAGAACAACCGCGTTCACATCCTGACCGGGCAGTTTCTCGTCGTCCCCGGTCCGCGCGTCGGCGAGGCGACCGAAACGATTGCCCGGACACTGCATCCCGAGGCGTTCAAGTAAACCGATGAAGATCCTCCTCTCGTGGAGCAGCGGCAAGGACAGCGCCTGGGCGCTGCACATGCTGAATCAGCAGCATCCCGGGTCGGTCGCGTCGCTGCTGACCACCGTCAACGAAGCGGTGAACCGCGTCGCGATGCACGCGGTGCGGCGGGACGTGCTGGAGGCGCAGGCAGCCGCGGCGGGCCTGCCGTTGGTGGTCGTGCCGATCCCGCACCCGTGCTCGAACGAGGAGTACGAGGCGCGCATGCGCACCGCCGTCGCCGCGGCGGTCGCAAACGGCTTTACGCACGTCGCATTCGGCGATCTGTTCCTCGAGGACGTTCGCAAGTACCGCGAGGAACGGCTCGCCGGCACCGGGCTCGAGCCGCTGTTTCCGGTATGGGGCCTTCCCACCGCGCAGCTCGCAGAGGACATGATGGCAGCCGGGTTGCGGGCGCGGCTCGCCTGCGTCGACACGCGCGTGCTCGACGCCTCGTTCATCGGACGTGAGTTCGATCGATCGCTGCTCGCCGATCTACCCAGCGGGATCGATCCCTGCGGCGAGAAAGGCGAATTCCACTCCTGCGTCTATGCGGGGCCGATGTTCCACCATCCGTTGACTCTGGAGGCTGGCGAGACCGTGACCCGCGAGCCGTTCGTGTGGCGCGATCTGCAGCTGGCATCATGAGCGCCTTCCCATCCCGCATCGTCTGCCTGACGGACGAGACCACCGAGACGCTGTATCTGCTCGGTGAGGGCGACCGTGTCGTCGGGGTGTCGGGCTACGCGGTACGTCCGCCCGAAGCCCGCAAGAAGCCGCGCATCTCCGCGTTTATTCACGCCAAGTACGACCGCATCGAGGCGCTCGAGCCCGACCTGATTCTCGCGTTCTCCGATCTGCAGGCGAATATCGCCGCAGAGCTGATCAAGCGCGGCTATCCGGTGATGGTCTTCAATCAGCGCAGCGTGCCGGAGATTCTGCAGATGATTCGCACGCTGGGCGCGATGATCGGACGGGGCCCGGATGCGGATCGGCTCGCGTCGAGACTGGAGCTCGAGATCGACGCCACTCGCGAGGCATCGTCACGACTCCGCGTCCGCCCTCGCGTCTTTTTCGAGGAGTGGAACGAACCGATCATCTCCGGCATCAAGTGGGTCGAGGAGCTGGTCGAAATCGCCGGCGGCGAGACGATCTTTCCGGAGCTCCGTGCGGGCAAGCTCGCCAAGCAGCGGATCGTTGCACCCGAGGAAGTCGTCCGCCGGCAACCCGACGTGATCATCGCGTCGTGGTGCGGCAAGAGCGTGCGGACGAACACGATCGCGTCGCGGCCCGGCTGGGACACGATCCCCGCCGTGCGCAACGGACACATCTACGAGATCAAGTCGGCCTACATCCTGCAGCCGGGCCCAGCGGCGCTGACCGAGGGGCTGCGCCAGCTCCACCACATCATCACGCGCGTGGCGCACAGCATTCGTCCGTAGGGGACGCCTTCAGGCGGCCCAGGGATATACTTCGGGCCTCCCTCACCCTGACGCCGATCTGGTCTCCAATCGCGGGGGGGGGTGACCCGCGCTGCACTCCATATCGTCACTTAGCCAATCGACGAAGTGATATGATCGCCCGGCCATGCCCGCCGTGGTCGCGCGACACGACATCGCCCGCATCGACGGCCTGATCAGGCCGCACATCCGGCAGACGCCGGTGATCGAGGTCAACGCGCGCGATGCCGGCGTCACCGCCGCGCGGCTGGTCCTCAAGCTGGAACTGCTGCAGCACAGCGGGTCGTTCAAGCCGCGCGGCGCGTTCGCGAATCTGCTGACGCATGCCATTCCAGCCGCCGGCGTCGTCGCCGCCTCAGGCGGCAATCATGGTGCGGCCGTCGCCTTCGCGGCGAATCGGCTCGGCATCCCGGCGACGATCTTCGTGCCGACGACGACGCCGCAACCGAAGCAGGATCGGATTTCGAGTTACGGTGCGCGGCTTCAGCTCTCGGGCGATTGCTACGCCGACGCGCTCGACGCCAGCCGGCGATGGGCCGCCGACGCCGGCGCGTTCGAGGTGCACGCCTACGATCAGGTGGAGACGCTGCTCGGCCAGGGGACCGTCGGGTTGGAGTTCGAGCAGCAGGCACCGGACCTCGACACGCTGCTCGTCGCCGTTGGCGGCGGCGGACTGATCGGCGGCATCGCCGCGTGGTACGCCGGGCGCGTCACGCTGATCGGCGTAGAGCCCGAGGCGGCCCCGACCTTGGCGAACGCGCTGCGCGCGGGCCATCCGGTGGACGCGCCCGCAGGTGGAATCGCGGCTGACTCGCTGGGGCCGCGTCGCGTCGGCGACTTGATGTTTCCACTCGCCCAAGCCTACGTCGCTCGCGTCGTCCTGCTCTCGGACGAAGCCATCGTCGGGGCGCAACAGCACCTGTGGGAGAGATTGCGTCTTCGGGCGGAACCGGGCGGGGCTGCAGCGTTCGCGGCGCTCCTCTCGCGCGCCTATCAACCGGCCCCGGACGAACGCGTTGGCGTGGTGGTCTGCGGGGGCAATACGAATTGACCAGAGCGGTCCCGGCCAAAGCCGGACGCCACCAGTAGCGAGGCGGCATGCGCATGACGGACGACCCGGAGGAGCTGACGGCGAGTGTGATCAAGGCGCTCGCAAACGAACGCCGTCTCGAGATCCTGAACTGGCTGAAGTCGCCGACGGCGCATTTCCCACGACAACGGGATGGCGATCTCGTGAAGGACGGCGTCTGCGGCCTGCTCATTGCGCAGAAGCTGGGCGTGAGCCAGCCGACGGCGAGCGAGCACCTTCGCATCCTCACCCACGCCGGGTTTATCCGCACCAAGCGGATCAAACAATGGACGTTCTACAAGCGCGACGAGGCGCGCATCTCCAAGATCAAGCGCGCGTTTCGCATCGCCTGGTAGGGCTGATTCCCTCGTCCTCAGCCTGATGACTAGCCCATGCCTGATTCCCGATTCCTGAATCCTGATTCCTGAGGGCTCAGAGGCTCCTCGCGTAAGAGACGACGTCGGCTGGATCAGGCGACAGGTTCGGGAAAACCGAGTGACCCGGCAGCACCGCCTCACGCGCGAAGCCGCACTTCTGCAGCACGTGCCACGACGCACGGTGCTCGGGATGGCAGAGCGCGTAGAGGCGCTTCACACCGCGCTGCGTCGCGAGCTCCGTCATGGCGCGAAGCACCTCGGTCGCATAACCGCGGCCCCAGGCATCTTTCGCAAAGACATAGCCGGTCTGGGCGACATCGGGCGCTTCGAAGCTCAAACCGGTGCTGCCCAGCAGCGTGCCGTCCTCGCGTGAGATCGCCAGCATCGGGCCGGCGTTCCACGTGCTCCACACCGTCGTGCTGAACTTCACGAACGCACGCGTGTCGGCCAACGACGTGTGGCGTGGCCATCCGAGATAACGCGTGACCTCGGGATCGGACGCATAGCGCTCGAAGATCGGCTGCGCGTCGTTGAGCCGCGGCGCCCGCAGCACCAGCCGTTCCGTTTCCAGCAAATACATGTCAGGCGCCCAGAAAGATCTCGTCGGTCACCGCCGGGATGACTCCCGAGGTTCGTGCGCGTGCAAACAGCGTTTCGACCGCTCGGCGGCCCTCCTCACCGAGATCGACGGAGTATTCGTTCACATACAAATCGATATGTTGATACATGACCTCTTCGCTCATCTCCTGAGCATGCGCCCGCACGAACGGCAGGCTGGCCGCGCGGTGCGCAAACGCATATTCGACGCTGCGTCGCATCACACGGTTCACGCGCTGCTGCACGTCCACCGGCAGCCGCCGGCTCACCACGATGCCGCCGAGGGGAAGCGCCGCCGCGGTCTCACCCTCCCAGTACTCACCGAGATCGATGATCTTCTTGAGTCCCTTCGCCTGGTAGGTGAACCGGTTCTCGTGAATGATCAGGCCGGCATCGAACGTCCCGTCGATCACGCGCCCTTCGATGTCCGAGAACAGCACCTCGGTCGTATTGCGCGCGGCGGGAAACGCCAGACCGAGCAGAAAGCGGGCGGTCGTGTACTTACCGGGGATGGCGATCCGCAGCGCACCGGCGGCAACCTCTTCCCGCGCGATCGCGCGTTTCGAGATCAGCAGCGGGCCGCAGTTCCGTCCGAGCGCGCTCCCGGCGTCGAGCAGCACGTATCGTTCGGCGCAGTAGGCGTAGGCGTGAAAACTGAGTTTCGTCACGTCGACGGCGCCGGCGAACGCGGTCGTGTTGAGCGCCTCGATGTCGGCCAGGCGAACCTCGAACTCGAGGCCTTCGACGTCGATGCGCCCATGCACCATCGCATCGAACATGAAGCAGTCGTTCGGGCACGGTGAAAACGACAGCGTCAGTCTCATTGGTCGAGCAGCCGCGCCGCAGCAGCGCCCAGCTCGCGAATCGCCACGTCCATTTTCCACGCCCCGCGATTGCGGCGCTCGACGGCATTCGACACGGCACGGATCTGCGCGAACGGGATGCCGTGAATCAGACACGCATACATGAACCCGGCGCCTTCCATCGTCTCGACATCGGGCTTGAACCGCTCGACCACGCACGCGATCGAGCGTTCGTCGCCGTGCACGGTATTCACGGTGATGCCGTCGACGGCGGTCAGCTCGGTCAGACCGCGATGCGCCGGCGGCGCCGCGTTGACCAGCCGTCCCTGCTGAAACGGAAACTCGTCGTCGCCGAGCAGCTTCAGCTCCTGAATGGTGAGGAAGGCGTCGCCATCCTCGGCGCCGAGCTCCACGAGGCGATCCGAGACGACGTGGACGACGCGTCCCGGTTCGAGCAGACGGTTGAAGCTGCCGCACACGCCGAGATTCAGCGCCAGGTCGTAGCGCTCTCGATTCAGCTCGCGCGAGGTCCATGCCGCGGTGGCAACCATGCCCACACCCGAGATGAGGACATCGATGTCGTGCCCGCCGCCGCTGTATCGCGTCACCCGCGCGCTCCGATTCGTGGTGTGACGCAGCTGCGACACAACAGGGGCGACCTCGGCTGCGGTCGCAGCGACGACGAGGACGTGCACGCTATTTCTTGGCCCGGCCGGTGAACCAGTTGAGCAGATTGTTGAAGTTGGCTGCGGGGGCGCGGAACTCCTGCGGCGTCATGGCATTCAACATGTCCCGATGCGTCGGCGCACCCCACGGGGCGGGTCCGTACTCGAGGTTGTCCTGCTTCGTGAAGAGCTCGAGACGCGGCGCCTGGCCGTAGACATCGACGATGTAGCGAAGATTCAGCCCGTCGCGTTCCTCGCGAACCGTGGTCTGACGAAGCTGGCGATGAATGCGATCGACGCTGATCGGCAGACGGCTGACGTCGACCTGTGTGTTGGGCTGGGCAGCGGGCTGGTCACCTGGCGCACCTGCCGAGGCCTGTGTTGCCTGCGCAAGCGCGACGAGCACAACCGCCGTCGGTCCGAGATACCTGCCAGTCATCACATCTCTTCAGACGTGCCACCCAGTCTACTGGTTTTCTACTGGTTTTCCTTCCATTCTTCGTACCAAGCCATCTGGATGGCTTCCAGCTTGGGTTCGTTCGACGATTTGGGGTCGTCGTCGAAGCCGTCGAGTTGCATGACCTTCTCGCGAAGGTCCGTGAATCTGACAGTCAGCGGATCGACGGACGAAAATTTTTCGTGGAGCGCGATGGCGATGTCCTCGGAATCAATCCACTTCACGGCCGCACTCCCGCTTCCTTCTCTTCTTTGACGTCCGACTTGCCGAGCTGTATCGCGCCGCCCTCCTGGACGTAGTTGCGCGTATACATCGGGAACTCGACGACGACGTCGCCCTTGATGACCGCCTGACAGCCGAGACGCGACTCGGGCCTGAGGTCCCATGCCGTGTCGAGGCGATCCATCTCATTGTCCTGCTCTTCGCTGAGGTGGTCCTTGCCCTGACGCACGAACAGATGACACGTCGTGCAGGCACAGCTGCCGCCGCAGGCGTGCTCGAGAGGAATGCCGAAGTTCATTGCGACGTCGAGAAACGACTCCGGGAGCCCGTGATGTGAATACGGAAGCTTGCCGTGCTCGAACTCGACGGTCGTCTGCTTCCCGTCCTTGATGAAAGTCACCTTAGGCATCACACGTCCTGAACATTCTTTCCGGCGAGCGCCTCACGGATGCTGCGATTCATGACCACTTCGGCCAGATGCCGCGTTGCATGGTTGAGCGCTTCCGTCTTCGCGTGAATCAGATCGCGGTCGTTGGCCGACATCACCTGCTTGAGTTCGGCGAGGGCCGCGTGAATACGTTCGACGTCCGCGGGCTTCAGCTCGGCCCGCGCAATTGCGTCGAAGTCCGGCCGGCGGAGCGACTTCTCGGTCGCGGTGACAACCGTCTCCGCTTCATTCCTGGCCTCGATCAGCAGGCGCGCGTCGAAGTCGGCCGCGGCGTGCTCGAATGACTCGACGAGCATCCGCTCGACCTCCTGATCGGTCAGCCCATACGACGGCTTCACTTCGATCGCCTGCTCGATGCCGGTCCTCAGCTCGCGCGCGGCGACGCTCAGGATTCCATTCGCGTCGATCTGGAAACGCACCTCGACGCGCGGCATGCCGGCGGGCATCGGCGGAATGCCGCGCAGCTTGAAATGCGCCAGCGATCGGCAGTCGGCGACGAGCTCGCGTTCACCCTGCGCGACGTGGATGTCGACGGCCGTCTGGTTGTCGACGCTGGTCGTGTACATCTCGCGTCCCGTCGCCGGGATCGTCGAGTTGCGCATGATGATCTTCGAAACCACGCCGCCCACAGTCTCGATGCCGAGCGACAGCGGCGTGACGTCGAGCAGCAGCATCTCGCGCCGACCGGTGATCAGGATGTCGGCCTGCACGGCGGCGCCGAGGGCGACCACTTCGTCGGGATTGAGATCGCTGTGCGGCGTCTTGCCGAACAGCTCGCCGACCAGCCGGCGGACGAGGGGCACGCGCGTCGATCCGCCGACGAGCACGACCTCGTCGATCTCGCGCGGTTCGAGACCGGCGTCAGCGAGCGCCTGCCTGACCGGGCCGAGCGTGCGATCGACCAGTGGGCGGATCAGGGCCTCGAACTCGGCGCGCGTCAGCGCGCGCGAATAGCCGTTGGGCAACGTTCGCGAGGCTTCGACACGAATCTCGGCGTGCTCGTGATCCGACAGATCCCATTTCGCCTGAATGACGGCTTTGCGGATCGCCTGGATCGTCTCCGCGTCCGTTTTGCCGACGTCTGCGAGCACGCCTTCGACGAGCAGGCGATCGATGTCGTCGCCGCCGAGATGCGTGTCGCCATTGGTGGCGAGCGTATGGAACACGCCATCCTCGACGCGAAGGATCGAGATGTCGAACGTCCCGCCGCCGAGGTCATAGACGGCGATCAGGCCCCGATCGCGTCTCTCCAATCCGTACGCCAGCGATGCGGCGGTCGGCTCGCTGATGATGCGAAGCACCTCGAGCCCGGCGATTCGCCCGGCATCACGCGTCGCGGCCCGCTGCGCGTCGTTGAAGTAGGCGGGCACGGTGATCACCGCGCGATCGACCTCGAAGTCGAACTCGCCCTCGTCGCGAAAGTGATCCTCGGCGCGCTGCTTCAGCTCGCGGAGTATGAAGGCCGAGATCTCGGGCGGCGTGAACTCGCGATCGCCCAGGCCGATGCGCACCACGCCTCCGGCCTCGGCCCTCGACTCGTCGCTCGGGCCGCCCCGAGCCTGTCGAGGGGCGCCAATAATTTTGAACGGCAGCAGCGCCGCATCGTCGCGCACGTCCTCGATGCCGCGGCCCATGAACCGCTTCACCGAGTAGACCGTCCGGCCGGGCGCGGTCAGCAAACGCCGCTGCGCCTCGCGGCCGACGAAGACCGTCCCACGCTCGTCGATCGACACGACGGACGGCACGAGCGCGTCGCCCGAGCTGTCACGAATGACCACCGGGGCGCCGTCGCGCACGTAGGCGACGAGGCTGTTGGTCGTGCCGAGGTCGATTCCGACGACTTTGCCCATCGTTGTCATCGCGGGGTCTAAAGACCCCGCGCTACGAAACACGCGCGTAGAGCGCGGGCTTCAGCCCGCGCGTCCTCCGAGGCTGGCCGCCTCACGTTCGATGGTGGCCAGCAGGTTGTTGATGTAGTTCCGTTCCAGCAGTCGCTCGCGCAGCGCGTCGAGCGTCGCGTGACGTTCCTCCGGCGACCCGGTCTCGAGCAGACCGTCCCATTGCGCCGAGAGCGCTTCGAGCTCGCGCTCGTGCGAGGCGCGCTTCTCGTCGATCGGCGTCCGTGCCGCATCGAGACGCGACCGAAGCGCGGCCGCATCGCCCCCGGCCTCCCGCGCTTCGCGAATCTCGTCCAGTTCCTCGTTCAGCGCGAACACCTCTTCGAGCAGTCCGGGCGGTACCTTGGCCGCACCTTCTTCCGACTTCACCGACGGCAGGCCTTCGATCGCCAGCAGATGCTCCACCCGCGTCGCCGGATTGCGCAGTGCGCGATAGGCGTCGTTCAGATACGACGAGCGCTCGAGGCTGGCGATCCGTTCCGACGGCGTCGCGTTGTAGTAGTAGTCGGGGTGAAACTGGCGGCTCAAATCGCGGAAGCGTCGCTCGAGCTCCGGTGGATCGATCGTCAGCTTGCGCGGCAGGCCGAGAAAGGTGAAGTAGTCGCCGTGCCGCCCGAGCGCGAGGATGCGGCTGCACTGCGGGCAGAAGTGCTCGTCGACAGGAGCGCCTGCACCGCAGCTGCGGCACTCGAGGGTCGATACGTGGTGAACGGGTATCGCGTCGGGAGTCATGGATCGATGGGCAGCCGCCGACGCGTCACGCGCCGAACGAGCTGCCACAGCCGCAGGTCTGCTTCGCGTTCGGGTTGTTGAAGACGAAGCCCCGCGACAGCAGCGCCGTGTCGTAGTCGAGCGTCGTGCCGTTCAGGAAGAGATAGCTCTTACGGTCCACGTAGATCTTCGCGCCGTGTTCCTCGAAGACCTCGTCGCCGAGCCGCGGCTCCTTCTCCCAGGAAAATGTGTAGCTCAGACCGGAGCAGCCGCCGCCCTTCACGCCCACACGAAGACCGCCGTCGTGGATGCCCTGCTTGGCCATCAGCGACTGAATCTTCTGCGCGGCGGACTCGCTAATCTGAATCATCGTCTGTTGGGCCGCCTCGAGGCGGCCCTACGTGCGCGCGTCAGGCGCTCGGTTGTGCGTGACCAGCCGTGGCCGGAACGCCCTTGTCTTTTTCCTGCTTCGCTTTGTAGTCGGCGATCGCCGCCTTGATCGCATCCTCGGCGAGCACCGAACAGTGAATCTTCACCGGCGGCAGCGACAGCTCGGCGACGATGTCGGTGTTCTTGATCGCCAGCGCCTGATCGACCGTCTTGCCCTTCAGCCATTCGGTCGCCAGGCTCGAGCTCGCGATCGCCGAGCCGCAGCCGAACGTCTTGAACTTCGCATCGTCGATGACCCCGGTATCCGGGTTCACCTTGACCTGCAGCTTCATGACGTCGCCGCACTCCGGCGCCCCGACGAGCCCCGTGCCGACGTTGACATCGTTCTTCGGCAGCGAGCCGACGTTGCGCGGGTTCTCGTAGTGATCGATCACTTTGTTCGAGTAAGCCATTGGCTTTATCTCCGTAATGCAAAATTCAAAATTCAAAATTCAAAATCAAATGCACCCTCGGTTTTGCATTTTGCATTTTGCATTTTGAATTACGCCTAGTGCGTGACCCACTGCATCTTCGAGAGGTCGACGCCCTCTTTCACCATCTCGTAGAGCGGCGACATCTCACGCAGGCGCCGCACCACGCTGGTCAACTTCTCCACCACATAATCGACCTCTTCCCGCGTCGTCCACCGGCCGAGGCCGAAGCGAATCGACGAGTGGGCGAGATCGTCGCCCGCGCCAAGGGCCTTCAGTACATAAGACGGCTCGAGGCTCGCCGAGGTACAGGCCGACCCGGACGAGACCGCCACGTCGTTGATGCCCATCAGCAGCGATTCCCCTTCGACGTAGGCGAAGCTCACGTTCAGGTTGTGCGGCAGCCGGTGCTCCATCGAGCCATTGATGTACAGCTCGTCGAGATTGCGATGCAGCTGCTCGTTGAGGTAATCGCGCAGCTGACGCAGCCGCTCGCTCTCCGCGGCCATGTCGTTCCTGGCAATCTCGGCCGCTTTGCCCAGCCCGACGATCCCTGGGACGTTCAACGTCCCGGACCGCATGCCACGCTCGTGACCGCCGCCGCTGATCTGCTCCGACAACAGCACGCGCGGATTGCGCCGACGCACGTAGAGCGCACCGACGCCCTTCGGGCCATAGACCTTGTGCGCGCTCAGCGAAAAGAGATCCACCTTGAGGTCGTTCACGCTCAGCGGGATCTTGCCGGCCGCCTGGACGCCGTCGGTGTGGAACAGAATCCCCTTCTCCTTCGCGATCGCGCCGACCTCGGCGATCGGCTGCAGCACGCCGATCTCGTTGTTGGCGGTCATGAGCGTGATCAGGATGGTCTTGTCGGTGATGGCATCGCGCAACTCGTCGACGCTGATGCGTCCATCCTTCTGCACCGGGAGATACGTCACGCGCGCGCCCTGCTTCTCGAGCTTCTTGCAGGTGTCGATCACCGCCTTGTGCTCGGTGACGCACGTGATGATGTGATTGCCCTTCTCGCGATACATCTCCGCGACGCCCTTGATCGCGAGGTTGTTCGACTCGGTGGCGCCGCTGGTGAAGATGACTTCCTTCGCGCTCGCGCCAATCAGGTCGGCGACCTGCTTGCGCGCGTTTTCGACAGCCTCCTCGGCCTCCCAGCCGAAGGAGTGATTGCGGCTGGCCGCGTTGCCGAACTGCTGCGTGAAGTACGGCAGCATCGCCTCGAGCACCCGTGGGTCGACGGGCGTCGTAGCGTGGTAGTCCATGTAAATCGGAAGCTTCATCGTTCTAAGCGCCTTTACGCACAACGGCCACAGGCGACGTCACCACGGGATCGGGTTCGGCCGCCATGTCGGCCAGCGTCACAGTCCCGAGCGTCGCGGCAATCCGCTCGCGAATCTGCCAGAGCGGGTCGCGAACACTGCACTTGCTGTACTGCTCGCAGTCGTGTTTGTCCGACGTGCACGCGGTGACCGTGAACGGGCCGTCGATCGCCTCGATCACGTCGGCGACGCTGATCGAGCTCGGCGCGCGGCCCAGCGTGTAGCCCCCACGTGTCCCCTGCGTGGACACGAGCAGCCGGTTCCGTACGAGCCGCTGCAGCACCTTGGCCATCAGCTCGATCGGGATGTCGTATTGCTCCGCAATCTCACGCGCGCACGTCGACGTCGCCCGATGTTTCTGGGCGAGGTGCTTCATCGCAATCAGCGCGTAGTCGGCCTTCTTTGAGAGCCTTAGCATGCAAACCCGATAAGTCCGACTTCTCTAGTCGGTATTCTAGTTCCCCGGGGGAAATCCGTCAATATTGGTCGGGGTTCAGTACTTCGGCTGAGATGGATCGACCTTATCGATCCATTCCAGGATCCCGCCCTTGAGGTTCTTCACGTTCGTCACCCCGACGGACTTCAGGAAATCCTGAGCTTTTGCGCTGCGGCCGCCCATCTTGCAGTGGGCGACAATCTCGCGGTCGCGCGGCAGCTCCTGATAACGCCGCGGCAGCTCGCCGAGCGGAATCAGCGTCGATCCGGGAATCCGGTTGATCTGGTACTCGTTGGGCTCGCGTACGTCCAAGATGAACGGCGTCTCGCCAGCGTCCAGCTTCTTCTTCAACTCGACCGGCGTGATCTCCCACTCGTTCACGGAACCTCCCGTCGTCTGCGCCGCCTGCGGCTCTGGCCGCACGCCGCAGAACTGTTCGTAATCAATCAGCTTGGTGACCGTCGGATTGGCGCCGCACACCGGGCACTCCGGATCCTTCTTCAGCTTCAGCTCACGGAAGCGCATCTTCAGCGCGTCGTAGATGAGGAAGCGGCCAATCAGCGGCTCACCGATCCCGGTGATCAGCTTGATCGATTCGGTCGCCTGAATCACCCCGATGATGCCGGGAAGTACGCCAAGCACTCCGCCTTCCGCGCAGCTCGGCACGAGTCCGGGCGGCGGCGGTTCGGGATAGAGGCAGCGGTAGCACGGCCCCTCTTTGGTCGCGAACACAGACGCTTGCCCTTCGAACCGGAAGATGCTCCCGTAAGCGTTCGGAATACCCGACAACACGCACGCGTCGTTCACGAGATACCGCGTCGGGAAGTTGTCGGTGCCATCGAGGATGACGTCGTAGCCCTTGAACAGCCGCATCGCGTTCTCGGACGACAGCGCCTCTTCGTACGTTTCGACCTGCACGTGCGGGTTGAGCGCGACGACCTTGTTCCTGGCCGACTCGAGCTTCGACAGGCCGACGTCGTTCGTCGTATGCAGCAGCTGCCGCTGCAGGTTGCTGTAGTCGACGACATCGAAGTCGACGATGCCGAGGCGGCCGATGCCCGCGGCGGCGAGATACATCGCCGCGGGAGAGCCCAGTCCGCCGGCGCCGATGCAGAGCACGCTCGATGCCTTCAGCTTGCGCTGCCCGTCCATGCCCATCTCCGGCATGATCAGGTGACGGCTGTAGCGCTTGATCTCTTCGGGGGAGAGACTCGGTAGTTCCTCGACATCGGTCCGGCGGGTCTTAAGACCCGCCTCTACGACGTCTCCTGCGGAAGTCGGGGCCCCTCCCGCAACAGACGGGACGATGCTCAAGGAATCGCCCGCCTTCACCGGCGTGTTCTCGCGCTGCAGATAGCGGATGTCCTCGTCGTTCAGATAGACGTTGACGAAGTTCCGCAGCTTGCCGTTGTCGGCATAGAGGTGCTTGCGGAGACCCTCATAACGCGTCGTCAGATCGGCGAGCAGCTCACCGACGGTGGCACCGCTGACTTCAACGGACTCGTTCTTGTCCGTGAACGGGCGCAGCGGCGTCGGGATGTGAATGGTGTTGGCCATATGTCAGTTGTTCCTGGTCGAAGGCGGAACGGTCTTCGCGCAATCGCCAGGACGTCATGTCCTCGGGCGTGCCGGCGCGAACGGCGATGATGATGTAGGAGAAGAACGGCAGCGCGTGATCGAGATCGTACTGCGACGGTCTGGCCGGATGATCGGGATGGGAGTGATAGAACCCGAGCAACTCCCCGCCGAGTTCCTTCGCTCGTTTCTCACACTGCAGATAGTCGCGATCGCTCACACGAAAGCGGCGGCGTGGTCCCTCATCGGTCACATTGGCCAGCGCCAGCGTGTGCGTGACCACGCCATCGCGACCAATCAGCGCACCACAGCACTCGTTTGGATAGGCCTCGATGCCGTGAGCGGCAATGGCGTCCTTCACGCCCGATTGGAGCGACAACGCCATCAGATCTGCTCCTCGTCCCACAGGCGTTCCGACAGGTACTTCTCGCCGCCGTCGGGGAAGATGACCACGACGACCGCGTTCGCACTTCGCCGCGCGACCGTCAGCGCTCCCGCGAGATTCGCTCCGCTGGAAATGCCGACGAACAGTCCCTCTCGTGCCAGGCGGCGCGTCAGCTCGAACGCATCCTCGGTGCCGACGGCCAGATCTTCATCGGCCAGCGAGGCATCGTAGATCCCCGGCACGATGGCGGTCTGCATGTGCTTCAAGCCTTCGAGGCCGTGCAGGGGCGAGTCGGGCTGCACCGAGATCAACTTGATCGCCGGGTTCACTTCGCGGAATCGTCGCCCGGCGCCGACGAACGTGCCGCTCGTGCCCAGCCCGGCAACGAAATGCGTCACTCGACTCCCGGTCTGCTCCAGGATTTCGGGACCCGTCGTGTCGTAGTGGGCACGCCAGTTCCCGGGGTTGTTGTATTGATCGGGATAGAAGTACAGCCCCGGGTTCTCTTCGTACATCTGTTTGACGCGAATGATCGCCCCGTCGGATCCCTGCATCGGGTCGGTGTAGACGACGTCGGCGCCAAACGCCTTCAGAATGCGTTTCCGCTCCGGCGTCACGTTTTCTGGGACGCACAATCGCACGCGGTAGCCGCGTGCCGCGCCGATCATCGCGTAGGCGATCCCGGTGTTGCCTGAGGTCGCGTCCAGGATGATCTTTTCGCGGGTCAGGGCGCCTGAGCGCTCCCCGTCGGCGATCATGCGAGCGGCCGCCCGATCCTTGACCGAGCCGCCCGGGTTCCTCCACTCCGCTTTCGCGTATAGCTCGACATTCCTCAGGTCCGTCTCGAAACTCGACAGACGGATAAGAGGAGTATTCCCAATCAAATCGAGGACAGACGAGACTGTCTGGCGATGGCCGGGCAAGGCGACAGGCATATCCGACTGGTTCAGTCCGGAATTATATCAAGCAGCAACATAGAATCCCGTCCGACGCGATGACAACCGACGAGTTGAGGATGCGCGTCGAGGCGCTCCGGTGGTACCACACCATCGATCTGGGCCACGGCATCGTGACCAGGGGCGTCGACAACACCCCCGAACGCCTGGCCAGACTGCAATTACCTGAGGATCTGTCGGGCCGGTCGGTGCTCGACATCGGCGCATGGGATGGGTTCTTCTCGTTCGAGGCCGAACGCCGCCGCGCCGCGCGGGTCGTCGCCAGCGATTCATACGCGTGGCATGGCCTTGGGTGGGACACGGGTCAAGGCAAGGCCGGCTTCGAGCTCGCACGAACGGCGCTCCAGTCGCGCGTGGAAGACGTCGACCTCGACGTCATGAGTCTGAGCCCGGAGCGCGTCGGCTCGTTCGACGTCGTGCTCTTCCTCGGTGTCCTCTACCATCTTCCAAACCCGCTCCTCGCGCTGGAGCGAGTGGCCTTGGTGACACGGGACCTGCTCATCCTCGAGACGGTGGTCGACATGGTCGGCATGCGCCGGCCAGCAGCCGCCTTTTATCCTGACCGAGAGCTGAACGGCGATCCGACCAACTGGTGGGGCCCGAATCACGCCGCCGTGATCGGGATGCTGCGGAGCGTCGGCTTCACAGGCGTCGACGTGATCACGCCGATGCGATCGGTGACCTTCCGCGCGTCGCGCGCGTTATGGCATCGGTTGAGTGGCAAGAACGGCCTTTCGGCCGCGTTCCGTCAGGATCGCGCGGTCTTTCACGCGTACAAGAACCGGCCGTAGTGGCTACGCTCGCGCGTCCGCGACGTCACACGCGTCGCTGAGCACGCGTGCGGCCCAATCGAATACCGTGTGCCCACAGACGTGCGCGCGCAATGCGCGCATGCGCCGGCCGGCCTCGGCAATCGACATCTTGAGCGCCGAGTGGATCGTTTCGGCGAACTCGTCGGGCGCGAAGGGGTTGACCAGCAGCGCGTCGGCGAGCTCTTTGGCTGCGCCGGCAAACCGCGAGAGCACGAGGATGCCCGCGTTGTCGGTGCGCGCCGCCACGAATTCCTTCGCGACCAGGTTCATCCCATCGTGCAGCGATGAGACGACGCAGACGTCGGACGCGCGATAGAGTGCCGCGACTTCCTTGGGCGCGTGATGCTCACGGCGGTAGATGATCGGCGTCCACTGCGAATCCCCGTGCCGATCGTTGATGCGGGTCACGAGCTCGTCGACCTCGCGGCTCAATTCACGATAGCGATCGAGCTGATCGCGTGTCGGCGATCCAACCTGGACGAAGACGACCTTGTTGCGCCACTCGGGATAGCGGCCGAGGAATCGATCGAACGCCAGCAGCCGATCGGGAATCCCCTTCGTGTAATCGAGCCGATCGACCCCCATCACGATGCGCCGGTCGCCCGCACCGAGACGGCGCCTCGTCGCGGCCACCTCGCGCGCCCATGTCGCCGTTCCCGGTGGAACGTCGTTCCAGATGCTCGGATCGATGCTGATCGGATACGGCCTGATCGCGGTCCGATGGCCGCCGCGATAGACGGAGAACGTTTCGTGATCGATCCGCGCTTCGATCGTGCGATCGACCGTCTCGAGGAAATTGTTGCAGTGATACTGCAGGTGGAACCCGAGCAGGTCGTTGCCGAGCAGACCGTCCAGCACTTCGCTCTGCCAGGGCAGGATCCGGAAGGCCTCGGGGTTTGGCCACGGGATGTGCCAGAACTGACACACGACTGCGTCGGGTCGGGCGTTCTTCACGTAGCGCGGCAGCAGTGCGTAGTGGTAGTCCTGGACGAAGACGATGGCGCGGCTGCCGGCGATTTCCTCGAGGACGATGTCCGCGAATCGCCGGTTGACGGCGGCGTAATGCTGCCAGTCACCTTCGTTGAACATCGGCCTCGCGTACGCGATGTGACACAACGGCCAGAGGGCGTTGTTCGACAGGCCGTAGTAGTAGCCGTCTTCCTCGACCGGCTTCAACCAGACGCGCCGCAATGAGTACTTCGGCCGCTCGGGCGGCACGGCGACGCGACCCGCGGAATCCGAGACCTCGCGATCGCCAGATCCATTGCCGTGTGCGACCCAGGTGCCACCGCACGCCTGCATCACGGGATCGAGCGCGGTGACCAGCCCGCTGGCAGGGCGGGTGCACGTAATGCTCACTTTGTCGCCCTGTCGCATCAGCCAGCGCATCACGCCGGTGCGCTGCATCGTGTGCTTCACGTGCATGTACGGCTGCCGATTCGCCACGACCACGAGCTTGGTGTCGCGGAGGCGGTCGGCAAGCGTGCGTACGAGGTCCGCGGACGTCATGCTCACAAGCTCCCCTCCGGACGTCCGCCATTGATTCCTGCGAGCACGGCGATGACGTCCGCGGGAGACTCCAAGCGCATGCGAGCGGCTGACGGCCGGCGCCCGACGACGACACTGAGGTCCGTGCTCGTCGCCTCGAACGCATCCTCGTCGGTGACGTCGTCGCCAAAGAACACGCACCACACTGGCCGATCGACGCGCGCTTGCACGTGGTCGACGATCCACTGAACCGCGTCCCCTTTGGTCCAGAGGATGTTCGGCAGCAGCTCGAAGGCCTCGTTGGCGGCCAGCGCTTTCAGGGCACCGCTTTGAAGCCAGGGTTGCGCCACTTGCTGTGCCTGCTCCAACACCGTTTGCCGCAACGGCGGCGCCGCCCCGCGCACGTGAACCGTGAGCGCCATGCCCTTGTGCTCGAGGCGAACGCCGTCGACCCGCCCCACCGCGCGATCCATCGCATCGACGACGTCGTCGATCAGCTCTCGGGAGTCCATCAAATCGGGGTGGCTCCACGACAAGTCGCCGCGCCGGATTTCAAGGCCGTGCAGCCCGGCGAGATATACCTGGTCCGGTAGAGCTACGCGCCCGCGTAGATCGTCGACCCGCCGCCCGCTGATGAGCCCCACACTGACGTCCGCTCGGGCCGAAAGCGCCTCGATGAGCCCCCTTGTCTCTTGACGGAGGTCCGCCATCGTTGGATCGACGGTGAACGGCGTGAGTGTGCCGTCGAAATCCGACAGCATCACGAGATGGGCCCCCGAGGGGCGACATTCGACGGCCTCGAGCACCTCAGCCACCATGGTTGATCCTTAGTCAGCCAGGCTGCCCATGCAAACTCAGCCAGGAAACTCAGGCCTCAGGGGCCGGAGCCCGAGCCCTGAGGCCTTCGTTAGGTGACGATACCTCGTCGCGCCGCGTAGCGGACCACCTCGGCCGTGTTCCGCAATCCCAGTTTCTGCAGCACATGCGTGCGATGTGTTTCGACCGTGGCGGGGCTGATCGATAGCAGGTCGCCGATTTCCCTGCTGCTCCGGCCCTCGGCCACGAGCTGCAGCACTTCGCGCTCACGTTCGGACAACAGGTCGTATCGGTCGTGAATGCCCCGATCCGCCAGCCCGCGGACGTAATCGTCGAACACGACTTGCGCGACCGCCGGACTGAAGAACGTGCCTCCGGACGCAACCGTGCCGATGGCCTCGATGAGCTCGTCGCCCGCAGACTCCTTCAGGACGTACGCGCGTGCGCCGGCGTGCACAGACTGAGTGACGTAGGCCTGGTCGCTATGCATGCTGAGGATGACGACGCGGACAGACGGTGCGCGTCGGGCGATCTGTCGCGTCGCCTCGATCCCGTTCAACATCGGCATGCCGATGTCCAACACGGCGACATCGGGCTTGAGCTCGAGCGCCTCACGCACCGCGTCGCGGCCATTCCCCGCTTCGGCGATGACGCGCCATTCGCGACGGTCCTCGAGGATCTTGCGAAGACCCTGCCGCAACACGGCATGATCGTCGCCGAGAAGCACGCGAAGCTCACTCACGGTCCACCTCCGGATTGCTCTGATGACTCAATAACGCCGAGACGACCCGCTCGTCCGGCACATCGTCGATGGACGACGGACGCTCGACGCGGGGCAGCGCGGCTTCGATTCTGGTTCCTCGCGTCGGCGCGCTGTCGATATGCAGCCGGCCGCGCAGTTGCGTCACCCGCTCTCGCATCCCGAGCAGGCCCAGCCCCCGCCGCCGCCCGGGGCGCTCGACTTCCGCGGGATCGAACCCGATGCCATCGTCTTCGACGACGACGCGGATCGTCGGTGTGCCGATCGCGAGGCGCACGCGGCCGGAGCGCGCGCGCGAGTGGCGCGCGATGTTGGTCAGCGCCTCTTGCACGACGCGATAGATTGCGCGCTCCACCTCGGGGTGCGGCCGATCGTCGGAGCCCTCGTTCACGAATGCCATCGCAACGCTGTGTCGCCGGCGGAACTCTCGCACCTGAGAAGCCAGCGCCGAAACGAGACCCAGATCATCGAGCGCGGACGGGTGCAGCAGATGCGTCAAGTCGCGAACACTACGCAGCGCCCCATCCGCACTCGAGTGCGCATCTGCCAGCAGATCCGACGTCCCCTGCAGGCGCTCGAGGCGCCGCTCGGCGACGGTGAGCTCCACCTTGACGGCGCTCAAGGCCTGCCCGACCTCGTCGTGCAGCTCACGCGCGATCCGCCGCTGTTCGTCTTCCTGTACCTGAACCAGCCTTGCCGATAGCCGCTGCAGATCGGCGGACACTTCCGCTTCGCGAGCCCGCTGCTCGACGAGGCGATGCTCGAGCCTCGTGGCGTGACGCGAGGCGAACCACGCGATCGTGAGTCCGATGAAGAGTGCGATGCCGAAGATCTTCCACAGCTGCCGCTGCATCTCTGCCTGGCGCTGACTGACGGCGCGCTGCACCTCGATGAACGCGGCCCGGTTGAAAGCCTGGAGATCGTCGGAGGCCCGGATGGCCGCCTCCCGTTTCGGCATCAGACGACGAAGACGCAGCGGACCATCCCACTGCGATGGAGGGCCGTCGAAGCTGAGCACGGCCTCCGAGGCGCGTCGAAATTCGGCCACTTCCTCATGAAGCGCAGCGATGCGTAGGAGCTCGATCTTCTCGTCGACAACCGGCACATATTCCGCCAACGACCCGTCGATCGCACGGAAGAGCCGCTGCACGTCCTGCCGATGGGACGGCATCTGTGGATCAGGGTCGAGCAGCGCGTCGCCGACGACCACCGACACGACGAGGACCTGACCACGGATCGACGCGAGCAGCTCTTGCGCGCTGACATAACGTGCGTTCGTCTCAGCCGCCTCGCGCTGCTCAGCGCTGACGCGTTGCGTGACCTGATAGCCCGCAAAGAGCCAAAGGCCGAGCGTGAGGCCAAAGCCAACGATGAGCGCGGTCCGAATGGTGACGTGCGCAAGCGGACGCATCCTGCCGATGTTAGCGCGGAACAGCTGTCACAATCCTCCCGAACGCGATCCAGATCTTCTGCCCGCAAAAATACGGCCTCGACCGGATTCGTCCGCTCACGACCCGCGAGCTATGGTGGCCTGAAGGCCTGCTCGAACGGACGGGGTAGACGGGTCGATGGAGGTGTTCGTGTGACTCAATACAGATGGCGAACTCTGACGGGCGTGCTCCTCGTGCTCTTTGCGCTTCCCGTGGCGTTCATGCACGCTCGTGTGAGGGCGCAGCAAGGCGACAGCGGCGCCCCCACGCAGGCGCTCACCTTCGACGGAGACACGGCGCTCTGGACGATGGCGATCAAGCCGGACAAGACGGCCGACTTCGAGAAGGTGATGACGCGGCTACGCGAGGCACTGCAGAAATCGTCGGACCCGCAACGCAAGCAGCAGGCGGCGGGTTGGCACGTGATGAAAATCAGCAAGCCGCTGGCGGATGGCAATATCGCCTACGTGCACATCATCCATCCGGTCGTCAGCGGCGCCGATTACACGATCATGAAGGCGTTGTACGACGCGTTTCCCGAGGAGCGCCAGTCGCTGTACGAAAGCTATCGGGGCGCCTTCGACAAGAACCTCTCGCTCGCGACCGGCACCGTCGTCGTCGACTTGTCGAAGAACTGAATTACAGAAGGAATCAGGAGTCAGGAATCAGGAATCAGCCAAGGGCCAGTCGTCAGCCTCGGCCAAGGAATCAGGTGACCGTCAGGACTGAAGCCTCACTCCTGCATCCTGGCCCATGCCTGAATCCTGATTCCTGGTTCCCGATTCCTGTTCTTATCCGACCGGCTTGCCTTCGGTGTCGCGAACCTCGATCGCGCCGAGGTTCAGCTTCTTCAGCTCCGCTTCGATCTTCGCGCGGTCGCCCACGGCAATGACCACCATCTTCGACGGGTCGAGATACTTCTTCGCCATCGTGAGGGTCTGATCGCGGGTGACCGCGTTCACCTGTGCCGCGTACTTCGTGTAGTAGTCGAGCCCGAGATCGTAGATGAACACGTTCGAGAAATTGCCGACCGCGTTGGCACTGCTCTCGAACGCCCCGGGCAACGAGTTGGCCATCGCGTCCTTGGCCTTCGTCAGTTCGTCCTCAGTGAGCGGACGCTCGACCATCCCACGCAGTTCCTTGAAGATCTCGTCGACGGCGGGCGCGGTCACGTCGGTCCTGATGCCGGACGCAACCTGGAACGGACCGGCGGCGCGCCGGAACGAGAACCCGGAGCTCGCGCCGTAGGTGTAGCCGTGCGCCTCGCGCAGGTTCATGTTGATGCGGCTCGAGAACAACCCGCCGAGCGCGATGTTCATCACCTGCATCGGACGGAAGTCGGGTGACGATCGCGCCGCGCCAATACCGGCGACGCGCACCTGCGTCTGCGGGCTTCCCGCTTTGTCGACGATCACGATGCGTGCCGCCGTGGTGCTGGGCGCGCCGAGATTCGGCTGCGCGGGTGTCCCCCGCGCCCACGAGCCGAACGACTTCTCCGCGAGCGCACGCAGCTCCGGCAGCGAGATATCGCCGGCCACGACGAGCGCAGCATTGTTCGGCACGAAGTTCTGTTTCCAGAATCCGTCCATGTCGCCTCGGGTCACGGCCTTGACCGAGGCTTCCGTGCCGACCTCGGCGTAGCCGTACGGATGCTTCGTGCCATAGAGCGCCGAGGCCATCACCAGCGCCGCGACTTGCGCAGGGTTGTCGCGCTGCTGCACCAGACCGGCGAGACGGCTGGCACGCTGACGGTCGATTTCTTCCGCCGGGAAGGAGGGATGCAGCACGACGTCGGCGAGGATGTCGAGTGTCGGCCCGAAATTCTTCGTGAGGGAGCGGACCGATGCTGTGGTGGCATCCATCGAGCTCCCCGTTGTCAACGACGCACCGAGTTGCGCCACCTGGTCGGCAATCTGCAGCGCGTTGCGCGTGGCGGTGCCCTCGTCGAGCATGGCGGCGACGAAGTTGGCGAGCCCGGGTTTCTCGAGCGGGTTGGCGTCGCTGCCCGTCTTGAGCACCAGATTGGCGGCCACGATCGGCAGCCCGCGGCGCTCGCTCAAAATCAGCGTCAGTCCGTTGGAGAGCGTCGCCGAGACCGGCGTCGCCAGCTGCAGCGGCTTCGACGGTCCTGGCTTCGGCGTTTCGTTCCGCCATGCCTCATCGGCGTTGATCGTCTCGGGCGCGCTTGCGGCCGCGCCCTGCGGCGCGGGAGGCGTCGCCACTTGCGCGACAGGCGCCGGCTGCCCTGGCGTCACGTGCAGGACCACCCGACTCGTCTGCGCGAGCTGGTCTTTCGCGAATGCCTGGACGCTGGCCGGTGTCACCGCTCGATAGCGCTGGACGTCCTTCTCCAAGTAATCCGGCGTGCCGAGGTAATGGTTGTACGAGTTCAAGCGATCGGCGACGCCGCCAAACCCGCCGAGCACTTCGAGCCCACCGATGATGCTCGTCTCGATGCGATTCCGCGACCGTTCGATTTCGCTCGCCTCCGCCGGCTTGCTGCGAAACGCGGCAAGCTCCTCGTCGATCGCCTTCTCGAGCTCGTCGACGGTATGACCGGGGCGCGCCGTCGCCTCGATCTGGAAGACCGAGCCCAGGATCAACGACTGCTGGGTCGCCGAGACGGTCTGCGCGATCTGCTTCTCGTACACCAGCTTCTTGTAGAGACGACTGGAACGCCCGCCGCCGAGGATGTTCGCGGCGATGTCCGCGTCGGCGTCGCCAGGCTTCAGGATCGGCGACGTGATCCAGGCCATGTAGACGCGGGGCAGCTCGACGCGCGCGGTGACGGTCTTGCGGCGCTCCGACGTGATCTTCGGCGTCGCGGCCTTGATCGGCGGAACGGCGGAGCCGCGCTTCAGCGTGCCGAAATACTTCTGCACCAGCGCCTTTGCCTGCGCCGGTTCGAAGTCGCCGACGATCGCGAGGCTGGCGTTGTTGGGAGCGTAATACTGCCGGAAGAACCGCCGCACGTCGTCGAGCATCGCCGCCTGGATGTCTTCGTGCGACCCGATCACGTTGCCGTAGTAGGGGTGCTTCGGCGGGAAGAGCGTCTGCACGAGCGTCTCTTCGGCAAGACCATAGGGCTGGTTCTCGACGCTCTGACGACGCTCGTTGCGGACGACGTCCTGCTGATTCGAGAGTGACGGCTGATCGACTTTGTCGATCAGATAGCCCATCCGATCGGACTCGAGCCACAACGCCAGCTCCAGCTGATTCGCGGGAATGGTCTCGAAGTAGTTGGTGCGATCGTAATCGGTGGTTCCGTTGATGTCGCTCGCACCGGCAGCCTCGAGCAGCTTGAAGTGCGCGTCCTCGGGCACGTGCTTCGAGCTCTGAAACATCATGTGCTCGAACAGGTGCGCGAAGCCGGTGCGGCCCGGCTCCTCGTTGGCAGGACCAACGTGGTACCAGAGATTGACGGCCACCATCGGAATCCGGTGGTCCTGACTGAGAATCACATCGAGCCCATTGGGCAGCGTGTACTTCTCGAAGGTCAGTCGCGGAATACCCGAAGCGGCTGAAGGCGCACTCGCGGTGCGGTTCTGCGCCGACGAGACGGCGAGGCCGGCCACGGCCACCAAGAGCACCAATAACAGTCCAACGTAGGCTTTGTTTCGCATGATGTGTCAGTTCCGCTGTTCTTTCGCAGGCTTGATAGGCCTCGCCTGTCCACCGTTGACAGGGGCGAGTCGCGCCGTAGCCTTTGGCGCAGGCGGATGGAGACTCGCCCACAGATACCAGCACGCCACCGATCGATAGGGACGCCACGCTTCACCGATCTTCGTCAAACGATCGGCTGATGGCGCCAGGCGCAGCCGATACGCACGCTGCACGGCCTTGACGATCCCGAGATCGTCGACCGGCAACACGTCGGGCCGGTGCAGCCGAAAGATCAGGAACATCTCGGCGGTCCAGCGCCCGATCCCTTTCACGTTCGTCAGCGCGGTCACGACCTCGTCGTCACCCAAGGCGTCGAGCGACTCGAGCGTGAGGGAGCCGTCGAGAATGCGCGCGCACAGGTCGCGCATATACCGAAGCTTCTGCGGGCTCAGCCCGACAGACCGCAACTGCTCGTCGGTCGCCGCCGCCACCGCAGCGGGCGTTGGATGCCCGCCGAAGAGCGCGCCAAACCTCGCTTCGATGGTCGCCGCGGCCTTGGTCGACAGCTGCTGCGCGATGATCGCGTGCGTCAACGCACGAAACGGGTCGCTCTTCTGCGCCCGCGCGAGCCCGCAGGCCCCGTGCCGCCGCATCAGATCGCGGAGGACAGGGTCGCGTCGCGCGAGCAGCCGCCGGGCGCGGGCGTAGTCGAGACTGGTCATGAGAGGCGTCGCGTCGCTCGTGTACCTGTTAGACGTGGATGACACGATGGTCGGACGGTTGACCTGCGACGCAAAGGAACAGGTTAACACTACTTCGCGCACTAGAATGGTGGGACGAATGGCGGGACAGGGCCCGTTGACCGGGTTGACCGTGCTCGACCTGACGCGGGTGCTGTCGGGCCCGTACTGCACCATGTTCCTCGGCGATATGGGGGCACGGGTCATCAAGATCGAGCAACCGGGACGCGGCGACGACACTCGGGCGTGGGGGCCACCGTTCGTCAAGGGCGAGAGCGCGTATTTCCTCGGCACGAACCGCAACAAAGAGAGCGTCACGCTCGATTTCAAGCACCCGGGCGGCCGGCGCTTGCTCGACAAGCTGATCGAACGGGCCGACGTCCTGATCGAAAACTTCCGCCCTGGAGCGCTCGAGCGCGCCGGTCTCGATTACATCTCGTTGAAACAGAACCATCCGCGTCTGATCTACACGTCGATTTCCGGCTTCGGTCACACCGGACCGCGACGTCATCAACCAGGATACGACGCGGTGATTCAGGCCGAGGGCGGCCTGATGAGCATTACCGGCGCACCCGCCGGTCCGCCGTATCGCCTTGGCGTCGCGATCGCCGACATGGTGGCCGGTCTGCTGGCCGCGCAAGGCATTCTCCTCGCGCTGTACGCGCGCGAGCGCACCGGTCGCGGTCAGCACATCGATATCGGCATGCTCGACGGTGTCGTCGCCCTGCTGACCTATCACTCCTCGATGCACCTCGTGGCGAACACGAGCTCGCCGCGCGTGGGAAACGGCCATGCCACAATCGCGCCGTATGACACGTTCCGGGCCTCCGATGGCGAGTTCTTCCTCGCGGTCGGCAACGACGAACAGTTCCGGCGGTTCTGCGAGGCCGCTGGGCTCCAACAGCTTCCCACCGACTCCAGGTTTGCAACCAATCCGGCGCGTGTCGAACACCGGATCGAGCTCGCGGCCCAGCTCGAGCCGGTGCTGACGCAGCACTCGCGCAAACACTGGATCGCTGTACTGACCGAGGCGGGAGTCCCCTGCGGTGAAGTGCGAGAGGTGGCCGAAGCGCTGGCAGACGCGCAGCTGCTGGCGCGCCAGATGATCGAGTCGGTCGACCATGCCACGATCGGTCCGATGAAGGTTCTCGGCCTGCCGATCAAGCTGTCCGATACGCCCGGGTCGGTACGCACGGCGCCGCCTACATTGGGCCAACACACGTCAGCCGTTTTGACCGAGCTCGGTCTCAACGCGTCGGAGATCGACGCGCTCCGCCAGCAGAAAGTGATCTGACGTGGAGGTGTCTCAAGTTCGGAGGCGTGTGCAAGCCGCACTCGCGGCAGCGCGCGAACGCACTCAGCGCCGCCGGCAGAGCGTCGCCGACGCGGAGCGCAGCTACGAGAGATTCCTGGCCGACGTTGCCGTCCCCATCGTTCGTCAAGTCGCAAACGTCCTGAAAGCGGAGGGGCGAGCGTTCACGGTGTCGACACCGGCCGGCGCCGTGCGACTGTCCCCGGATCGCGGGCGTGACGAGTTCGTGGAGATCACGTTGACGACCGAAGCCGACCCACCTGCCGTCGTCGGGCGCATTCGCTACACGCGCGGCTCGAGGACGGTCGACGAGGAACGGTCGGTGAAGCCAGACGCACCGCCCGATCAGATCAGCGATGAGGACTTATTGGAATTCTTGATCCGTGCGTTGGACCCCTGGTTTGAACGCTGACTAATCCAGGAATCAGGTTCAGGAATCAGGTTTCGGCAATGGGCCAGGTATAAGCGGGCAGGCCTCAGGATCAAGCCCTGATCGCAACGTGGATCGTCATGAAACCACCCAGAACACGTAGAGCCCGAACGTCTTTGAAACCAACAGCCCGCATCCGATCGGCAACGCCACGGGCGCCTGGGTACTTTCTTATCGACTCCGGAATGTACCGGTACGTATCAGGATCGCCGTGCAGCACAAACCCGAGCAGCGATCCGACGATCGTGAGATAGGTCAAATACGCCGCGCGGACAACGGCATTCGACGGACGGTTGAAGTCGAGCGACAGGAGCCGGCCTCCGGGCACGAGCACGCGATGGATCTCGCGCAGCGCTTGATCGAGATCGGGAACGTTGCGCAATCCATATCCCACGGTCACCACGGTGAATCGCGCGTCGCGCAGGGGCAGCGCCAGCATGTCGGCGGTGACGAGCGCGGCGCGAGAGCGATCGGGCCGGCGCTGCGCGAGCTGCAGCATGCGGAACGTGACATCGACACCGACGCCGAACCGCGCGGTGGTCGTCGCCGCCCAGAGAATGTCACCGGTGCCGCAGGCCAGGTCGAGGACGCGATCGGTGGCGCGCAGATCGGCCAACGCGACCAGACGCTGCTTCCATCGCCGATCCTGCCCGTAGGAAAGAAACCGCGTGATGAAGTCGTAGCGATCGGCAATGGTCGCGAAGAGGCGCCGCACATAGCGGCGTTTGCCGTCGGGAGTGGCGATCTCGTCGCGAAGCGTCATCCCTCGACTTCGCTCGGGATGACCCTGAGGGTCAATCGAAGGGTCACTGCGCGCGCAGCAGCAGTACAGGGATGCGCACGACGTGGCGGACCTTGTTTACGGTCGTGCCCCGCAGCAGGTCGTTGAAGAACCGATGGCCGTGCGTCGACATCGCGATGAGGTCGACTTTGCGCTCCTCGGCGAGACGGATCAACTCGTTGGCCGGGTCGCCCATCGCCAGCTCGGTCGAGACGTTGAGCGATTCGGCAGATAGCTGCGCCGCGAGGCGATCGAGATAGGCCCGGTCGGTTTTCATCTCCTCGGATTCGCGCAGCTTCAACTCGTCGAAGTGACGCGCTGCCCACCCATCGGCCACGTGAACGAGCAGCAGCTTGGCGCCCGTCAGCCGAGCCAACTCTCGCACGTGCGAGAGGATCGTCTGATCGGCCGCCGAGTTCTCGACCGCAACCAGGATGGTCCGGTACATCGCTCAGCCCGTGAAAGTCTGGTAGAGCAGATACACGTTCAGCGCCGCAATGATAACCGCGACCGTCCACGCGAGGGTTTGCACCCAGCGCGGCGCGACGAGCTCACCCATCTTGTGCCGGTCGCTGGTGAAGCGCACGAGTGGAAACACCGCAAACGGCAGCTGCAGGCTCAAGATGACCTGGCTCAGCACCAGGAGGGCACCGGTGCCCCGCTCGCCATAGAGACTGGTGACGATGACAGCCGGGACGATGGCCACCAGACGTGTGATCAAGCGGCGGAGCCAGGGGCGCAACCGGATGTTGACGAAACCCTCCATCACGATCTGGCCGGCGAGGGTGCCCGTCAGCGTCGCGTTCTGTCCCGAGCAGAGCAGCGCGACCGCGAACAGCACGCCGGCAGCAGTCGTCCCGAGCAGCGGCGAGAGCAGCATGTGGGCGTCGCCGATGTCAGCCACAAACTCGTATTCGGTGCCGTGGAACACGGCGGCTGAGACGACGAGGATCGCCGCATTGATGAAGAGCGCCGACATCAGCGCGACCGAGGAATCGATCGTCGCGAATCGGATCGCCTCGGCTTTGCTCGCCACCGTATCGACGTAGCGCCGCGTCTGCACGATCGACGAGTGCAGATACAGGTTGTGCGGCATGACCGTGGCGCCGAGGATCCCGATCGCGATGTAGAGCATGTCGGGATTGGAGAGGATCTCCGGACGCGGCACGAAGCCGGCGGCGACCTCCGAGACGTTCGGCGCGGCCAACCAGATCTGGATTGCGAACGATCCGGCAATCGCCACGATCAGCGCGACGACGAGGGCCTCGACGTACCGGAAGCCGCGATGCTGCAGGAACAGAACGATGAGGACGTCGAGTGCGGTGAGCGTGACGCCCCAGATCAGCGGCAGACCGAACAAGAGATTGAGCGCGATCGCCGCGCCGATGACCTCGGCAAGGTCGCAGGCGGCGATCGCGATCTCGCACAGAATCCACAGCACG
>DASRJR010000281.1:0-46272 GCA_035649395.1 Vicinamibacterales bacterium
ATCGCGCCAGCCGCAGTTGCGCATGTTCCTGTAGAACGCGCCGCTCAACAGATCGGTGGTCGTGAGCGTGCGTCCCGTGTCGAGATCGACAACCGTGCTCAATGCATACAGCCCGTCCTCACGCACGGGATACGCGCTGAATGGATCCTTCGCGTTCAGCGTCAGCGCCGGCGTGTTCGTCAGATACGCGACGTGCTGCAGCCCGCTCGATCCGCACACGACGAATCGCGCCTTGAGCAGTACGAACACGTCCAGCAGCCAGGAACGCCCGGCCGTGAGCGCCGGCTCGATCACACCGGGAAGAGCCAGTGGCCCCGACGCGACCTCGCCAACGCGTACGACGGCATAGCCCTCGCGCTGCAGGAAGCGAATCGCGTCGCGGACGGTATCGCCACGGCCTCGGACTTCGACGGCGACGACCGGAGCGTCCTGCGGAATTCCCGACGCGATCGCCTGCCGTGCGGCCTGCTCATGCAGCATGGCAGGCAATTCGGTGCGAACACGATTGCGGAGGAGGCGTCGCGGGAACGGGGCCGCCAGTCGGCCGGCCGCGGTGGCGCGCGCGAGCGAGCGGTGAGCCGCGTCGCGCAGCCGTGAGCGGAAGGCGGGCGGAAAGCGCTCGTTGCCGGCGTGATGTCGAATCTCGCGGTAGAACTCGTGCCAGAACGACGCTGATGCGTCGCTCGCACGTTCGCGCGCCCGGTGCGCAGCGGCCAACACATTCCACGTCGCCCGCATCGAGGCGCCGGCGATCCCCGTGTCAGTGACCATTCGAACGTCACTCGTCGTCAGTGCAAGCAGCGGAAGTGACGAGGCGTCGCGGTCTTGCAGGATACACGCCGCGGTGCCCTCCTGCTTCGCGCGAAGGAACGTCGCGAGCACACCGAGACTGGATTCGCTCGGGTTCAATGCGTCCGGACGCGACACGAGCACACCGGCGTGCAGTGCGCGCGCGATGACCACGTTGGCGTCGCTGCTCACCCGATCGGGTCCGTCTACCATGTCATCGCGAACGCGCTTCGACGAGCCGGCTCGCCTCGCCCGGGGCGCAGTCGATCGGGTGATTCGCCGCGAGATACGCGGCGAGGTCGTCCGCGCGGATATCGCGCGCCAGGCACGTCAGGTGCCGGCGCGTGTGCTGATCGTCGAGCGCGCCGTGACGCTCGAGCAATCTCACGAGCCGGGCGCTACGGCTCCAGATTGCTGCCTCGAGACCCGTCGCGCGGGTGATCGAGGACGAAATGATGTCAGGCCGAACGTCGAACACATTTCTCGGGTCTTGACCCTGTCGAAGGAAGCGCAGCACGTCGGCGCCCAGCCCCATTCCAGCGGCCTCGGCGAGGTTCGACGGCGGTTCGTAGGCGAGCGGTGTGTGGCCGGACATGTCCATCACCACGAAGACGGCCACGAGCAGCGTCGCCAGCAGTCCCGGCACGGCGAGAGCGAGCGCCACAGCCTTGGGCATCGAGTGGCCGAGGGGCCGCTCCGCTCGAGCCACGTCGTGCTTGGGCCGACTTCGAGCGCGTTTGCGCTCGGACGGCGGCAGCAGCAGCCCGGTCGGCCGCGACAGCGGCAGCAGCAACACGCGCAGCGCCCGTTCGAGCAACGTCGTCTTCGTCGGCCTAGGGTGCGATGCCATGCCGAGCCGCTCGAGTGCATCGACCAGAATCGGTGTCGACGGCCTGTCGAGCCCCTGCGGCCGGATGAACGCGCCGACGAACCGCGCGAGCTCCCGCCGCGATGTTTCGGGATCGCGCACGACCGATTCGAGTTGTTGAACGTGCTCCCCGAGGCTCGACGCCACTCGGAGGAAACCACCGTTCTCCGGGAGGAGGTGCCGGTAGTGCAGCGTTCCCCCTTGAGACCCGGCGAACTGCGGCGTCTCGATCGAGAACACAGGCCGTCCGACGATCGCCGCCTCGATCATCGCGCTCGTGTTGATGCCGACGACAGCGGCGGAGTGATAGAGCGAGTCGAACAACCCGGCACGGCTGTCGTCGCTGACCGGGTCGTAGGCGCCGCGTGGCCATACCGCCACGCCGGGCATGTCGGCGCAGACATCCGGATTCCACGCGCGCCCGTTGTATGGGTGCGGGCGGACGAGGATCGCGAGGTCGCGGACCGCGGGGTCGGCGCTGGTGCGGACCGCCTCGATCCACTGGCGGACGAAGGGCATCTCGATCTCTGCGCGCGCGATGAAAATCGACGACCCGGTGAACAACAGAAACGGGCGATCGTCGGGCAGGCCGACGTGGCGACAGAAGTCAGCGCGAGCGCGCGACGGCGTGCGATCGAACCAGCGGTCGAACGGTTGTGCGCCAGTGACCGCGATGCGATCGGCCGGAATGCGGTGGAGCTCGACCGCCTCCCGCTTCTGCGCCTCGTTCCAGACCGCCACGAGATCGGTCACGACACGCAGATCCCCCTTGTTGGTCAGGTTGTCCCAACTGGCGATGAGCGCTGCGACCGGAATGCCACGCGCCTGCGCCGCCCGCACGATGTCGACCTGGTCGGAGCCGGGCTCGACGAGCGGCGAGACGAGCACCAGATCGATGGCGTGTCCCTCGAGAAACCGCAGCAACACCGGTGCCGGCGGAATCGCCCGCTCGATCCGCGCGAGCGCACGCATCGCGCGCCCCACCGTTCGCGGAGCGAGCGAGTGCGTCCGGTCGATCCACTGCAGCGTCCAGGGCAGGCCCTGACGCTTGACACGCGCGCGCAGCGACGCGGCCGCGGCGAGCTGTGGATGAAGGTAACGCACGAAGTCCATCGTGCCCCGCACGCCTCGCGCCAGTTCGGTCCATCCGTCGCCACGCGGCGGAATCAGGTTGGCGATCGAAATCCGCGGATTGACACGCTGAATCTCGTCGAAGCGCACCGGCTTGCCCTCGCGCACGAGGTTCACCGCGAGCGCCACGTCGTGTCCACGCTCGGCGAGCTGAACGATCGTGTCGTCATAGAACCGGAGATACTCCGGTGACGACATCGCGAACAGAATTCTCATCGCACTAGGGTTGGCTCTCACCACGGCCGCTGAACCCGAGCCGGTGACGCAGCATCAGGACTTCGTAAAGCACTCGACGGGACAAGCGCCGGGTCCGCCCCCACAACCGGCGCGAACCAACGAGAAGGTTGTAGACGGCGTGATGGAAGTAGTGCCTGACGATCTTCCTCGACCAGATCGCGCCCTTCACGCCGCGGCCAAGCGCGTGCGACGTCTCCGTCTTTCGCAGATGCCGCCACCCGTAGCTCGTCTGATAGCGCAACAGCATCGCGGCCCACTGCCATCGGCTGATCGGCAGCGGCGGCGGCTGGGGCTTCGCGTACTCACGCCACAACACCAGTGAGTGCTGGAACCACGGCGGCCAGCCGAACCACTTCGGCTGCTGATCCGGCAGCACGAGCGTGCTCCGCTGCCGCTCGACGCTGGTGCCGTTCGACTGTCGCCTGAACCACAGCACCTCGGGGACCTGACGAATGCGGCCGTACAGCGTCATCTCCGCCATCAAGAGCCGGTCGGGACGCAGCACTCGCCGGAAGATGCCGGCCTTGCGCAGCGCGTCGATCCGCATCAGGCCGTAGACCATATCGCCCGAGCCGACGCCTTCGATACAGAAGTGACGCCAGCGCGCCTGGAGATCATCGGCCGCGCTCGTATCGAACAGTCGCGGCCCCTTCTCGAGCTCCTCGCCGCTCTGTGCCATCCGGCGCGTGATGGGATACGCGAGCACCGCCTGGTCGTCAACCTCAAGCTCGACGATCAGCCGCTCGAGCCATCGCGGGTGCCATCGATCGTGATCGCTCACCCACGCGAAGAACTCGGCCGACGGGTACTCGGTCGCGGCGAGCTCGGCCACGTCGTACCAGGTCGTGATCATCGCCGTGCGCGTGGCGTGGCGGAGATAACGCACACGGGCGTCCATGGCCGCGTATCGCCCCGCGACCGCCTCGGTCTCGTCGGTCGATGCGTCGTCGAGCAGCACCAGCACGAAATCGCGACACGTTTGCGCGAGCAGCGAGTCGATCGCCTCGGGCAAGTGCCTGGCGTTGTTGTACAGCGTCATGCCGAGCACGACGCGCGGCCCCGCGGAGCGCTCTGTCGTCATTCCTGCCGCGACCGGATCGCCCGCTGAAGAGGCGGTTCGTGCTGCGCCGGTCCGCAACAGGCCGACCTGATGCCGGTAGCCGAGCGCGCTGCGCTCCACCATGCGTGTCGCCTTCGGCGGCTTCTTCATCGCGCTCGTGTAGTCGGTGTCGAGGACGGGCACCTCGGTGAGCCGGTAGTAATCCGACATGGCATCGCTGACGCTCACGAGCTCGGTGTTGTACGGCGAGCGCTCGCGGTTCAGGCTGTACAGCTTCGGGCAGCCGGCCCGCGCAGCCATCGCCGCGTAGGCGCGCACCTGCGAGTCGGTCATCTCCTGAAACGACACCATGTTGACGACGAGGTCGAGCTGAATCGTCGAGACGAGGTCGGCGAGATGATGCGGCACGAACACGAAGTCGGCGTCGCGCCAGCCCTCGAGGGTGGCGTCCGCCGACGTTCCCGCAAACAACAACCGCGCCTCCGGAAACACCACGTGCAGGTACGTCGCCGAGAACAGGAACAGCTCTGGAAAGTCGACCAGGACGTAGGTTGCTCGTGGAAACAGCGTTTTGAACTGATAGGCGAAGCCGGCCCACCCGCTGCCGATCTCACAGACGACCGGCCGCTCGTTCCGTCGCAGCGCTGGAAGGACGCCGCCGCGCTCCATCCCGATCAGGACTTCGTAGAACTTCAGCGTGTCGACGTTGAAGAGCCGACCGTCGATCGCGTATCCGAAGCCGCCAAGAGCCGGCGATTCCGGCACGAGTAAGCCGTCGCCCCCTAGTTCTTGGAGCGCTTTCAGACGCGCCTCGAAATGCTCCCGCCGGCCATCGTCCTTCGAGCGATAGTCGTAGGGACGGATGCCAGTGATGTGAAACGCATGGTGGCGCAGCTTGCGAACGATCAGCGGCGAGGCATCGGCGAGGTAGTCGATGTTCTCGAGCTCCTCGGTCCAATACCGGCTCGCATCGGCAGCGCGGCCCTCACAGGCCTGTTGCATCTGCTGCACGGCCTCGCGTACGCGAAGATAGGCGTGGAACTCGCGCCCTGCCCGCAAATCCTGCGTCATGCCTCTTCGACTGGTGCCGCCGCGGCGACGGCGTCGGCCTCGCCGCGCGTGTACGGCGGGAGATCTCGTGTATCGAACCGCGGCAGCTCGTATCGCCCGTCTTCGCCGATCCGCGCTCGCCGCCGCACGGTGTTGAACGCCAGCGAGTAACCCGCCGTTTCCAGAATCTGCAGGGTGTCCCGCGTGTAGGTCTGTGGCCCACCCCAGGGATAACAGAACGGCACACTGTGCTGACCGGTCAGCCCGGAGATCCACTCCACGCCGGCACGCAATTCGGTCTGCTGCTCGTCGATCGAGAGCCGTGACAGCATGCGGTGGCTCTGCGTGTGATAACCGAACGTCATGCCCGCGGAGGCCATCTCGCGAATCATCGGCGCATCGAGGTAGAGCCGGCGCGCAAAGCCGGCGGCATCACCGATGTGCGCCGCGAACAGGCGATCGAGCACGCGATCGGCGTCGTCAAACGGCAGCTCGTAGTTGATGAGATGTTTGATGGCTCGGTCGTCGGCCTCTTCCCAGCGATCGGCGCCGAAGACGCTCTCGCGTCCATTTGGCCACTGGCGCGCAGCGTGGCACTCGCTCAGCACGGCGCGGCCGAATGTTTCCGCGCCGAGCCGCGCCAGCAGGAAATGTGTCTTGTGCACGCCGAGCAGGCGAGGCGACGTGCCGCAGGCATCGTGGGTGAGGAAGAACGTGCCGCTCAGCCCGCGCTCGCGCAGCAGCGGAAATGCCGTCTCGTAATGGTCGACGAAGCCGTCGTCGAACGTGAGCAGCGCCGCATCAGCGGGCAGCGGCCGACGGCCCGCGACCGCCGCCTCGATCGCTGACAGAGTGACAACGGTGTAGTTGGACTGCAGCCAATCGAGCTGCTGCGCGAAGAGGTCGGGTGCCAACGCCCGAATCTCGGGAAAGGCGGTGGCGGCACTGTCTCGAATGTAGTGGTACATGACCACCATGCACGACTGCCGAGTCACCGCGCCTGCATCTCCATGCTGACGAGCGCCAGCGCGCGGTCGCGCGCGGTCTTGTCATCGAGATAGTCGTCGATCATTCCGTGAGCGAAGTTCGCATAGAGTCGGTTCACCGCGGCTGCCGAGAAGTCGGCGCGTTTGTAGACGCGGCCGCCAGACACCTGTTCGACGCCGCGCACCTGACCGGCGTCGAGCGCCAGCGCCGCGTCGATCAGCGCATCGGCGGCGGCGATGATGGTCTTGTTTCCGATGTCGTGGGGGCCATCGCCGTTGCGGATGTCTGGCCGGACGTGCGCGATGATCGGCCCGGTATCGACGCCGGCATCGAGGAAATGAATCGTCGCGCCGCAGTACTCGGGCTCGCCGTTGACGAGCGGCCAGAAGTTGGTGCCCGCGCCGCGGTAGTACGGCGAGAGTCCCAGGTGGATGTTGAGAATCCGTCCCGGAAATTCGTCGATGAGCGACTGCGCGAGGAGTCCAGTGCCAAACACGAGCACGACGTCCGGAGACGCTTGACGCATTTCCTCGATTCGACGTGAGTCGTTGCAGCCGCCTGGTGGCAACAGGCGCGTCGGCGCTTGCACATGCCTGTGCTCGGCGAAGAACGCCTCTTCGGACGCGTCGCGTGCGGCGAAGTGACGCGCGATGATCGCCTCGTCCTCCGGCGTCTGGGCGTATTTCAGCGGCTGAAAGGCTTTCTCTTCCTGCCACACGCCAACGACGTCGAGGCGCGCGGCCATCGCATTGGCGACAAACACGTGACGCTGCATCGTGCTCGTCAGGACGATTGCTTGCATCAGCTCTCTTTGCCGGCCGCGCTGCCGCCACGGCCCTGAGTGCCCGGCAGCTCGCCTCGCCAGATTCGCGTCACATACAGCGCGCGGTAGACGCTGATCGCGGTGCGGTGACGCGCCTTGCGCATGGCGCTCTTCACTTCCTTGCCGAACGCCATCGCGGCGTCGCGCCGCTGCCGCCACTCACGGCGGCGGACCTTCTCGCGCTGGCGCTGCGACTTGGCCTCGCGACGCGACATCAACGACCGCTGCGTCGTCGCCTCGTGGTCGTCCCAGGCATCGTCGCGTTTGTCGTTCATGAGCCAGCGGCCGAGGCCCGTTCGCGACCACGATGCCGCCGCGACGACGACGGGACGAAGCCACGAGCCGCGCGCCAGCGACGGATCGACGCGCACGTCGTCGCGCTGCACCCGCTCGAGCGCGTCGACGAACGCTGGAGTCGCCGGGCGCTCGAGACCCTCGGGCCTGATGAAGGCGCGCAGGAATCGACGATTCCGTTCATCCCGCGCCCCGTCGAGTGCCACCGCCTCGGACAGCTGTCTGAAATGCTCGTCGAGATCGGCCGCCATCCGGAGCAGGCCGCCCTCGACGTTCATCAGGTAACGGAAGTGGATCATCTCCTCCTGATGCATCCGGTACTCAGGAAGCGTGAACGTCAGGACCGGCCTGCCGACGATGGCGGCTTCGAGAAAGGCGCTGGTGACGAGGCCGATCACGGCGCGGCTGTAGTACAGCGAGTCGAAGTAATCGTCCTTCGCGTCGGCGTCGATCGGGTTGCGGCCGTAGAACGCGACGTTCTCGAAGCGGTCGAGACTGACGCCGGCCCATTCCTTGAGCCGCTCCGGATGCGGCCGCACGAGCACACCCATCTCGCGCAGACGTGGATCCGCGCTGCGGCGGAGCGCCTCGATCCATCGCGTCACCAGGATCGGCTCGGGCGGATCCGGCGTCGGGCTGAGCGCCGAATGGACCCAGAGCACGAACGGTTTGTCCGGCCGGAGGCCGACCGTGCGACAGAACGCCTCGATGCTGCGTGCCGGCGTGCGCGTGAACCACTGGTCGTAGCACTGCGCACCCGTGAGCATGATGCGATCGCCAGGCAGGCCGTGCATCCGGATGGCTTCGTCCTTCTGCACCTCGTTCCAGACAATCACGGAATCCGGTGCCATGTGCAGCAGCGCCTTGCTCGAGAGGTGGTCCCAACTCAGGATCGCGGCGGCGACCGGGATCTTCAGGGTTCGAGCGGCCTTCAGCAGATCGAGCTGCTGCGAACGCGAGTACGTCAGCGACGCCAGCACGAGCACGTCGGGCCGATGTGAGCGCAGATACTCGACGAGGCGCTCGCTCGTCGGCATCAGGCGCTCGAATCGCATCAGCGCCGCCCTGGTCAGTCGGGGACCGATCGCCGGCAGCCGGCTGCTCCACCGCACCACGCGCGGGGCGCGCTCTTCGGTGCGGCGCCGCAGCTTGTCTGGATAGTCGGGTCCGAGGACACGGGCATAGTCGAGCGCAACACGCATCCGCCGTGCCGCGTCGTACCACGGCTCCTGCTCGATCGACGGCAACAGATCCCACGTGACGCCGGGGCATTCCTGGGCGAGCCGTTCCGCCAACTCGCGGCCACCGAGCGACTCGGGCTCGTCGCCGGTCAGGTGCACCGCATGACCGCGTGCCGACAACTCCCGTATCACCGACTCGAAGTTGCGGAAGTGCGCGAGGTGCAACGCGGCGAACAACACTCTCATCGAGGCTTCCGGCCAATCACGCGCAGGTTCTTGCCGTATGCCCCGGCGTTGATGAAGAACTGGAGCAGATCGGAGATCGCTTCGACGCCCGTGCTCTCGTCGTCGTGTATCTCGCGGCGGTACCAGAGGTAGTCAGCGATGTCGAGACCTTCGGTCGCGATGTAGGCGGTCTCGAGCCCCTGACGCGCCAGCAGATCGCGAATCGTCGCCGGCGTGTAGTAGTTCAGGTGATGCGTCGGCCAGATGAAATGCGCATCCTTCCCCATCAGCAGGCGCGACGCCGAATCGTAGTTGGGGACGTAGAGAAAGACGATGCCGCCCGGCCGTAGCAGGCGCACGCACGCGCGAATGGTCTCGACCGGCGCGAGCAGGTGCTCGAGCACGTCGAACAGCGACACCGCATCGAAGCTCCCGGGCTCGAACCCCGCATCGTCGAGCGCCACCGTACGGAGATCGAGCTGCCGCGTGCGGCCGAACTCGATCGCCGACGGGTTCAGATCGGTGCCGATCGCCTCCCAGCCGGCGTCGCGCGCCGCTTCGACCACGAACCCGGTGCTGCAGCCGACGTCGAGGTACCGCGGTCGAGCGACATCGAGGTGGCGCGCCATGATCGACACGCGTTCGCGGCCAAAACGCTCGACCCGGTATTCGTGGCTCTTGATGCCGAGATCGCGAACGATGTCCTGGTATTCCGCCGAGGCGTAGACCTCGGCGTAGTGCGCCTCGTCGAACGTCGGGCTCACATAGACGAGATCGCACGTGCCGCATCGCAGCAGCCGCATGTGATCCTTGTCGAGCTCATGACGAGCGTCGGCGCTCCCGCACGTCGGGCACGCTCGTGGCTGCAACAGATCGTCGGGGATTTTCCCGTGCACGCGCACCAATTCGTCGATCGGATGGGTGCGCTTCTCGATCAACTGCTTGTACGAGTTCCCAGGACGCAGCCGGGAAATATCGACAGGCTGGTATTCCGACACGCGTCTGTACGGGATGTTCATGAACGTGCGAGGCGGCTCAGCAGGTATTCCGCGTAATCGAGATCGGCCGGTCCATCGATGTCCACCGACTCCTCGGGGGCCATCACGATTGCGCGGCAGTCATCGCCGTAGAGCGAGCCGCCCTCGAGCACGGCCGTCCGCACGGCCAGCACGGCGGGCCCGTTTCGCGCGAACACGCGCGGCTTGTCCTGACGCCGTGTGACGATCGGTCCGGGCATGAACGGCCGCAGCCGGTCGGCGTCAAGCGTCATCACCGAGACCGGACTGAACTGGTGTGGCACCTCGACCACCGACACGACCGAGTCGGCGCCGGTCGCCGCCAGAAGATCGATCGCACCGTCGATGTGGTCCGCTCGTCGCATCGGTGACGTCGGCTGCAGCAGGACGACTGCGTCGGCCGCAAAGCCCTCTCGCCCGAGCGCGTCGATCCCATGCTGCAGCACGGCCAGCATCGGTGCCTCGTCTGACGCGAGGTTCGCAGGTCGCATGAACGGCACCTCGAGCCCGAGCGCGCGGCCGGCCTCAGCGATCGAGTGATCGTCTGTGCTGAGGACTACTCGCGACAGCCGCCGGCTCCGCGCCGCCGCGTCGGCCGTGTACGCCAGCAGCGAACGGCCGGCGAGCGGGTGCAGGTTCTTGTTCGGGATCCCCTTCGACCCGCCTCGCGCCGGAATCACACCAAGCACGCGCATCAGTGGTGAGTGAACGTCAGCCGCTTCTGGACGGTCAGCGTGGCACGTGCGAGCACGTCGGCGATCCGTCCGCCGGCGCGGCCATCGCCGTACAACGCGTCGGATTCGAAGCGGCCGTGTGCGAGCTGCCGGCGAATCCCGTCGACGATCTCGCGGCGGTCGTAGCCGACGTCGAGCACATTCGGTCCGCGATCACGCCCCGATTGACGCGTGCCGATATTCACGGCCGGCACGCCGAGAAACGCGCCTTCCCGAATCGGCGCGCTTGAGTTTCCGACCGCGCACCCACACAACAGCATCAGGCGCACGTAGGTTTCAATCGGGAAGTTCTTATAGAAGCGGATGTACTCGGGGTGCCGCTTCTCGCGGAACGTGCGCATGCCGGTCGCGATGTCCTCCGACCCGGCGTCGGCGTTCGGCCAGAGCATGATCGTCGGCATCTTCAACTCGTCGAGCGCGCACAGCGTCTCCCAGATGTGGCTCTTGCCCTGCCCGTACTCCGTCGTCACGGGATGGTGATTGACGAGCAGAAACGGCTTGCTCACATCGACATGCGCGCCGACGCCTTCGCGATCGAGCCACTCGGCATGCGGAAGACCGTTGCCACGCGCGATCTCGCTGACGAGATCGATCCGCGGGCACCCGACGGTGTGAACCGTGGACGGGTCCTCCCCCATCCTGATGATGCGTGCGGCCGCGGCGTCGTTCGCGGGGAAGTGGATATGCGAGAGCTTCGTCACCGCGTGCCGGATGCTCTCGTCGATCGTGCCGCTGATCTCGCCGCCCATCGTGTGCGCGACCGGAATGTTCATGTAGGCCGCGGCCACAGCCGTCGACATCGTCTCGAAACGATCGCCGACGCTGACGACGACATCGGGCTTCAACAGATCGAAGATCGTCGGCAGCTCGAGCAGCCCGAGGCCCGTCGACTTCGCCATCGTCGCCGGCGTCTCGCCTTCGACGATCATCGTGACCCGAGCATTCGGCGTGAATCCGTCGGCCTCGATCACGTCGACGACTGAACCGAAGCGGTCGAGCAGCGCCGACGCGCCGACGATGAGTTGCAGCGTCAGCTCCGGATGCGCCTGGACCGCACGCATCACCGACTTGATGCTGCTGTAATTGGCCCGCGACCCGATCACGACGCAGACTTTACGCATCTAATGGAACATCCTTGTGATTTCTTGAGCGGGCCGCCCGTTGGTTGGCCCGCACGGCCGACGTCGAAAGTCTGTCGTCGGCACGACAGGTTCAGTTGAAGACCGTACGCATCTGATGGAACATCCTTGTGAGTCACCGAGCCGAGCTGGCCGACGCGCAGCGGCCGCGGGGATCGCTGCCATTCCCGGTCTGCAGCAGCAGGCCAACGACCTCTTCCTCCCGGGCGCGAACAGCCTGGCAGATCAGTGCGTCACGCTCGGGACCTTCCGGCAGCACGGCCCCATGGCGCAGCAGCAGGACGACCATTTCCCCTCGACGCGTGGCCACCGCCGCTTCGACCGGAGTGATCGGCGACGTCTCGAGCAGTTCAGCGCGAACGGGCCAGGAGTGGTTCGGGTCGACTCGCTCGCGCTCGATCAGACGAACCACCTCGCCGGCATCTCTCGTCACCACCGCTTCGGACAGCGTCAGGTTCGTCACCGGCCAGAACGGCTTCGCGCCAACGATCCAACCGCCCACCACGACGAGTGTCCCTGCGAACAGCATCAGCAACGGCGACACCGCGAGCAGTTGCATCGAAGACACCGGTGGAGCGGCGGTGTTCACCAGTTCTGTTCGAAATAGCGCCATCCGTACGGACTCGCGAACGCCGGGTTGACGACGCGCCTCGACACCGCGTCGCTTCTCAACTGCTCGATCAATCGGCCGGCCTCCGGATAGCGCGTGACGTCCACGTCGGCTGGCGGGCGTCCGATGACGAGCTGGGTCCAATCGTTCCTGGCGATGAACGCCTTCTCGCGAAGGCTGTAGTGGACGCCGACCAGCCGCACGGCCCAAGTACCCGAGAGCACCGCCAGTGCGATGGCGGTGGCGAGACGGGCCACTTGCGGCCAACGAGCGCGGCCAAGCCGCTCCATCGCCACACCGAACGCCAGCGTGGCCGACAGCGCGTGAAACACACCTGCCGGGCTGACGATCACGGTCTTCGTGTACGGATAGCTGATCACCGCGTTTGCCGCGATCATCGCCAGCGAGACGAAGAGCCACCGATCGATCGTGGTGAACACGCGGCGACGCCAGTCGGGCAGCATCGAGACGGCGTACCAGACGATCAGGATCGTCGCGCCAACGGAGCTCGCCACGGCGATCACGTCGCGTGGCATCAGCTCGCCAGTGACGAGACCGTGCGTGAACACCCAGACGCCAGCCTTCGGCTCGGCGAACAACACCGACAGGACTTGCGTGATGACGTTGTAGGCGTAGAACCAGATCGGGTTGTCGCCAAACCGCGCGATCAGCTCGGGCGGATCGAGCACGCGGAAGCCGTAGCCCGAGCTCCGCTCGACCAGCGCCGGCGACCCTGCGCCCATCGGGCCAAGCCGTACGACCATGTAGAGCCCGAGCAGTACTGTCATCACCGCGACTGCGCTGCGGGACACACCTCGAAAACCGGCGAGCCAGGCAGCGGCCACGCACACCCACACGAGCAGTCCGCTCTCGACCGTCAACGCCGCGAAGACGAACAGCAGTACGGCGGCGATGTCGCGCCAGAGTGCCGGCGTGCCATCAACGAGGTTCGCCGCCATCAGGCAGCAGACCACGATCGTGAGAAACGTGTTGATGGGAAATGCCTCGAGGACGGTGCCGGCGAACGTGTGCGATCCAAACAGCATCGCGATGCCGAACGGGACGACCAGCAGCCCGGATCCGCTCCGTACCCGAAGCACGTTGACGAACAGGACGGCGGCGAGCACGACCTGCACGACGTGAATCGCCTTGAACACCTCGAAGTACCGGCCGCGCGCCAGCTCGAACGCGACATCGATCTGCGCGTACAGCAGCGGACGCAGGAATCCGCTCGCGCCAAACTGACTGACGATGAGCTCCCAAAAACCTGTCCGCTGAACGGTCAACATGTTGCGGAGACCCTCGCTCAGCTGCAGCGGACTGCCGACGATGAAGTACCCGAGTCCGAGCGCGGTCAACGCCGCGTAGACGTGCGCAGCGGCGGCCCATCGCCAGGACGTTCCATTAATCGCGCGAGTGGTGAGGAGCTCGGTCATCGAGCGTTGCCGCGCTGCCACCGGAGAACGGAACGCCGCAGCCGTTTGCGGCCGCGCCACAACGCGCCTCGGGCCCACTTGCGCGCCAACAACAGCGCCGTCGGCTTGACGAACCAATCGACGATCGGCACGGGGGCCGCTGCGGCGAGCAACAGCGGGCGCAGCAGCACCGCCGTCGAAGACGCTGGACGCGCGGCCGGCGGCGCCTGCCGACCGAGACGTTCGACGGCGTCGGCGAAAATCGGCGTCGCCGGCCGCTCGAGGCCGTGGGGGCGCACGAAGGACGAGACGAATCGAGCCGTCTCGGCGCGCGACGATTCTGGATTGGCGAGCTGATCGCGCAGCTGCCGGACGTGTTCCTCGAGTGTGGCGGCCATCCTCACACACCCGCCGTTCTCGGGCAGGAGGTGATGAAAATGAATCGTGCCCTCCTGCGTCGCGGCGAACTGCTCGGTGGACATCGAGAGCACCGGCCGGCCGACGATCGCCGCTTCGATCATGGCGCTGGTGTTGATGCCGATGACGGCGCCGCAGTGATACACAGAGTCGAAAAAGTCGTCCCGGTTGTCGGCATCGATCGGGCTATAGGTCCGGTTCGGGAACACGCTCACGCCGGGCAAGTCAGAGAGCGGCGCCGATTCCCACGCCTCGAAGTTGTACGGGTGAGGCCGCACGAGGATGTTGCAGCTCGCGACCAGTGGGTCTCCGCTGGCCCGGACCGCCGCGATCCATTTGCGGACGAACCCGACCTCGGCATTCGATTCCGAAATGAAGCCTGACGACCCCATGAACAACAAGAAGAGGCGACTGTCGGCGAACCCCACGCGGGCGCAAAACGCCTCTCGATCACGCGTCGGCGTCCTGGTGAACCACCTGTCAAAGAGCTGAGCGCCGGTGGCCGCGATCTTGTCGAGTGGAACGTAGTGGTATTGGTGTGCTTCCTGCCGTTGCGCCTCGTTCCACACGATCACGAGATCCGGTTCGATGCGCAGCAGTCCCTTGTTCGTGAGGTTGTCCCAGCTGGCGATGCACACCGCCGTGCGGAGACCACATTGGCGCGCGGCCTTCACCCAGTCCACCTGGTCCGATGCGGCCGCGACGAGTGGCGAGAGCAGCAACACGTCGGGCGCCTGTTCGCGAAGAAACGCCGCGATCGGTTGACAGACCGGCACGGCACGTTCCATCGCCATGAGTCCGCGCTCGACCGCGTGCACGGCGCCCGGGCTGAGACGCGGCACGGCGTCGAGCCAGTAATAGGCGCGCGGCAGCACGCGTCGCTTGATGCGGGCGCGAAGCGCTGCCGCCTCCGCGAAGCGCGGATGCAGAAACCGGACGAAGTCCATCGTCCCCCGCACTCCGCGGCCGATGCCGCCCCACATGCCGGAGTGTGCCGGGACGATACCGAGCACCGTCACCGATCCGGCGTAGGCATGCAAACCCTCGAGTCCGACCGGCTTCTTCGCCCGGCCGCTGTTGACCGCGAGCGCAACGGCGTGTCCGCGCGCGACCAGCTCCTCGATGGCCGAGTCGTAGAACCGAAGGTATTCGGGCGAGTCCATGAGAAAGAGGATCTTCATGGCCTCACGCGATCGGCCCGCGGCCGAAACCGATCGAGCCATTGGAGGGCGCGGCGCTTCAGACTGGCGCGCATCTCCGCGCGTCGGCGCCGACGGATCCGCGTCTCCTTGTCGCGCTCTTTGTCCAGCCTCTGCTTTGCCTTCGCGGCCAGGGCTTCCTCGCGTCGCGCCACGGCCGCACGCTGTGCGGCCTCCTTTGCGGCGAGCTCCTCGCTGCGACGCCGTTCCTGATCTCGCTTCTGCTGTTCGTACGCCTGGCGGCGCTCTTCACGCCGGCGCTCGCGTTCCAGCCGCCGGCGCTGCTGCTCGGCTTCCTTCCGGCTCCAGTCGTCGCGAAACACTTCGGATCCGTACAGCCATCGCAGCACGTGAAAGACCGGATACATCACCCACCGCAACGCGACATACCGCACCGGCGTCGGGACAGGCTCGGGTCGCGGCTGCTGGAGGAGAGCATCGACGGCATCGCAGAACAGCGGCGTCGCCGCGCGATCCAGTCCGAGCGGACGGATGAACTCGCGGACGAAGCCGACGCCAGGGCGATCGGGAGGCTGACGCAACGAGGCCGCCAGCTGCGAATGATGCTCGGCGACGCTGCGGCCCGCCCGCAGCACGCCGCCGCCCACTGTCAGCAGATAGTGGAAGTGCAGCACGCCTTCCTGGTTCTCGTGGAACTCCGGCAGCAGAACGGTGTGCACCGGGCGGCCGACGATCGCACCTTCGAGGAAGGCGCTGGTGTTCAGCCCGACGATCGCATGGCTGTAGAACAGTGATTCGAAATAGTCGTCCTTCGATGCGGCATCGACCGGATTCGATCCGTAGAACGCCACGTGCTCGAACGGCGAGAGGTCGACAGTCTGCCATTCGTCCATCCGCGCCGGGTGCGGTCGGATGAGGATCGCGACGTCTCGCACCTCGGGGTGTGAGCTCTCGCGCAGACTCTGAATCCATCGCCGGACGAACTCCGCTTCGACCGGGCTTCCCCAGAACAGCGCCGAACACACGTAGAGCAGAAACGGCCGGTCTGATGGCAGCCCGACGCGGCGGCAGAACTCCTCTCGTGTGCGTACCGGTGTTCGGCCGAACCACTGGTCGTAGCACTGCGCGCCCGTGACGACGACGCGATCGGGCGGCACGCTGTGCAGACGCACGGCCTCGTCTTTCTGGGTGTCGTTCCACACCAGCACGCGGTGCGGCATGTCGCGAATGAGCGCCTTGCTCGAGAGGTGATCCCAGCTGCCGACGGCATACGCCGTGCGCACGCCTTGCCGCAAGGCGGTCCGCAGCACCTCGAATTGCGATGAGCCGAGGTAAATCAGCGGCGTGATGATGACGAGGTCAGGTTGACGCTCACGCAGCTCGCGCTCGATCTCGGGAACCGGCGGCAGCGCGCGTTCGAGTGCGCGCAGCGCGGCGAGCAGGCGCTGTCGCGGTTTCAGCTCGGCAAACGCCGGCCGATTGCTCACCTGCACGAGCCGCCGCGGAAGCCGTTCCTCGGCGCGCGCCTTCAGCTTCGGCGTGCTCGCGTAGTCCGGGTGGAAATAGCGCAGGTAGTCGGCCCAGAGACGGATGGTCTTGGCCAGCTCGGCCCAGAATGCGGAGGTCGGCGGCGACAGCCAGCTCCAGGTGATCGTCGCGTGATCGACCAGCAGCGCGTCGAGCGCCTTCTCCCAGCCGAGCGCCTCCGCGCGGCCGAGCGCGAGGTGAATCCGATGGCCGCGGCGCGCCATCTCTCGAATGGCCGGCTCGTACATCCGGAACGAGCCGAGGTGCCACATCGAGAACAGGATGTTCATCGCGTCAGCTCGCCCCGAGACGCCGCTTGATCTGCGCCAGGATCGCGGCGCGGCGCTTGCCACGCTCACGCCGGCGTTTCTCGGCTTCCTTCGCGGACTTGCGCTCTCGTTTGTGGCGTTGATCGGCGTCGATCCGCTCCTGGCGGACGCGGAGCTCTTCCTGTCGCGCCGCCTCCGCTCGATGCTCGCGCTCGCGCAGCCGCTCGTCGCGCTCCGCCTTCTTGCGCTGCTCGTCGGCCTCTCGCGCGCGGCGATGCTCGTCGCGCCGGCGTGCCTGCTGCAGCTCGACGACGGTGCGATCGGTCGGCGTCGTCGTTCGCGCCACCGCCGCGTGCGCCCATGCCGCGATCGGAGAGACCGCGAGCCGGATCGCCGGTGCGAACAACGATTCGCGTGCCGGCATCGGCGCCGGCGTTCTGCAAAACGCCTCGAGCTCGTCGACGAACACGTCGGTCGCGGGGCGTTCGAGACCGTGTGGACGGATGAACGCCTGAACGAACCCGGCGTTCACGTCCCGTGGCGCCGGTTCGCGCAGCGACCGCGCCACCTCGGCAAGGTGCACGTCGAAATCACGGGTCGCGCGAAACAGGCCGCCGCCGACGGTCTGCAGATAGTGGAAGTGGATCAACCCTTCCTGCCGTTCCCTGAACTCCGGCGGGATGAACACGTGGACGCGACGCCCGACCACTGACGCCTCGAGAAACGCGCTCGTCAGCAGGCCAACCACGGCCGCGCTGTAGTGGAGCGACTCGAAGTAGTCGTTCTTCGAATCTTCGTCGAGCGGATGCGAGCCGTAGAGCGTCACGTCGGGCAGGTCCGAGAGGTCGACCTCCTTCCACTCGTCGTGGCGCTGCGGGTGCGGACGCACGAGAACGCCCACGCTGCGGAGCATCGGATCGGCGCTCGCACGAAGACCTTCGATCCAGCGGCGGACGAAGGCCGCTTCAATCGGTGTCGCCGGCGAGAACGCCGAGCACGCGTACAACAGAAACGGCCGGTCCGCCGGCAGTCTCACCATGGAGCAGAACTCGGTTCGAGTTCTGACAGGCGAGCGCTCGAACCATTCGTCGTAGCACTGGGCTCCCGTCACGGTGACACGATCGCCGGGCACGCCGTGCAGCTCGACCGACTCCTGCTGCTGCGTGTCGTTCCAGACGAAGACGCGATCGGGGAGCTCGGCGATTCTCGCTTTGCTGGACAGGTGATCCCAGCTGGCCACGCACAGCACCGTACGCGCGCCGTATGCGCGCGCACTGCGAAGCACCTCGATTTGAGACGAGCCGAGACGCAGCAGCGGCGTGACGAGCACCACATCCGGCCGGCGCTCACGCATCAGCGCATCGAGCTCCTCTTTCCGCGGCAACGCCCGCTCGACCGTACGCAGGCACGCGGTCAACACGCGCAGCCCGATGTGGGTACGCACGAGCGGGGAGTTCGAGAGCCGCAGCAGCACGGCGGGAACGCGCTCGGCCACTCGCTCGGCCAGCCGCGGTGTCTTCGCGTAGCGCGGCGCGCGGAACCGGAGGTAATCGAGCCAGATTCGCAGTCCGGCGGCGAGCTCGGTCCACGTCGTGACGCGTACCTCCTCCCACACCCAGTGAATCTGCGGCACGTCGGCCAGCGTCGTTTCGGGAGACGTTGTGGTCCCAGGGACGTCGCGGCGTTGCGCCACGATGTCGATCTCGTGACCGGCCGCGGCGAGCTGGCGCAGGACCGAGTCGTACATCCGCAGCGACCCCAGATGACGCATCGAGAACAGCACGCGCATCGCGTCAGCTCGCCTCGTCCGCTTCGCCCTTGCGCCACGTCAGCAGCGCGTGCAGACCCATCTTGGCCTTGTGCAGCAGCCAACGAATCGGCCGAATCACTCCACGGCGCAGCACCAGGAGCGCGACGCGAACCGCCAGCATCGGCAACCGTCGAATCGCGCGCACCACGTAAATCGCGCGCGACACCAGCGCGCGCAGGATCAGACGGGCCGGACGAGTCCAGTGCAGCACCATGGCCCGCCGCTTGACCGGATCGGTTGCGACGAGCGTCAGCACGACGGCGAGTGGCGCCAAGAAGGCCCGTACCAGCCGCGCACCGACCCCTTGGGACTGTGGGGTGAGCGCTGGTCCGGCAGCGAACCGCTCGAGATCGTCGACGAGACGCGGCGTCGCCGCAACGTCGAGGCCATGTGGCCTGACGAACGCCTGGATGAAGCGGCGCGCCTGCTGCCGGGCGGCGTCGCTGTTGGCCATGACTCGTTCGAGCTGCGCGACGTGGTCGTCGAGCGTTCCCGACAAATGCAACAGGCCGCCCTCGACGTTCTTCAGGTGCTGAAAGTGCAGCGTCCCGTCCTGGGTCGCAGCGAACTCCTCGACCTGGACGGCAAACACCGGGCGGCCGACGATCCCCGACTCGATCATGCCGCTGGTGTTCACGCCGACCACCGCCTCGGCGTGATACATCGAGTCGAAGTAATCCGATCGAGCCGCGCCGCCGATCGGGTTGATGCCACCCTTCGGATACAGTGCGACGTTCTCGAACTCCGCTGGCAGATCGACGTCGCGCCACTGCTCGGCGTTCTGCGGATGCGGCCGGATCAGCAGACCGGCGCTCCGCACGACCGGATCCGCGCTGCCGCGCAACGCCGCGATCCACCGTCGCACGAAGCCGACTTCGTACGGTGCGATGAAAGACGACGAGCACAGATACAACACGACGGGGCGCTGCGCATCGAGGCCGACCCGCTCGCAGAACGCATTCCGGTCTGCCGACGGCGTGATCGTGAACCAGTGGTCGTAGGCCTGTGCCCCGGTGACGAGCACGCGTTCTTCGGGAACGTCGTGCAGCTCGACCGCCTCCTGCTTTTGCGCCTCGTTCCACACCAGCACGCGATCGGGCACCTCGTGAATGAGTCCCTTGGTCGTCAGGTGGTCCCAGCTGCCGATGCCGACGACGCTCTTGATGCCGAGCTGCCGTGCACATCTCACGTGATCGACCTGATGCGAGCGGAAATACAGCAGCGGTGTCAGCAGCAGAAGATCGGGCCGGACGCGCTCGAACGTCTGGACGACCTCGGCCGGAGGCGGCAGCACGCGATCAATCCGGCGGAACAGCCACGCGAGCGTCGTCAGGACCGGAGGCGAGCCGAGCAGCGGCAGTCGAACGATCGCGCGCGCGAACGGCGGGGCAAGCGAGGCCGCGCGCTGCCGGAGCTTCGGAGAGTCCGCCCAACGGCCGTCGAGATATCGCCAATAGTCGAGCGACGCACGCACGCCCGTGCCGAGGGCGTACCACAGCCGGTGACGCGTCGACGGCAGGATGCCGACCGTGATCGCGTGCGGATACTCGGCGAGGAGCGCATCGGCAATCTTCTGTCCGTCGACCGTGTCCGAGCGCTCCGCCAGCAGGTCAATCTGATGACCACGCTCCGCCAACAGCCGCACCGTGGACTGGAAGTTGCGGAGAAAGCCGAAGCTGCTGGTGGAGAACAGGATTCTCATTGCGGCGTGGCGCGGCGCGCGGCGAGCGCTTCGGCCTTTCGTCGGCGATGCTCCGCCAGTTGCTCATTCTTCACCCGGGTGCGCTCCGCCTTGATGCCCTCCAAGCGCTCGATCGCGCCTCGTGCGAACGGTCGCAGCATGGGACGCACGAAGGACGTCCACATCGGCACCGGCACTGGTGCAGGCGCGGGGCTCGCCGCCAGAGTCTCGAGCGTGTCAACCACGCGATCCGTCGCGCGACGGTCCGGTGCGCCGGGGCGGACGAAGGCGCGCACGAACCTGGCACTGCGCGTCGGGTCGGTATCGCGGCCCTCCAGGACTTGGGCCAGATCGCTGGCGTGCGCGTCGAGCGAGCGCGCCGCGTGCAACAGGGCGTCGGGCCCCGTCAGCAGGTAATGGAAGTGCACCGTGCCTTCCTGACTGCCGTGGAATTCCGGCAGCAGCACGGTGTGTACGGAACGCCCGAGAATGGCCGCTTCGATCATCGCGCTGGTGTTCAAGCCGACGACGGCCGTCGCGTGAAACAGCGAGTCGAAGTAGTCGGTCTTGGACGAGGCGTCGACCGGCACGGCGCCGATGGGCGGCCAGCACACGACATTCTCGAGTCCCGCGAACGACACGGCCGGCCATTCCTCGCCGCGCTTGAAGTGCGGACGAATCAGAATGCCGCACTCCCGCACTGCGGAATGCGGACTGCTGCGCAGCTGGCGCACCCAGCGGACGACGAAGTCGGGCTCCGGCGGACTGCCCTCGAGCAGCGCGGAGCAGACATACAACACGATTGGCCGATCGGCGCGCAGCCCGACCTTCGCGCAGAACGCTTCGCGTGAGGTCGAGGGTTGGCGCTCGAACCAATCATCGAACAGCTGCGCACCGGTGACGACAACGCGCGCGGGGTCGACGCCGTGGAGCTCGACGGCCTCGCGCTTCTGCACGTCGTTCCAGACGATCACCTGCTGCGGCTGGAACGTCAGGTCCCCTTTGCTGGACAGGTTGTCCCAACTGGCGACGGCAAACGTGTTGCGCACACCGAGTTCCAGCGCCGCCCGGCCCATGTCGAGCTGCGACGTCTTCAGCACGACGAGCGGCGTCATCACCACCACGTCAGGCGCCAGTCGACGGAGGTAGTCGTGAAACGCGCTTGCCGTCCGCGTCGCTCGATCGAGCAGATCGAGACCGCGGACCAGCAGCCGCCGCCACGAGCGTCCGAACGGCAGCGATTCCGCGAGCCAGATCGCCGGCTTCGGCGCGCGCTGGCGCGCTCGAATGAGCAGCGCCGGTGTGCCGCGGTACTCGGGCTCCAGAAACCGGAGATAGAAGCGGGCCTGCCGCAACCGGCACGCGAGCTCCCACCACGGCTCGTTGGCCACTACAGGCATGCGTGAAAGGCTGATCGATGGACAGTCTTCGGCGAGCGCGTGAACGGAAGGCGGCCAGCCTTTCTTCTCCGGCCGCTCGGTCACGAGCATCACCTCATGCCCGCGAGCGGCAAGCGCTCGCAGGACCGACTCGTAGTGCCGAACGTATGACGGATTCCGGACGGAGAACAGAATTCGCAACGGTGCTGATATCAGATGCCGCCGACGACCTCGTCGAGCGCGTCAGACCTCTGCCAGCGGCAGCTTCCGCTTCTCAATCGCCGCGTAAATATCCGTGGCGATTTCCACATCGTCGAGCTCCGTGCGGCTGCGCAGCGGCCTGAACGCCTCGGCCGGCGACACGCCTGGAACATCCGGCGCGACGTCGTGGCGCAGGAAAAACGCGTTGACGCCGGTGTTCTCGCACGTCGCCAGACGATAGCCCTTGCGGGCAGCCAGATCGGCGAGCGCCGCCAGCGAGGCGCCGCCGTACCCCTTGGGCGTCGATCCGAGCGGCTGGTCGACAGGAATCGTGACACGCCGCTCGGGTCCGAACAGCGCGTTGTATTCGAGCACGAGCACGCGCGGCGACGTGACCGACAGCGCCTCGAGGATCCAGTAGTCGTAGCTGTCGATGTCGATCGACAGCACATCGACCTCGCCGCTGTAGCCGTGCTCGGCGAGGAGCGTGTTCACGTTTCCCGGCGTGACTTGCGCCTCCACGACCGTGACGAGCCGATTGCCCGCGAACTTCTTCCGCGCCAGGCCGACTGAGGTCGGGGAGAGCTCGATCATGAGCCCGGCCCAGCCGCACTCGTGCGCGAGCGCGGCCGAACTGCCGCCCGACTTGCCCGAGCCGATCTCGACGAATCGACAGGTCTTCCAGCTCGCGCGCTCGAGGATGGCAAAGAGAATTCCATCCTCCTCGTTCTGCGAGCGCAGACGGAAACGGCGCGCGTTGAGCGAATGCGGCGGCTTGAGTTGATCGAGCGGGAGGCAGAGGTGCCGCACCAGCGCAGACAGTTGATTGTTGAAGATCTTGCGCCATTTCGCATCGATGCGATGGTTCGCGTCGATCTCGGCGAGCACCTGATCGCGGTGCGATGCGTGCAGCTGCTCGAGGTCGCGTTGTCTCGCGATCGCCGACGCGGCGGCCTCCTCGGTGGAGCGACGCGAGAGCGCGACGCCGTCTTCGATCGTCTGCCGCAGCTTCTTCAGCTGCTCGGCATCCTTACGCTGCATCGCCTCGAGGCGCTCGACCGCAGTGGTGAGACGTCGAACTTCGCCGGCCAATTCGGCGACGCGACGCGCTGTCGGCAGCGGCCAGAGTCTCGGGCTCATGCGGTCGCTTCCCGTAGGCCGTGGCGAAGGTAGCGATGTTCTCCGGTCACGACCGCGCGCTGGATGTCGCGGTGCTGCGCTCCAGCGAGATGCGCGAAGGCGGCACCACGCCGAGCATTGCCAGGCAGCACGAACGCGAGCGGCGACAGGTACTGCACCATCGCGACCAGACGGGGCGCGGCTCCAGGCTCGACACGCGACCCGAAATGGAAGCACCGGCTCGTATCGACCAGACACGACGTGCCCGGCGCGCCGACGAGCTCGAACGGCTGATGCGGACCGAGCACGTTGGCGACCGCCTCGTCGGTGAGCCGATCGTTGTATTGGTAGTTCGTCGCCTGACGCACGCGCTCGGATCGGCTGGCGTCGAGCATCGTCAGCGGTCCGTTCGCACGTTCGACCTCTCGGCACAGCAGAAAGATCTTGAGCTGGCGCACGTCGTCGGCGTCGCAGTGATACAACTGACTCGCAACCGGCTCGCGGTCGACAACACCCGAGTAGAACACCTGAATCGATCGCAGAATCGGGACCGTCCCCATGTAGGCAATCACGGCCTCGAGCAGGTCGGGGCGCAGCGCAAGGCGCAAGAGCGGATGGTCCGCCGTCACTTCGGCTGGGGCGAGCAGGTTGACGAGGAACTGCTTGCTGGTGCGCGCCTTCCGCCGCTCCTGAAGCGCCTGTTCGGTCTTTGCCAACAGCGCGACGGCGGCATGGGCGCCTTCCTCCGCCTCTGGAAACGTTCCCGGTGCAAACGAACGATATCCATCCGACCACGGGACCTCGAACTGTGGCAGAGGACGCGCGGTACGGGCGATCCGCCAGCGTGCGAGATGACCGGGCGCATTCAGCGCACCGCGGCCGAGGACATAGACATGACGCCACCGCTCGCCTCGTCCGCGAACGAACTTCGTCAAACGCGCCGCCATCGTGTGTGGGCGCTTCACGTCAGTGCAGGCCTGAGCGATCTCCGGCATACGACGAGGCGTGCGAGGCATCACGCCCGCTGGCGCCGGTGTCGTGCGCGGTCCGCTCGCGCGGCGACCGCAGGCGCGTCAGCCGCTCGATCGCGCTCACGACGTAATCGACCGCCGGTGTGTCGATGCCGTTCGGCCGGACGAAGCGTGCGACGAATCGTGACCGTGCGTCGCGTGCATACTGCGGGTCCGCCAGGGCACGACCGAGTTGCTTCACGTGCGCATCGAACGACGGCGCCGACTCCACGCAACCGTCGCGATCGAACAGCAGGTAATGGAAGTGCGTGGTGCCTTCCTGAGTCGAGGCGAACTCCGGCACCTGCACGGTGAACACCGCGCGCCCGACAATCGACGACTCGATCATGGCGCTCGTGTTGATGCCCACCACGGCGGCGCTGTAATGCATCGAATGGAAGTAGTCGGCGGCATCGGTTTGGGTCATTGGCAGGCTCGGACGCTGCCGCGGCCAGATCGTGACGTCGGTAAGGTCGGAGAAGTCGACCTCACTCCACGCCTCCATGTTCGAGTAGTGCGGCCGAACCAGCACCGACGCCGAACGGACCGCCGGGTCGGCGGCCGCGCGAATCGCCGTGACCCAGCGGCGCACGAACGCGACTTCGAGCGACGGCTTGGCAATACCACGCGACGACCCGACGTAGAGCAGCATCGGACGGCCGGTCGGAAGCTGCACGCGCGAGAGAAATGCGTCGCGGGACAGCGACGGCGCACGGCCAAACCAACTGTCGAAGGCCTGCGCGCCGGTGACGAGCACCCGATCCGCGGGCACCCCGTGCATCCGCGTCGCCTCGTCCTTCTGCGTCTCGTTCCAGAGGATGACGAGGTCGGGAGCGACGCGAATCAGCCCTTTACTCGACAAGTGATCCCAACTGCCGACGGCGAGCGCCACGGGAATGCCGGCACGGCGGGCCGCCTTCACCACCTGCGTTTGCTGCACACCGCTCGGCCCGCGAGCGACCAGCGGCGTGACGACGATGACATCGGGATCGAGTCCGCGCAGATACTCGACGAGCGCAGCGTCTACCGGAATCATCCGCTCCGCCGCGCGCGATGCGGCCGCGAGCGTGCGCACGAGCCAGGGCGGCCACGAACCGATCCGGCGCAGGCCCGAGAAACGCGCCGGCAGATACTTCTCCATGCGCATCCGCAGGTACGGCGTGCCGTCGCGCCGAGACAGGAACCGTATGTAATCGATGGTGCAGCCCAGGTCGATCGCCGCGTCACGCCACCGGCCACCATGCTGCGGGAGCAGCCCGATGGCGCGCACGGACGCCGGCGCTCCTTCGGGCACCGGCTGTTCGTCATGCCCGGTCTTGGTCTTGTCGTAGGCGAGCAGCACCTCGTGTCCGCGCGACGCCAGCCCGATCACCGTCGTCCCATAGAGCCGCAGGTAACCCGGATAGGCCATCGCGAAGAGAATGCGGGCCATCTAGTGGACCGTATCAACTGGAAGAGTACAGCTCACAACGAGCCTCCACCGCGATCTGCCGGCCGCGACATCGGAGCGGCCGGTCCGGATTTGGGCGGGACATACCACTAGAGACTGTCGACCGCCTCCGCTTCGGCGCGCTGGAAGAACGCGAGCCCGACTACCAGCAGGACTGCGGTGATGCCGATCGCCGAGGCCCACGCCCACGGGCTCGGCCCTTCTCCGCCGAGAATGGCGCCGCGGAAAGCAACGACGTACACCGCCATCGGATTGAGCATCAGCGCCCACTGAACGTGATCAGGAACCAACGACAGCGGATAGACGACCGGCGTCACGTAGGTCCAGAACTCGAGCGCGAACGCCAGCCCGAACCGTACGTCGCGCGCTTCCGCGGCAAGCACCGAGGTCCACAGACCTATCGAAACCGCAAACAGGATGATGAGTACGGCGGCTGCGGGCGCCACGATCATCCAGGTCGAGTCGACGTGCCACACGCCATCGCGGATGCGGTAGTACGCGAGCGCGCCAATGATCACGCCGACGTTGATGAGGAAATACACGAAGCCCGGCGCCATTGTGGCGATCGGGACGATGACGCGTGGGACGTAGAGCCGCGACAGAATGCCGCCGTTCATCTGCATGCTGCGCGTCGCCCACATCACACAGCTGGCGAACAGCTCCCAGGCCGCGCTTCCGACCGCGAGAAAGACGAAGTACGGAGCCCGGGTCGCGCTCCCAACTTCCAGGAGCGCGCCGAACAGGAACACACGGGCGAACAGCGGCACGAGCGGGCGCAGGAAGATCCACGCCTTGCCGAGCACGGTTTGCTGATACAGCTTGCGGATCGCGCGATCCCCAAAGAACAGAAACATCCGCCGGTAGCGCCACAGCTCCGCCGCCCGCGCGGCGATGCTTTCGCTGCGTGGTTCGATGCTCCAGTGTTCGAGCGCCGGTGTCTGGAGCTCAGGCATTGACGTCCGCCTCACGGCGTTCGCGCGAGAACTGCCACTGCAGCGCCGGCGCAACCGTGCCCGGCATTCCGCCGCGCCACGTGCCGCGCATCGATTGCTTCAGCACGGCGTCATACACGCGGAAGCTCAACGCATTGACATCCGCGAACGGCCGATACTCGCCGCTCGGCGTTCGCACGTCGATCGCGGCGTTGATGGTGTACATCGTCTCCGCCAGCAGGCAGCCTGGGATCCGCACGGACGCCGTGTAGATCCCCGGTTCGGTGATCGGCACCTCCTCGGGCTGCAGCGTGCGAAACGCCAGCACGCCGCGCGCGAACAGGTCGCAGGTCGCGCGCACGAACACGTCGGGCTGATCGATCCTGAACGCGTAGGTGATGCAGGCCTCCTCGGTCCAGCGCAGTGCGCCGAGCTCGCGACCGTCGACCGACATCAACTTGACGAACAGCAGTTCACCACATTCGTTGCGGGCAGTCCGACGCGTCTTGCGAGTGCGCGTCCACGCGGCTTCCTGATACAGCTCGACCACTTCCTCAGTACTGCCGTCTTTGACGAGCTCACCGGCATTCAGCATGAGCGCTCGCGTGCACAGTCGAGAGATCGCCGGCATGTCGTGCGACACGAACAAGACGGTAATGCCCTGCCGGCTCGCTTCGGCCACTCGTGTGAGACACCGCTCCTGGAACTCGAGGTCGCCGACGGCAAGCACTTCATCCGCGAGCAGAATGTCCGGATTCATGTTGATGGCGACCGAGAACGCGAGACGCAGATACATCCCGCTCGAGTACTGCTTGACGGGCTGGTCGATCGCGTCGGCAAGCCCGGCGAACTCGACGATCTCGTCGAACCGCTGCGCGACCTCCTGCGCCCGCACACCGAACATCGCTCCATTCAGGAAGACGTTCTCGCGGCCCGAGAGCTCGCGCTGGAAGCCCGACCCGAGCGCCAGCAGCGGAACGACGCGCCCACGCCCACGCACTCGTCCGGTCGTCGGCGGCGTGATCCGCGCCAGTATCTTGAGCAGTGTCGTCTTGCCTGCTCCATTGGGGCCGACGATGCCGAGGATCGTGCCCTGCTCAACCGAGAACGCCACATCGTGAAGCGCCCAGATCTCGCGGCGCTGGCCCCGTTTCATGGTTCGGTAGCACTTGCCCAACCCCTCGACGATGAGACTTTCGGTCAGGCTGTGCCTCCGCTTTTCAGGACTCGCACGACCGCGACGCCGGTAATCACATCGTCGAAGAACGGAGTGTCGACCGTTACGGCGGGAGGCACGTCGTCGCCTTCCAGCCATCCACTGTCGTAGTAGAAGAATCGCGACTCGACCCGTTGCGAGGACGTCGGCGCCAGGAGTTCGGTCAGACCTGCGCGATCGAATACGCGGAACCAGCCACCATCAAGCGAGCGGCCATACGGTACGGTCAGTACGAGCTCGCCGCCCGGTGCGAGCACGCGCATCAGCTCTGCGAGTGCCGTCGCGCCCGAGCCGGACGCGTGCCCGCCTTGGTCGCTGTAACGCGTGGTGTCCATGCCGACGTGCTCGAGCGTCGACACACAGACCACGCGATCGAACGCGCCATCCGGAAACGTCAGCGCGCGCAGATCCCCGAAGGCGAGGACGAATCGGTCCGCGTCACCTGGCAGCACCGGCTCGGTCGTGCCAGGCAGCGTGAAGTGCGTCACGCGCGCGACCGGCCGACCAACGATCTGTCGCACGACCGGAAGATTCAGCGCAGATCCCGCGTCGAGCACCTCACCTGGCGCCGACAGTCGGGCAGTCGCCAACGCCAGCGGCATTTCAATCGCGCGCTCGTCGAGACCGACAGCGAAACGGCGGCGCCGGCTGCTCTGCTCGTCAAGCGGCGCCAACCCGTTGGCGATCGCATCGACGACGTAGCGGTCGCGCGCACGTTTAGCGGCCCTGGTCAACGCGCCACGCAGACGCTTCGAGGGCAGCCTCAGGATGGCATCTTTGAACGGCCTGCCTTCCCATTCAGGGCTGAGTGCCACAAGCGCAGCGTCCGCCAGCTTGGTCGTCATCTGCACGATCGCGGCTCGTTCATCGGAAGAACGTGCCGCTTTCTCTGCCTCCCTGAGGACATCGAACCGGTCCGGCCACGACAGCGGGTCGAGCGTGGCTCGCAGCGTCGCCGACCGGTCTTCGGAGCTGACGGTCATCACATCACTGGTGCCGTGACGATGCCGGCGAGGGCGTCGCCGACGAGGTCCGCGCTGCGCACGTCAACGGGCACGAGCCGTGCCGACCCGAGACGCAGAAACGCGCGGTGGGCCAACTCGAGATGGTGCTGCTTGAAGGTCGTGCGCGAATGAAACGCCACCGACGACACGCCGTAGAGCGGGGCCAGATACGAGTAGCCGCCGTACGTGCCGACGAAGGCCGAAGCGCGGCTGATCGCAGCGGCTTGAAGCGCGAGATTCGTCTCAGGGCTCATGTTTGCGCTGAGCACGTGGACCCGGGCGCGCTGTGCTGGCGCGAAGTCGCGGTGATCGTCGACGACGATGTCGCTGTTCAGCAGGACGACGTGGCCACGGGCCGCCAGCCCTTCGACGACGCGCGACGCAAACGCGCGGTTGTCGGGCGTATCCGGGTAGCAGTCGCTGAAATAGAACCGCACGGCAACGAACCTATCGGGAAGACCGAGGCCGGTGACCAGTTCGGGACTCACTGGCGGAAGCATCCGGAACTTCGCGTGAGCTTCCAGATCCTTGACGGTCGTGGCGTAGCGCCAGTACGCGTTGTACAGCGAGTACATGACCGTCGGGTGCAGCAGGTGGGCACGCCTGATCCCACGCGTCCGCATCACGCTCTTGATCAGTCCACGATCGAACCGGCCCACCTGTTGCTGCTTCTTGCGATCGACGGTGGCCGCGCGAAAGTCGGCCGGCGCGACGTAGCGAAAGATCTCTTCGTACTGGTCCGAGACGTGGCCGTACCACGCACGGACGCCGCCGCGCGACACGACGATCAAGCGTTCGGGAGGGAACGGGAAGGTTTGCCGCATCCACTGGAGGAACGGAATCCAATACAACAGCTCGAAGCCGACTTCGCCGGTCCACGGCCCGACGATGACCGGCAACGCACTGCGCGACAATCGCGCCAGACGCTCCGTGACGCGCTGTTCGGTCTCGACGGTGCGCCGATCGATTCCCGTGCGGCGAGCGACGTGCGCCAGCAGATCGCGCTGTTTCGAGAACAGGTGGCGGACTCGCGCAAGATTCCGCTGGTTGTCTCCGGTCTCTCGCGAGAGGGCCTCGAGGGACGCTTCGACCGACTTCAGGCGCTCGAGATCGCGTCGCGAGCGCGTGTCGTCCTGCTCCCGCCAGGTGGTCAGGAACCGCCGCAGCTCGGCGCGATCGGACGCGGCGTCGGCGTCGAGCGCGCGTCCCAGCCGGGCGAGGTTGCGCCGCAACCAACTCCGCCCGACCGGTCCCGGTGCCATCGCGCTATTTGATCCAGACCAGATTGAACGACGACCAGGTGCCGAGCGTCGACCCCCGCTGCTCGATGGTCTCCTGGTCGATCGGACCCCACCCACTCTCGGGATGTTGAGTGAAGCTGGCGAACCCGTGCTGACGGAAGGGCTCTGTGACCGCGGAGACGGAGCCCCCCAGCGTCTTCAGTCCGTGAGGCCACAATTCCATCAGAACGATGAGATGCGGCTGGGACAGGAGCGCACCGGCACTCGCGAGGATGCTCGCCTCGGCGCCTTGAGCATCCATCTTCACGAAATCGATTGGTCCCGCCTCCCCCAGGAGCGCGTCGAGTGTCGTCGTCGCGACCTCCACCTGTCCATCGCCCGGGTTCACGCAGTTGTCGCGCGACAGCGAGTGCACGCCATACCACTCGCGATCCTGATAGAGCGTGGCGCGACCGACCCGATCCGACACCGCCGCTTCGACCACCCGAACGTTTCGGAAGCCGTTGGCCGCAATCGTGCGACGCAGCAGGGACGCATTCACGGGGTCGGGCTCACAGGCGACGACCGCCCCCGTTGGCCCGACCAGCGTCGCGAGGAGTGCGCTGTAGTAGCCGATGTTGGCGCCGATGTCGAGGGTGCGCATGCCGGGACGAACCGTCGCTTGAACCCACGCCGTCCAGGTCTTTTCGTAGCGTCCTCGTGTCAGCAGCGATTTGGCGACCGATCCCCGATCGGCGTCGTCCACGAACACCACGCCGCCTGGCGTCGAGACCGAGCGGATGGTCACCGTCTCTATTTGGCCGCGCTCGAGGGCTCGGCCGCGGGTGTCCGGGTCGGTTGCAGCATCACGATCTTGTCGCGTGGCACACCCGATTGACGGAGCAGCCGCGCCGCGCCGCCGGGCCGCTCCAGCACCGCGACCACGACGACGTCATACGACACCGTCTCGTGTTCGGTGATGGCGCGGACAGGAAAGCCGAGAAACTGGCCGTTGTTAGCGGGACCAAACACCGCGGTCAACTCGAGCCCCATGTCGGTGATCAGCAGGAAGACCAGTTCCGCCGCATCGCCGGTCCCGTAGATGGCGACGCGCTTCTGCCGTTTCACGCCGTCGGCGAGACTCCGCCGCAGGTGCCGCCGGGCGTCGCGATAGAAGTCGAGCGAATACTTCATGAACTCGTAAGTGAGGCGCGCCTTGCGCGACAACCCCTTCGGCGTCAGCGAGTACACGAGCCGATTGGGCGAGGCGGTCACGCACTTGACGTAGCCTTTCCGGATCAGGCGCTTCACGTACAGATTGGTGAGCCCGAGCGCGATGCCGAGCCGGCTCGCGAGCGTCCGCTGGGTGATCGTCGATTGCTGCTCCAGCGCTTCCAGCAGCTGGAGGTCTCGACGTGACTCGAGATCCACGAGGTCCTGTCTGTGAAAAGAAGGCGGGGGCCGACAGACCTTCGGCCCGTCAGCTACACGGCGCGGCGAGGGGGAGCCGCCGGCGCGTTCACGACGTGAACAACTTGTTCACGAAATGAACAGGCAAATTCTCGATGATTTCAGCCGATCTGTCAACGATTTGCGGGCGCGGGCGATGCGACGGGACGTGCAGTCTCGCGTGGTAAACTCGCCCGCGGGCGGTCGAATGGCCCGGAAACGCGTCGCGATTGTTCAATCGAGCTACATTCCCTGGAAAGGCTACTTCGATCTGATCCGGGCCGTCGACGAGTTCATCCTGCTGGACGAGGTGCAGTTCACCAAGCGAGACTGGCGCAGCCGCAACCAGATCAAAACCAAGGACGGCCTGCTGTGGCTGTCGATTCCGGTCCAGACCAAAGGGCGCTACCTGCAGAGCATCCGGGAGACGGTTGTGGCCGACCCGACCTGGTCGCATCGGCACTGGCAGACCATCCACAACGCCTACGCCCGCGCGCCGTACTTCGCCCGCTACGCGTCCGACCTTGGCCGCCTGTATGGCCAGCCGGCGTCGGACAGACTCAGCGAGATCAACCATTCGCTCATGACGGCGGTCTGTCGCGCCCTCTCGATTGGGACGCCCATCACCTGGTCGTCCGAGTACGCTCCGCGAGAGGGCCGCAACGAGCGGCTCATCGACCTGTGCGTCAAGGCCGGCGCGACCGACTATCTGTCGGGCCCGAGCGCGCGTGAGTATCTCGACGAGACCGCATTCGCGGCCGCCGGCATCAGCGTGCAGTTCGCCGACTACTCCGGATATCCGGAGTACCCACAGCCCTACCCGCCGTTCGCGCATGCCGTCTCTGCGCTCGATCTGCTGTTCTGCACCGGTCCGCGGGCGTCAAATTACATGAAAGACGTGTGCCCGTCGCGAGTCCCCGCATGAGCGGTGGTCGGCCCGTGAGCGTGTCGATCGTGACCTCGATGTACGAGTCGGCCCAGTTCCTGCGCGAGTTCCACGCGCGCTGTGCCGCCGCGGCAAGCCGGCTGACTTCGTCGTATGAAATCCTGTTCGTCAACGATGGGTCGCCGGACGATTCGCTCCGGGTGGCGCTGGACCTGCAGAAGCAGGACCCGAACGTGCGCGTCATCGACCTGTCGCGGAACTTCGGCCACCACAAGGCGCTGATGACCGGCGTCGCGCACGCCCGCGGGGATCTGGTCTTCCTGATCGACTGTGACCTCGAGGAGGATCCGGGCTGGCTGCTGACGTTCCACGAGGCGCTGCGAGCGAACGGTGCCGACGTGATTTACGGCGTGCAGGAGCGGCGCAAGGGTGACTGGTTCGAGCGCGTCACCGGACACGTGTTCTTCACCGTGTTCAATCAGATGCTGACGCATCCGATTCCGATGAACGTGATCACGGCGCGTCTCATGACCAGCCGCTATGTCAAAGCCCTCGTCAGCCATCACGAACGCGAGCTGTTCCTCGCTGGTCTCTGGACGATCACCGGGTTCGATCAGCGGCCGTTCCCGGTGCGCAAGGAGAGCCGCGGCGGCTCCTCCTACACCACGCGCAAGCGGCTGTCGGTCATGGGCAACGCCATCACCTCGTTCAGCAACCGGCCGCTGGTCTACATCTTCCAGATCGGCATGGCCGTGATGGCGATGTCCGTCGCGGCGGGCGTGATTCTGTTCTACCGCAAGCTGACCGGAAACATCGGCGTCCCCGGCTGGGCGTCGATCATGGTCTCGATCTGGTTTCTCGGTGGGCTGATCATCTTCTGCGTCGGTGTGATCGGCATGTACCTGGCGAAGATCTTCACGGAAGTCAAACAGCGCCCTTACACCATCATCCGCAGCGAGCACAGCGTGGCGCGAGACCAGCCGCTGTGAGTCACGACGCCCTTCGCGCCTCCGCCAAGGCGTACTACGAAGCCCGACTGCAGACGCACGGGCCCACTCCCGCCGGCGTCGACTGGAATTCACAGGCATCACAAGACTTGCGGTTCCGGCAGCTCGAGCGTTTGTGGGAAGCCGATCCGGATGCGAGCTTGATCGACTACGGCTGCGGCTACGGGGCGATGGCCACTTTCGTGCGTCAACGCGGACACCGCGGACCGTATATCGGCTTCGACGTCAGTGACGCGATGGTGGCGTCGGCCCGCGATCACATGTCCGGTCTGCCGGCCTGCCTCGTCACGACCCGTCGCGACCAGCTCGAACCGGCCGACTACGCGGTGTCGAGCGGCGTGTTCAACGTCAAGCAGGATGCCAGCGACGAGGATTGGACCGGCTACGTCTGGGAGACGGTCGCCGACCTCGCGGCACTCGGCGCTCGTGGGTTTGCGTTCAACGCGCTGACGTTGTACTCGGATGCCGATCGGCGCCGACCCGATCTCTACTACGCCGACCCGTTGGACTGCTTCGATCGCTGCAAGCGGACGTACTCCCGCTTCGTCAGCCTTCTGCACGACTACCCTCTCTACGAGTTCACGATCATCGTGCGGCGGTGATGCCATGGCCAGGCTCGTCATTTTCGGAGCGGGCGACATCGCCCGGCTCGCGCACTACTACTTCAGCCACGACAGCTCCCACGAGGTCGCCGGCTTCGTCGTCGATCGCCAATTCCGGAAGGACGACCACTTCCTCGGTCTTCGACTGAGCGACGCCGAAGACGCGCCACGCGACTATCCGCCGTCGGAGTACGAGATGTTCGTCGCACTCAGCTACGCGCGCATGAATGCGGTGCGCGCCGAAAAGTACGAGGCGATGAAACAGCACGGCTACCGGCTCGTCAGCTATGTCAGCTCGCGCTGCACCTATCTGTCGGAGCACCAGCCCGGCGACAACTGCTTCATCCTCGAGGACAACACGATCCAGCCGTTCGTGCGGATCGGCAACGACGTCACCTTGTGGAGCGGCAATCACGTCGGTCACGATGCCGTGATCGAGGACCACTGCTTCGTCACCTCGCACGTGGTCATCTCGGGCTACGTGCGCGTCGGCACGCGATCGTTCATCGGCGTGAACGCCACGCTGCGCAATTCGATCACGATCGCACCGCAGACGCTCGTCGGCGCAGGCGCCGTGATCATGAAGGACACGAAGCCAAAGGGGGTCTACATCCCCGAGCGCGCCAGGCTGTTCTCGAAGTCGAGCGACGAGATCGAACCGTGATCGCGGCCTGGAAGCGGCTCGGCAGACTGGCGCTCGACACATCTGCCGCCACGTGGGCCTCGACGCACGCGGCGCTGCCGGTCGTCGAACCGCTCGGGCGAAACAGATTCGGCGTGTACCTGAGCCTGCGTGACACACACGGCCGGGCACGGATCGGCCGGACGACGCTGACGATGTCACCGGCGCCGGAGCTGGCGCCGCTCGAGGCAGAACCCGTGCTGGATCTCGGTGCGCTGGGCGCGTTCGACGACAGCGGCGTCACCCCTTCGTGCCTCGTCACGACCGGCCGCACGCGGCTGCTGTATTACACCGGATGGACGCGCGGCGTCACGGTACCCTTCTACCTGGCAGCAGGCGTCGCGGCCAGCGAAGGGGACGGCCCGTTCGAGCGGCTGTCGCTGGCACCGCTCCTCGACCGCACGCCGGTGGATCCATTTCTGACCGCGTCGCCGTTCGTGCTGGTCGACGAGGGGCGCTGGCGGATGTGGTACGTCTCGGCCACCGAGTGGCGGGCGCACGAATCAGGGCCGCGCCATCACTACCATATCCGCTACGCTGAATCGCGCAACGGACTGATATGGCGTCGCGACGGAGCGGTGGCGATCGACTACGGCGCTCCTGAGGAATATGCGTTCGCGCGTCCGTGGGTCATGCGGGATGCGGACGCCTACCGCATGTGGTTCGCCGTGCGAGGGGAACGGTATCGAATCAGTTGTGCGCAGTCGATCGACGGCGTCTCCTGGACCCGCCGCGACGACCTCGGCCTCATCGCCGCTGGCGACGACTGGGAGACGGAGATGGTCGAGTATCCATGCGTGTTCGACTGGAACCGGCAGCGATACATGCTCTACAACGGCAACGACTATGGACGCACCGGCGTGGGGCTGGCCGTCCTGGAGACGTCCTGATCGCTCGCATGCGGATGCTACTATCTGCGACGGGACCATGATCCCGTTCAACAAGCCACACGTCACCGGTCGAGAGTTCGAGTACATCGACGCGGCCGTTCGCGCCGGCCAACTGGCCGGCAACGGGCAGTTCACGCGCCGCTGTCAGGCGTGGCTCGAGGACTGCCTGGGCGCGCCGCGCGTGCTCTTGACGCACTCGTGCACGGCTGCGCTCGAGATGGCAGCGCTGCTGCTGAACCTCGAACCGGGCGACGAGATCGTGATGCCGTCGTTCACGTTCGTATCGACCGCCAACGCGTTCGTGCTGCGAGGCGCAACACCGGTATTCGTCGACGTCAGACCCGATACGCTGAACATCGACGAGCGCCTCGTGGAAGCCGCCATCACCGCCCGCACGAAAGCCATCGTGGCGGTGCACTACGGCGGCATCGGCTGCAACATGGACGTCCTGACGGACATCGCGCAGCGCCATGGGGTGGTGCTCGTCGAAGATGCCGCCCAAGGTTTGCTGTCAACCTATCGCGACCGGCCGCTCGGGTCGTTTGGTCACCTCGCGACCGTCAGCTTTCACGAGACCAAGAACGTCATGTCGGGCGAAGGTGGCGCCCTGGTCATCAACGATCGTCAGTACAGCGAACGCGCGGAAATCCTCTGGGAGAAAGGCACCGATCGCTCGAAGTTCTCCCGCGGTGAAGTCGACAAGTACACCTGGGTGGACATCGGCTCGTCGTTCCTGCCAGGCGAGCTGACCGCGGCGTTTCTCTGGGCGCAGTTGCAGTCGGCACGCGAGATCACCACCGAACGTCTCGTCTTGTGGCGCGCCTACCATCACGCCTGCGAAGACCTGGAACGGCTTGGGGTGGAGCGGCCCGTCGTTCCATCCGACTGCACCCACAATGCGCACCTGTTCCGCGTGCTGTTGCCTCGTCAGATTCCACGGGCAGAAGTACTGGCGGACCTGAACCGGCGCGGCGTCAACGCGGTGTTCCACTACGTCCCGCTTCACTCGTCGCCAGCCGGACGCCGGTTCGGCCGCGTGGCGGGCACCATGGAGGTGACCGACGACCGCAGCGCGCGGCTGATCCGGCTGCCCTTGTGGATGGGCATGGACCCCGCCGCGCCCGATCGCGTCGCCGAGACCCTGGCGTCCGCCGTCGCGGCGCACGCCTGATGACGCAACGGCGAATGAAGCTCCTGTTCGTCCTGGAGCAGCGCGGTTATCTCCCGACGTATGCGCGAGTGATTCGAGCGCTCGCTCACCGCGGGCATGAGGTGACACTGGCGTGGCCGGACGAGGACGTCTCGCCACCTGAGGAGCTCGCCGAATGCGCGGGCGTCGTCATCGACTGCTGGCCGAAGAAGCGTGAGGACGCCTGGGCGCCGCTTGCGACGAGCGTGCGTCGAGCAGGGGACTACATCCGCTATCTCAATCCGCAGTACCGCGCCGCGACCAAGCTGCGGGCACGCGCGTTTCAAAAGCTGCTGCACTCGATCTCGCGTGGCACGCGGACGGCGCACATGGACTGGAGCGAGCTCGCGCTCGATCTCACCGACCAGGAGCGCGAGCGCTTGTCGACGATCTGTCGCCTGATGGAGGAGGCCATTCCGAGTGACCGGGGGCAGGAGGCGTTTCTCAAGCGGCACAATCCGAACGGCGTGCTCGTGTCACCGCTGATCGATCTCGGCTCGTCGCAAAGTGACATCGTCAAGAGCGCGAAGCACCTCGGCATTCCGACCGGCATGGTGCTCTACAGCTGGGACAACCTGAGCACAAAAGGTGGGCTCCATGTGCAGCCCGATCGGATGTTCGTGTGGAACGAATGGCAGCGGACCGAAGCGGCCGAGCTGCACGACTTTCCGCGCGAGCGGGCGGTCGCGACCGGTGCGCCTCGCTTCGATACGTTCATCGCCCTCTCGCCGGTGACGACGAGGGAAGCGTTTTGCAAGCCGCTGGGATTCGATCCGAAGCGACCGATCCTCATGTATCTCGGCTCGTCCAAGTTCGTCGTCACCAACTCCGAGCTGCCGTTCATCCGCACGTGGGTCGACGCGATCAGGTGCGCCTCGGAAGAAGCGGTTCGCGAGTCGAACATCCTGATCCGGCCGCATCCTGACGTGAAAGCCACCGACGATGAGGGCCCGACTGAAATCGTTCGCTGGGAAGGCGATCTCGGCAGAGGCTGGGTAACGCGGCCGATTGCACACCCGCGGGTCGCGGTGGTGCGGACGCATTACCGCCGTCCGCAGGCGTTTCATGACGCGCTTCACCACAGCGCGGCAACCGTGGCGCTCAACACGAGCGCGGCCCTCGAGGCGGCGATCGTCGGCCGACCGACGTTGACGATCCTCGCGGGAAACGATGCTGCCGACGGCCAAAGCACGACGCTCCACTTTCACTACCTGTTGGAGCAGAACGGCGGGTGTGTTCGCTGCGCGTCATCGATGGACGAGCATCGAGCGCATCTCGGTGAGGCGCTGGCCGGGCCGGATCAATCCGCTCGTTTACGGCAATTCGCGAAAGAGTTCGTCAGACCGGGAGGTTGGGACGTACCCGCATCCGAACTGCTGGCCGAGGCCATCGTTCGGGAGTTCACAGCGTATTGAACACGCCTCAGCGGCTGCGTGCCTTGACTGCGGCGCGCGTCTCGCGCTCGACTTCGCGGCGACGGATTGTTTCGCGCTTGTCGTGAGCCTGCTTGCCTTTGACCAGCGCCAGCGCCACCTTGACCCGGCCGTTCTTGAAATACATCCGCAACGGCACGAGGGTGAGGCCTTTCTCGCGAACGCGTCCGATGAGCTTCAAGATCTCGTGCCGGTGCAGGAGGAGCTTGCGCGACCGCCGCTCGTCGTGATGCGCGTATCCGGTGTGGCTGTAGGGACTGACGTGGACGTTCTCGAGCCAGACTTCGCCCTTGTCGACACGGGCAAAGCTGTCACGCAGGTTGATGCCGCCCTCGCGAATCGCCTTGACCTCGGTTCCGCGCAGCACCAGCCCCGCTTCCCACGTTTCCAGGACGTGATAGTCGTGGAGCGCCTTGCGATTGTCGGCGATCGACTTCTGTGCCTTCTCGCGTTCGGTCTTCTCCGCCATCACGACACCACGTGGCCGCTGCCATAGCACGGCCACCCGAAGGGCTCCCAGGTTCCGCTGGGGCGAGCGTCGGTGCGCACGAACAGATTCACGCCGAATCGGCCGTCGAACACGTGCGAGCCCGCCTGACGATAGCGCGCGTCGATGTAGTCGGTCACCAGCGGAAACGACTTGCGGAAGTTGCGATACTCGTCACCGGTCTCGAGGAGCATCAACGGCACCGACTGCCGCTCGAGCCGGGCGATCGTCAGCCGCTGTGCCTCGTCGGTTCTGAAAAATCCGGGACGCAGATCGCCATGCCCACCCGCGAACGCGCGACGCGCCAGCGCGAGCACCTGGGGCATGTAGGCCTGGACGAGCACCCGGTCGTTGGGACGCGTGCAGGCATTCACGTACAGTGACAGGTTGATGAGATCGGGACGCTGGTCGCGAGCGACCCAGCTCTCGAGCTGCCAGTCGATTCGAAGTTGGTCCGCGATTCTTCCCGCCCGCTCGAGCGATTTGCCGAATCGATCGGTGAGTCCCGCGGCGTCCACACGGTCGTAGAGATCCTTGGACAGACTGGTTCCGAGCACCAACATCAACGGTAAAGCAATCGCCAGCGCCGCTGCCCGTACGAGCCAGACCCGCGGTACCAGCGATGGCTGCACCGATCGCGTATCGACCATCAGGCGACCCACCGACCCGGCAAGCCACGCCACCAGGATCGCGAGAGGAACGGACGGATCGGCGAGGCGTGCTTCGAGCGGACTGCGCAGGAACCCGGCGTCTACGATCAATCCGAGCACCGCCACCATAACGAGCTTCGCGCGCGCCAGCGGCCACGTGGGCCGGAAACCGTCGCGCGAAATGGCGAGCATACCCAACGCGAAAACGGGGATCAGCAGCTCGGCATAGTAGGTCCAGGCGACGGCGTTGTCGCGGACCACTGCCACGGGTCGCCCGATACCCCCCTGGCGCGCCTCGTCTGACACTCCGTTGGGATTCCCGAACAGTCCTGGCCAGACCACCGGCGCACGGGCACGGTCCTTTTCCGCCCATGCCGAGGCCTGCTGAAAGTACGCAACCACGCCGCCGTTCATCTGAATGAAGACCAGATACGGCGCCAGCATCACCAGCACCAGCGCTCCGTACAGTACAGCGTGCCGCAATCGCTCTCGCCACGCGAATTGCGGCAGCACGGCCAGCATCGTCGCCATCGCGAGCGCGATGAACACACCGTGGTCGTGGCGAAACAGGAACCAGATCACCGTGACGAGCGCGGCGACCGCTCGCGGCCATGCACTCGGCCGATTGGCGAACCACCACAGAACCGGGATCGCCGTCGCGTAGGCCAGGAGCTTCGGGTAGTTGTAGAACCGCGGATACAGCAGAATCTGAAAGAACGCGCCGAGCACCCCGAGCAGGATGGAGCCGCTCGCGCGAGCCGCTAGTAGCAGCGTAAGCGACGCACCAAGGGCGATCGCCGTCGTCGCGAACGCGAGCTCACTCAATGTGCCCCGGCCGAACACCCACTGAACCGCCGCCCCGACGTAGTAGTAGAGCGGCGCACCGTGATCCACAAAGTCTCTGACGGGCAGATCACCAAACAGAATCTGCCAGCTCCTTGTGAGGTAGAAGAAGTGATCGTCGGTGAGCCCGGCGAAGGAGCCGCCCGGGTCGTTGAAGCGGAAAAGCCAGGAGAATGCGAAGACAAGGATGGCGGCTGTCGCCAGGAGAAGAGGCCGCGCTACCTGGCGACGGAGCTTCAACACGGAGCGGCTCCCAAGAAGCAGCAGTGTACCACGCGTACTCGCGCTTCCTGGGAACGGCTCACGCCGCGCGTCTCATCTCACTTCGAACGGTTGGCTTGTATAGACTTCCCACGCCGAGGAGGAGCCGACTCGTCGGGCCCAGATCGCGATCTCATACGTGCCGGCTCGACCCGGAGTAAACGTGTACATCGAACCGGTGCCGTAGTCGCGGACGATCGCCCACTCCTCCGTGTTGTGATGCAGCCAGAAACGGTATTCGTAGGGACCCGTTCCGCCAGCGCCGGCAGCAAAGATCATAACCGGCTCTCCAACCTCCCCTGAGTTTGGATTTGTGCTGACGGAGACGCTGGTCATCGGACTACCCGACACCGTCACGGTGAGGTACGTCAGCGTGATGGGCGCCATCCGAACATTCCCCGCACCATCAGCCGCTGCCACCCAAATCGTGTTCGCGCCCGGCGCGAGCGACAGCGTGCGACTCCAATTCGCCGTTCCCGTACCCGATGCCGCACCACCAGTCGTTTGCTGACCGTCGACAGTCACAGTCGCGATGCCCGTGCCGCCGCTTCCACTATCAGTCGCCGTGCCGCTCAGCGTGATGGTTTGAGTGGTCAGGGTCTGTCCCGCCGAGTGGCTAGTGATTGTTACCGTCGGCGGCAACGCATCCCCCAGACTGCCGGGAGAAACGACGTAGATCGTTTGGGCATACGCCTCCCACAACGAGCCGGAACCTGCGCGTCGTCCCCACACCGCGATCTCGTGGGTACCAGTGCGTGTGGGCATCCACGAATAAGTCGCCGTGGTGCTCCAGTCGCGCACGATTTCCCATTCGCTGCTGTCGTGATGCGCCCAGAAACGATACTCATATGGTCCCGACCCTCCAGCGCCGACAGCCGTCAGTAGGATCTGCGATCCAAGAGGCTGCGGACTCAAGAGGTTCGTGCCCAGCGCGACGGACGTCATCGGACTCCCGGACACCCCCGATCCCGATCCGGACCCCGACGATGTGTAGGTCAGCGTGATGGAGGACGTCCTGACGTTACCGGCTCCATCCCTCGCGGCAACGGTGATGGTGTTGGCACCTGAGGACAGCGTGAAGCTGCGGCTCCAGTTTGCGGTGCCTGCACCGTTGGCGGTTCCGCCGCTCGCCAGTTGACCATTGACGGTCACGCTCACGATGCCAGTGTTGCCGCTGTCGTTGTCGCTCGCCGTGCCGCCGAGCGTGATGTCCGCCGCTGTGAGCGTCTGCCCCGAAGAGTGGCTCGTGATGTTGAGGCTTGGGGCGGTCCCATCGGAGCTGCCCCCGGTGGAAACTTCGAACTCTCGGGCTGAGTAGGCCTCCCATTCCGCCGTCGAGCCGATCCTGCGTCCCCACACGGCGACCTCGAAGCTGCCGGTGCGCGTTGGCGCCCACGCATACGTCGCCGACGGGTTCCAGTCCTGCACGATCTCCCAGGGCGACGTAATGTGGTGCGCCCAGAAGCGATACTCGTACGGCCCAGAGCCACCCGAGCCGGCCGCCGTGAGGAAGATCGTCGTGCCCAGCGGCTGTGGGCTGGGCAGGCTGGTGCTCAACGAGACTGCGGTCATCGGAGCGGCGGGAGCACTGAACGTTAACGAGATCGCCGCGGTCCGAGTGTTGCCCGCGCCGTCAGTGGCCACCACGGTGTAAAGGTTCGTGCCGCCGTTGACACTGACGCTTCGGCTCCAGTTGGCGGTATTGCTGCCTGACGCCGTCCCACCCGATGCCGTGGCGCCGTTGACCGACACTTGAGTGATGCCGCTGCCGCCCGCGCCGCTGTCTGTGGCGGTGCCGCTCAACGTAACCGTCGTTGTTGATACGGTCTGCCCTGACGAGTGGCTTGTGATCGCGAGTGCCGGGGCCGCCGAGTCGCGGTTGATCGTGAGCGACACTTGACGCGCGTTACCGGCGCCGTCCGTCGCGACGACCGTCAGGAAGTTGGGGCCCTGCGCAAGCGCGACGGTCCCGCTCCACGTCGTCATGTTGGCGCCCGTCGACGTTCCGCCCGATGCCGCGGTGCCATTGATGGTGACGCTCGCGATGCCGCTGTTGCCGCTGTTCATGTCGGTCGCGGTCCCAGCGAGAGTGATGCTCGCGACGTTGACGGTCTGGCCAGTGGTGTGACTCGTAATGGACAACGATGGCGCAGACGTGTCGGCCACGGAGTACGTGACTGAAATCTGCGTCGTCCGAGCGTTGCCCGCGCCGTCGGTCGCCACGACGGTCAACTGGTTCGAACCCTGAACCAGCGTGAGCGCGCGACTCCACGTCGCAGTGTTGCCACCCGATGACGTGCCGCCAGAAGCGAGTACGCCGTTCACCCGCACGCTGCTGATTCCACTATCGCCGGCGCCCGCATCGCTCGCCGTGCCTTGGAGCGTGATCGTGGCGTTCGTGACCTGCTGACCGTTCGTGTGACTGCTGATGTCCACGTTAGGAGGAGTCGCATCGCTCGAACCGCTTCGAACCGTCCACACGAAGCTGGTCGAGACGGTCACGAGTCCGTCGCTTACGAGAACAGTGACGCTATACGTTCCGATGGATGTCGGCGTACCGGTAATCGCGCCGGTCCCCGAATTGAGCGACAGACCAAGTGGAAGCCCGGTGTGGGAGAACGTCAGAGTGCTGCCATCGGGATCATTGACCGGCACGCTCAACGGGTTAATCGGGGTGTTGACGGTACTCGTTTGATCGGCAACGGACGCGATCGCCGGAATCGACACCGCCACTTCCTGCGAGAATTCGCCCGCACCTAGCGCGCTGAACGCGCGTACGGCAACGAGGTTGATAACGCCAGGTGTCAGCGAGAACGTGTACGAAGTCTGCGAGGCGGGGACAGTCGCGCGTTGAATGTTGCAGGACAGCGGCGTCGTGCTGATGCAAACCTCGTAATTCAGCACCGACTCAGACACCGGGCTCGCATCCCAGAGCGCGGTGACCGTCTGTGAGAAGGCTGCTGCTGGTGTAAGCAGCAACGACCCGATGAGTACAAAAATAGATCGCCCCAAGGCTCGCATGCGCCGCCGCTGTGCAAGGACACGGCCAGTCGAGCTTTATACACTAAGTCGCTCTCGACTCGCTACTTACTAAGTCGACAGGATGGGACGATGTGTATGATGAGATTGCGGATCTAAGTAGAGTGTTTACGCTCCTGTTAGTGAGGTGTTCCCTCTACGTACATAGTGACGATTGACGGCGGCTTTATGTCACCTCGTTTCGAACTTCGATTGAAACGGAATGCAGTCACCAGCAGACGCGTGAAGGAACGTGAGGTCGGCCAGCCGACGGACTTCGCCGCATTTTCGACATGACCCTTTCGATCGCAATCGCGCAAGCGAACCCCACCGTTGGCGACGTGAGCGGCAACCTCGCGATCATCCGGCGAATGCGCGATGACGCAGCGGCGCAAGGAGCCGATCTCGTCGTCTTTCCCGAGCTGATGCTGGTCGGCTATCCGCCGGAGGACCTGGTGCTGCGTCCGGCCGTCGTCGATGCAACGGCCGCGGCGCTCCGCGAACTTCAGCGTGACAGCGCATCGACGGTAGCCGTCGCCGTGACGCTGCCGTGGAAGGAGGCCGGCTGCCTCCATAACGCGGTCGCACTCGTCGCCGATGGCAAGAGCGACCTGCGATTCAAACACGATCTGCCGAACTACGGCGTGTTCGATGAAAAACGCGTCTTCAGCGCCGGTCCTCTTCCGATGCCACTGGCGTTCCGCGACGTGCGCCTCGGACTTCCCATCTGCGAAGACGTCTGGTCGTCTGCCGTTTCCACACACCTGGCTCGGGCAGGAGCGGAACTGCTGCTCGTACCGAACGGGTCACCGTTCGAAGTCGATAAGTTCCTTCAGCGACTGGAGTTGGTGCAGGCGAGGGCGCGAGAAAGCGGGATACCGATCGCGTATGTCAACCAGGTTGGAGGTCAGGACGAGCTCGTATTCGACGGCGGGTCGTTCGTCGTCAACGGCGACGGCTCGCTCGGGCACGTGCTGCCGTTCTGGCGCGAGTCGCTCACTGTGACCACGTGGCAACGGACGAACGGCGTCCTGCGCTGTGAAGCCTCCGCCCAATGGACCCCGGAGCCACGTCTGTCCTCCATATATCAGGCGATGATGCTTGGCCTGCGGGACTACGTGCGAAAGAACAGGTTTCCCGGCATCGTGCTGGGGTTGTCGGGCGGGATTGACTCCGCTTTGACGGCGGCCGTCGCTGTCGATGCGCTCGGTCCGAGTGCGGTCCGTGGTGTCCGGCTGCCGTCGCGTTTCACCAGTGCCTCCAGCCAGGATGATGCGGAGGAGTCGGCGCGTTTGCTTGGCGTTCGTCTCGACACGCTGTCGATCGAACCGCCGGTCGACGCATTCGAAGCGGTGTTGAAACCGGTGTTTCAGGACCGACCGCGGAACGTCACCGAGGAAAACCTGCAGGCACGCGCACGCGGCGTGCTGCTGATGGCGCTCTCGAACAAGTTCTCCGAGCTGCTGGTGACCACCGGAAACAAGTCGGAGATGTCCGTCGGCTACGCCACGCTGTATGGCGACATGTGCGGCGGATACTCGGTGTTGAAGGACATTTACAAGACCGACGTCTATGCGCTGGCGCGATGGCGGAACGAACACATGCCCGAAGGCGGTCTGGCGCCGGCCGGACGCGTCGTGCCCGAATCCTCGCTCACCAAAGCGCCGACGGCCGAGTTGCGGCCGAATCAGACTGATCAGGACTCGCTTCCGCCGTACGACGAGCTCGATGCCATCCTGCATTTACTCGTCGAAGAGGAGTTGAGTGTTCCCGAGATCGTCGCGCGCGGCTTCGACCGTCAGACCGTGACGCGGGTCCAGCGGATGCTGTTCGCCGCTGAATACAAGCGTCGTCAGGCACCGCCCGGGGTGAAGATCACACGAAAGAGCTTCGGCCGCGACCGCCGCTATCCCCTGACCAACGGATTCCGGGAGCCGTGAAATCAGTGTAGGCCGGGCTGCAGTGGAGGCCGGGCCTTCCAGGCCCCGCGTCAAACGCGACGATCTGTTACCGGCGCCTCGCAGAGATCATCTGTACATCTCCCTCGGCGAATGCGGTTCGCGGCGATCGTGCGGTACACGAGGTGTCCCAGCGAGCGAATTCCAGGAATGCGTCCAACGAGCCAGAGCGGCCAGAGCAGCGGGACGACGCTCGAGATCTCGAGGACGGCTTCATAACCTGCAAAGCGGCGCCCCCGCGGGTCGACGACGTACATCTGGACCAGGAGAGCGGATTCGCTCAAGCCTGGCGCGAAGTGCTGGCGCGCTTCGGCGTTCGTGCCGTCCACGAACTGGAGCTTCCCAAGCGAATCGACCGCACGCAACTGCCGGACGGTTCGCCGACACATCGGACATCCGCCGTCAAACAGCACGACACGATTGTTGTCGTCCGGGCTTCCGGGCATGTGCGTTCACCAATCGTAATACGGCCTACTACAAGTCGGAGCTGTTGCAGCTCAGGCGGCTATGGCGGCGAGGCGCGCCGCGAGCAGAACCGCTTCGATCATGCTCGATGGGTTGGCGACGTCCCGTCCGGCGATGTCGAACGCCGTCCCGTGATCGACCGACGTTCTGATGATGGGAAGGCCCAACGTGACATTCACGGCGTGACCGAATGCCACGAGCTTGACCGGGATCAGCCCCTGGTCGTGATAGCAGGCGATCACGACGTCGAACTCGCCCGACGTCGCTCGAACGAACACCGTGTCACCGGGGTACGGCCCGCTGACGTCGATCCCGCGCGCGTGTGCCGCCTCGACGGCAGGCCGAAGGACGCGCTGCTCCTCCTCACCCATCAATCCTTCCTCGCCGGCGTGTGGATTGAGCCCGGCGACGGCGATCCGGGGTTTGGCGATGCCGAAGCGCGGAAGCTCGCGTGCAGTCAGCGCGATTGTGCTGTCGACGACAGATCGGGTCAGGGCG
>DASRJR010000282.1:0-14731 GCA_035649395.1 Vicinamibacterales bacterium
GCGACGCCTCGGCCATGTGCCAGTCGCCCAGCACGTGGCGATGGTTGTGCGGCATCACCGAGGGCGCGGTCCGCCCCGTCCTGATCTCGCAGCCGCCGATCACGATCGGGATGTCGACGCGCTCCGACGCCATCTGCGCGAGCCGCGCCTTCAGTTCAGCTCGTTCGGGAGATCCCGGGAGGTACGACTTGTTCTGATCGTTGACGGGCGGCGGGATTCTCGGATGACTCATGGGCTAAGTAATGCAAAATTCAAAATGCAAAATGCAAAATGCAAAATGCGAAAGCGGCCCAGAAGGCTGTCGTTCGCAGTGCCATTCGCCGTTTGGTGTTCGAGACTATCGCTCCCAGAATACGCCCGATTTGTTCGCCTTCGTTCCGGAGCGGCTCCAGCTCGTCACGTGACGCAACTTTGAGCTCGATACAGATTCTGAGCCAATACACGGTTTCACGAGCCTCTCTTAAGGCGATTTCCAAGTACCTGACGAAATCGCGTTTGGATGAACCGGCCTTTGCTTCCTCGAGGTTAGCGCCGATGGATGTTCCGGAACGCAGGAACTGGTCGACGATCGAACGAATGCGGGACTGAGGCTCAAGGCGGAAAGCTAAGCGAGCGATTCGACAAGCAACGTCGAACGTGCGGTCGCGGATGTCTTGTGAGTGATCGGTCATGCACCTCTACAGATGCATGTGCGAAGCCGAGAGGCAATTCCTCGATTTCGCGCCTGAACCCCACTGTCTCGAATCTTGAGGTACGCAAGATCTAACGAGTCAAGAAGGTGCCTCCGTTTCTCTTTTTGCATTTTGCGTTTTGCATTTTGAATTACAACGATTACGGCCTCGCTGGTTCGATATCTACGGCGATCGCGCGCCACTTTCCTTGTCGGAACCGCATCACACTCAGAGACGCTCGGGTGAGATGGCCGACGACGATTGCCGACCAGATGTGCGCGGGCTCGAGGCCGTAGGCCACCTGAAGGAGCGTGCACAGGCCGAGCGGCACGATCACCTGCGAGATGATCGAGATATAGAGCGGACTCCGCGTGTCGCCGGTGCCCTGCAGGCCACCGGTGTAGCTGAGCGCGACGGTGATGAAGAGCCCTGACACGCTCAGGAACCCGAGCAGCTGCCGTCCGATCGAGAGCACGAGCGGTTCTTTCATTCCGAAGATCGCGAGCAGATAGCCGGGAATGAGGATGAACAGCAGGCCAATGCCGGCGGCGACGGCCAGACCGATCCGCGACGCCACTTTGACGCCGTCCATCGCGCGCTGCGGGTTTCCGGCGCCGAGGTTCTGACCGGCGATGGTCGCTGACGCGCCCATCAGTCCGACCGACGTCCACGTGATCAGCGAGAACAGCTCGGTGTAGCCGACGGCGTAAGCGGCCTGCGCCGCGGCGCTTTGATCGAGCGACCCGATGAAGCGCAGCAGGAAGACACCGCCAATGTTCATCGCGATGCCCTGCACGCCGGTCGGCAGGCCGAATCGAAACAGCGAGCGGATAACCCCGAAGTCCGGGCGCTTCTCCATGCCGCGATCGAAGTGGATCACCGATCCAGAGCGCATGATGCGCCAGATGCCGTAGAGGGCGACCGTCGTGCTGCTCGCGATTGTCCCGAACGCCGCGCCGATCGTCCCGAACGCCGGAATGAGGATGACGTTGAACACGATCGTGAGGATCGTCATCGCGACGCCGAGCCGCAGCGGCGTCTGCGGATCACCGGCGGCTCGGAACGCGCCGCCCAGCATGAAGAAGGTCGTCATGCCGAAGATCCCCATGAACATCGCACGGAGAAATGGCAGCGCCTCGGTCTGGACTTCGGGAGCGGCGTTGACGAGCCTGAGCAACGCCGGCGACGCGAAGTAGCCGACTGCACCGAGAATCACGGAGATGCCGAAAGCGGTCAGAAACGCCTGATAGACGACCCGGTTGACCTTGTCAGGCTGGTTGGCGCCGGCAAAGCGCGCCACCAGCACGGCCATACCGGTGAACGTCGAGCTGACGAAGACGATGACGACGAGGATGATCTGCCAGCTGACGCCGATGGCGGCGTTGGCGGTGTAGCCGACGAAGTGGCCAACCATCGCATGGTCGATGATGCCCTGCAGCCCCGCGATCGCGTTCTGCAGCATGGTCGGCCAGGCGAGTTTCCAGACGGCCGGCCCGATCGGACCTTCAATGATAGATCTGTCGAATTTCTTCTGTTGAACCCTGGACTCGGCCATCGCGACAGCGGAATCTAAAGTGTACTTCGAGTTCCACAAGTTCCAGAGTTCCACAAGTTCCAGAGTTCCGGAGTTCCGGAGTTCCGGAGTTCGGCAGTTCCCGGGTAAGATCCACATCCCAGGGAGGACCTACGCCATGACGTCCCGGTACCGACCCTTCGTAGCTGTGCTCGCGAGCGCGGTGGTGGCAGTGATGAGTGCGTCGATCATCGGTGCACAGTCCGCGTCGAAGCCGGCCGCGACCCCAGCCGCCGGTGCAGCGTCGACGCACTGGACCCTGACTCGAACACCCGACGGCCAGCCCGACATCCAGGGCACCTGGATCAATTTCGACGGCACGCCGTTCGAGGCGCCGATCGACAAGCCGGCGCCGCCGCAAGCGAACGCGGCGGCCGGTGCCAACGTCGGCCCGGCGTCGGAGTTCGCCGACCACAACCACAAGGTCAGCGCGCGGCGCCGCTCGATGGTGATCGACCCACCCGATGGTCGCGTGCCGGTGATGAAGTGGGCGGAGGACAAGCGCGACTACGATCTCGCGCACCTTCCCGATGCGCCCGAGCACGAGACGCCGTGGGTGCGGTGCATCACACGCGGCTATCCCGCCGGCATGTTCCCGGCCGGATACAACAACGCCTATCAGATCATCCAGACACCGGGTTACGTGGTGATGGTGTTCGAGATGATCCACGAAACGCGCATCATTCCGATCGACGGCCGCCCGAAGCTGGGCGAAGGGATCCGTCACTGGAACGGCGAACCGCGCGGCCGCTGGGAAGGCAACACGCTGGTCGTCGAGAGCACGAACTACAACAACAAGGGGTCGATCGCGTCGAGTGCGGCCACCGGACGCATGCGCGGTATTCCGCAGAGCGAGTCGATGCGCATCGTCGAACGCTTTACCCGAACCGAGGAAAACACCATCGACTACCGCGTGACGATCGAGGACCCGAAGGTCTACTCGAAGCCGTGGACGGTCTCGCTCCCGCTCAACCGCGACGACAGCTACGAGATGTTCGAGTACTCCTGCAATGAGGGGAACTACGCGATGGCCAACTCTCTGAGCTTCGGGAGGAAGCGAGATCGCGAAGGAGAGAAATAGGCGCTGAGTTCCGGAGTTCCGGAGTTCCGAGTGTTCCTATGTTCAGGCGCGCCCCCTGCCTGCTCGTGATGGCACTTGCGTTGAGTGGTGTCGCGCCGGCCCGTGTTGCCGCCCAGCGCGCGGCCGAAACGGCGCGACCCGACGCCGTCGTTCCGTTCAAGATCAACGTTCCCGATGCCGTGCTCGCCGACCTGAAGCAGCGGCTCTCGCGGACGCGCCTCCCTGGGGAGATCACGGGCTCGGAGTGGGATTACGGGACGAATCTGGCGTATCTCAAAGAACTGGTGGCGTATTGGCGCGACCGGTTCGACTGGCGGGCCGCTGAGACACGGCTGAACCGGTTCGATCAGTTCACGACGAAGGTCGACGGCCTCGACGTCCATTTCATCCACCAGCGCTCGAAGCATCCGAACGCGTTTCCGCTCGTCATCACCCACGGCTGGCCCGGGTCGATCGTCGAGTTCACCAAAATCATCGGACCGTTGACCGACCCCACGGCGTACGGCGGCAACGCGGCCGATGCGTTTCACGTCGTCGCGATGTCGCTGCCGGGTTTCGCGTTTTCCGGCAAGCCGACCGAGCGCGGCTACGGGCCGGAGCGGATCTCGCGCATCATCCCCACATTGATGACGCGTCTCGGCTACGCGCGTTACGGTCTCCAGGGCGGCGACTGGGGCGCGTCGATCAGCCGGTTTGCGGCGCTGAACGATCCGAGCCACGTCGCCGGCGTGCATCTCAATTTCTGTCTCGCCGGTCCGCCCGCTGGAGTGAAGGATCCCAACGAAGGTGTGCCGGCGGCGGAGTTGGAGCGCACGCGCGCGCGGCAGTCCTTCTTCGACACCGAGCGTGGTTACTTCCTGGAGCAGAGCACGAAACCGCAGACGGTCGGCTACGCCCTCGACGACTCGCCGGCCGGACTCGCGGCGTGGATCGTCGAGAAGTTCCGGTCCTGGTCCGACTCCGGCGGCAACGTCGAGAAGTCGTTCACACGGGACGACCTGCTGACGAACATCACGATCTACTGGGTGACGCAGTCGGGCGCTTCGTCGGCGCGCATCTACTACGAGAACCAGCGCGCGCCGGCGGCGGCACGGCGTGTGGACGTCCCCACCGCGTGCGCGGTGTTCCCGAAGGAAATCAGCATCGCGCCGCGACGATGGGTCGAGGGCGCGTACAACCTCACGCGTTGGACCGAAATGCCGCGCGGCGGCCACTTTGCGGCGCTCGAGGAGCCGATGTTGCTCGTCGACGACATCCGGGCGTTCTTCAGAGGATTGCGATAGCGGCCGTGTTAACGTAGGACGCTTACACAAGGGAGACACCCATGCGCTACGCGGTCGTCGCGTGTCTCGTCCTCGCCGTCGCGGTTGCCGCCAGTCACCGCCGTACCGCCGCAGCCGATGCGCAGGTCACCTTCCACAAAGACGTCCTGCCGATCCTGCAAAAGAACTGTCAGTCGTGCCATCGCCCTGGCCAGGTGGCGCCGATGTCGCTCCTGACCTTCCGCGACGCACGCCCGTGGGCGCGCGCGATGAAAACGAAGGTCGAGAGCCGGCAGATGCCGCCGTGGTTTGCCGACCCGGCGCACGGCACGTTCGCCAACGACCGCTCGCTCGCGCAGCGCGACATCGAGACGATCGCGCGATGGGCCGACACCGGCGCGCTCGAAGGCAATCCGAAGGACGCGCCGGCGGCGATCGAGTGGCCCGCCGACGGTTGGCAGATCAAACCCGACATCATCGTCCGTGGCCCGGAATTCCGCGTGCCCGCGCACACGAAGAACGACGTCGTCGAGTGGATCACGTACACCATTCCGAGCGGCTTCACGCAAGACACTTGGATCACCTCGCTCGAGATCAAGCCGAGCGTGCTCGCCGTCACGCATCACATCTGCTTCACCTTCCAGCCACATCGAGCGACGGTGAAGTACTACGTGCCGAACTGGTCGGAATCGCCTCGAGACGATGAGGGCGCGGCCGTCGACAACTCGACGCCAGGCATACGGCGTCTGCCGCCCGGCGTACCATCAGGCCGTCAGGCGGGGACCGACGTCGGCGGCGGTTTCAATTGCTGGGTCCCTGGCCGCGTGGCAGATGACTACCGCCCGTTCGGCGCAGGCAAGCTGGTGCCGGCGGGAAGCGATATCTCGTTCCAGGTGCACTACACGCCGATCGGCAAAGAGGTCGTCGACCGTCCGCTCATTGGCTTCACGGTTGCGAAGGAGCCGCCGGCGAAGCGATGGATGTCCTACGGCATCGTCGGCGGCGGCACCGAGTTCGCCATTCCACCGAACGAGCCGAACTACAAGAGCCCGCAGTTCGACATCGAGTTCACCGCCGACGCCGAGCTGGTCGAGTTCATGCCGCACATGCACGTGCGCGGCAAGGACATGACTTACCGACTGGTGTATCCAGACGGCCGCGAGCAGATCGTGCTGAGCGTGCCGAAGTACGACTTCAACTGGCAGCTGCTCTATCAGCCGGCGAAACCGATTCGCGTGAGCAAAGGCACCAAGCTGTTCGTCGACGCGCACTACGACAACTCCTCAGCGAATCGCCACAATCCGAATCCCAATCGGACGGTCCATCTCGGCCGGATGACATGGGAGGAAATGATGGCGCCGTTCTTCGGCGTGCTGATCGACGCCGGCACCGATCCGACCGCCGTGATCAAGCTCGGTCGGTTCGCAGTTCAGGGCGACGGCGCGTGATGGCTCGTAGGGTCCGCCTTCAGGCGGACTGGACGGCGGTCGGTCCGGCTAAAGCCGGACACTACATTGCGGTTGTTGTCGCGATCGTTGCCGCGTCGACGATGACGATGGCCGAACAGGTTGGTGGCAAGCTTGTGTCAGGCGGCAATCCGACGCCGGGCATCGAGCAGCCGGCGCCGCCGAATCTGAGCGATCGCATGACCGTGAGCGGATGTCTGCGCGCCGTGACGAAGGGCACGAACGCGCCGTCGGATCCCAATGAGCCCAGCGACGCGCGTTTCATGCTCGCGAACGCCGAGCGTGTGAATCGGCTCCCTCCCGGCACCGGTGGATCACCGCTTGCTGCCGGCGCAACGGCCCGCACCTACCGCCTTGCCGGGATCGACAGTCAGTTCTCGCCGTTCGTTGGCGCGAAAGTCGAGATCTCCGGCGAGATCAAGGCACCATCGAGCGAGGCTCGATCGGACGCGCCGACGCTGATCGTCGCGTTCGTTCAGAAGATCGATTCCGTCTGCAAATAACCACCGCCCACGATATCTCGTCGTCGCCGTGCGATCGCCTGATCAGCTTCTTCACGACAACGCACTCAGGTAAACCCGGTATTCCTTCGCCGAGTTGGGCGCACGACAATGCCGGACGACTTGTCGATCCGTCGCCCTCTCCATCGCGACCTCGACGGCAGCACTGCCGTACACGACGATCGAGCGCTCGAGCTCGAGACCGTGTTCCCCGGCACCACTGAGATGGCGCGCCGGATGCGCGAGCTCGACTGGTCGCAGACGTCGCTCGGGCCGGTCGAGCAGTGGCCGCACGCGCTTCGCACGTCGGTCAGCACCTGCCTGAACTGCGCGTTTCCGATCGTCCTGTGGTGGGGCCCCGACCTGACCATCCTCTACAACGACGAATACCGGCAGATTCTCGGACACGAGAAGCATCCGGCGGCGCTCGGCCAGCCCGGCGCGGTGGTCTGGGCTGAGATCTGGGACGTCATCGCGCCGATGCTCTCGCAGGTCTACACGAAAGGCGAAGCGACGCGTTCGCGCGACCTGCTGCTGCACATCGATCGAGGCTACCTCGAAGAGGCGTACTTCTCGTTCTCGTACAGCCCGATTTACCAGGAGCACGGCAAGATCGGCGGCATCTTCTGTCCCGTCATTGAAACGACGGAGAAGGTGATCGGCGAGCGCCGGCTCCGGACGCTGCGCGATCTCGCCGCCAGGTGCAAGGGCGCGGAGAGCGAGGAGGCGACGTTCGACGCCGCGGCGACGATCCTCGCGGCCAACCCGCACGACGTCCCGTTCGCGATGATGTATCGCATCGACGATCGCCGTTCGACTGCGGTGCTGAAGGCGGTCGCAGGGATCAAGCGAGGTAGCGAAGCCGCACCCGATACGGTCGTCCTCGACGACGGTGGTCTCTGGTCGCTTAGTGCTGTGGCGCATTCCGGTCACATCGAGGTCGTCTCTGATCTCGATGAGCGTTTCTCCGACCTTCCGACCGGGGCGTGGAAGAAACGGCCGCAGCGCGCGAAGGTGATGCCGGTGCTGCTGCCCGGGCAGCAGCATCCGCGCGCGATTCTGGTCGCGGCGATCAGCCCGATGAGGGCGCTCGACGACGATTACCGCACGTTCTTCAGACTGATCGCCGCGCAGATCGCCGCTGGTCTGGCCGATGCCGAGGCACGCGAAGAGGAACGCCGGCGGGCCGAAGCGCTGGCCGAGCTCGACCGCGCGAAGACGGCGTTCTTCTCGAACGTGTCGCACGAGTTCCGCACCCCACTGACGCTGATGCTCGGTCCGATCGAGGATCTGCTGGCGACGGCGGACCCGCCATTGCCCAAGGCCGTGGCCGAGACGCTGAAGCTGACGCATCGCAACGGCCTGCGGCTGTTGAAACTGGTCAACACGCTGCTCGACTTCTCGCGCATCGAGGCCGGACGCATCGACGCCAGCTACGAACCGACCGACCTCGCCGCGCATACGGCGGAACTCGCCAGCGTGTTCCGCTCGGCTATGGAGAAAGCCGGTCTTCGCCTCGTGGTCGAGTGCGATCCGCTCCCCGATGCGGTCTACGTCGATCGCGACATGTGGGAGAAGATCGTCCTGAACCTGCTCTCGAACGCACTCAAGTTCACGTTCGAAGGCACGATTACCGTCGCGCTGCGAGCGCAGGGCGACCGTGTCCAGCTGTTGGTCTCCGATACCGGCGTCGGTATTCCCGAATCGGACATGCCGCTGATGTTCCAGCGGTTTCATCGCGTCAAACACGTGCGCTCGCGCACGCACGAGGGAACGGGCATCGGCCTCGCCCTGGTGCAGGAGCTGGCTCGGCTGCATGGCGGCACCGTCGCGGTGTCGAGCCGGGAGGGCGTGGGCAGCACGTTCTCCGTGACGGTCCCTACAGGCACCGCGCATCTGCCGGCGGATCGGATCGTGGCACGGCGTCAGCTCGCATCCACGAGCGTCGGCGCGAATTCATTCGTCGAAGAGGCGCTGCGCTGGCTTCCCGATGCAGAGGAACGGCCCGAGCGCGCGGACGCGACGGTGGTCGAGATTCCGCAGACGTCCCCGATCGCCATCGGCACCGTGTCGGGCGCGCGGATTCTGCTCGCCGACGACAACGCGGACATGCGCGACTACCTGCGGCGGTTGCTGGGTCCGACATTCGAGGTCGAGGCGGTCGCGGATGGGCAGGCCGCGCTCGAGGCCATCGCGGCCAATCCACCGGACCTGGTCCTGGCCGATGTGATGATGCCGAATGTCGATGGCTTCGGCCTGCTCGCCGCTATCCGCTCGGACGAGCGGCATCGATCGCTTCCGGTCATCCTGCTGTCGGCGCGTGCGGGTGAAGAGGCCCGCATCGAAGGGCTCCGCGCCGGCGCCGACGATTACATCGTCAAACCGTTCAGCGCGCGCGAGCTGACCGCGCGCGTGTCGTCGCAGCTCGTGTTGGCGCGGTTGCGCCGTGATGCCGAGCAGGCGCTGCGGTATCGCATTCAGCAGCACGAGACGCTGTTAAACCAGGCGCCGTTGGGCGTGTACCTCGTCGACGCCGACTTCCGGATTCAGGAAGTGAATCCGGTCGCGCTGCCCGTGTTCGGCGAGATCCCGGGCGGGATCGTCGGACGAGACTTCGACGAGATCATGCACCTGCTCTGGGAGAAGGAGTACGCCGACGAGCTCGTCCGCATCTTCCGTACGACTCTCGACACCGGCGTTCCCTTCTACGCGCCCGAGCGCGCCGAGTTCCGTATCGATCGGGGTGTCACCGAATACTACGAGTGGCGCATCGACCGCATCACGCTCGCCGACGGCCGCTATGGTCTGGTCTGCTACTTCCGCGACATCTCCGAGCATGTCAAGGCACGCCTCCAGCTCGCTGAGTCGGAGCAGCGGCTGCGCGAAGCCGACGCGCGGAAGGATCAGTTCCTGGCGCAGCTCGCGCACGAGCTCCGCAATCCACTCGCACCCATCCGAACGGGCCTCGAGCTGATTCGGCTCGCCGGCGACGCGAAGGAGGCCGTGGAGCGCACTCGCAATCTGATGGAGCGCCAGGTCACTCACATGGTGCGCCTGATCGACGACCTGCTCGACATCTCGCGCATCACCGCGGGCAAGATCGCGCTCGAGCCCGCCCCGACGCTGCTCAACGGACTGGTGCAAGGCGCCATCGATGCGCAGCGCGTCGCCATCGACGCCAATCACATCGATCTGAGCCTCGAGCTGCCACAGCGACCGTGCGTCATCGACGTCGATCCGACGCGCTTCGTCCAGGTGCTGTCGAACGTCGTGCACAACGCACTCAAGTTCACACCGTCGTACGGTCGCGTTCGTATCACGGCGGAGACGCGCCCGATTGGGTTGACTCCCGACGCGGAGCTCGTCATCACCGTCTCCGACACCGGCATGGGCATCTCGAAGGAGATGCTCCCTCACGTCTTCGACCTCTTCGCGCAAGGTCAGCATGCCAACGGCGGTGGCTATGGCGGAATGGGAATCGGCCTCGCATTGGCGAGAAAGCTCATCGAGTTGCAAGGCGGCTCGATCGAGGCCCACAGCGACGGTCCTGGCAAGGGCAGCACGTTCGTGATCCGGCTGCCGCTCTCGCGCGAGAGCGCGGCTCCGACGCCGCCGCGTCCCGACGTACACCAGATCAACTGTCGGGCCGTCATCATCGACGACAATCGCGACGCCGGCGACACGATGGCGATGGTCATCGAGCAACTCGGCGGGACGGCGCGCACGGCTGACAACGCGATCACGGGCCTGCAGGCGATCCTGGAGTTTCAGCCCGACGTCGTGCTGCTCGACATCAGCATGCCGGGCATCGACGGGTATGAGACGTGCCGCCGCATTCGGGAAGAGGTCGCGCGCAACATGGTCATCGTGGCGCTGACCGGCTGGGGACAGGAGCACGACAAGCAACGCTCGCTCGAAGCCGGCTTCGACGCCCACTTGACGAAACCGGTCGACTTCGCCGCGTTCGAAGAGCTGCTGGCGGGTGCCAGCACCACCACTTAAATCTCGATCTCCTTACTCGGAACGAAGCGCGGCGATCGGATCAACGCTGATTGCTCGCCGGGCCGGGATGGCTGAGGCGACCATCGCCACGACGATCGTCACGAGGCCCGCGATGGCGATGGGCACGGGACCGGCGGCCGGGACGTTTCCAACGACAGCCGCCGCGGCCTGCGTCGTCCACACCGCCAGTGGAATGCCGACGACGAGACCGACGCCCACGAGCGCGCACGCCCTGCTCACCACGATGAACATTACCTGGTGTGGTTGCGCTCCGATCGCCACCCGCAGTCCAATCTCGCGAGTGCGACGCGCAACCGCGTACGCCAGCAGCCCGTACAGACCGAGTGCGCCGAGCAGGGCGCCAACGCCACCGAAGAAGCTGGACAACGTGGCGATCAGCCGCTCCGGGACGATCGAGGCATCGACCTGCTCTGCGAGCGTCGTCATCTTCGTGACGCGCGCGTTTCCAAGTACGTCGGTGACGAGACGACGTACGTCGGCCCCGATGGCCGCCGCCGAGCCGATCGTTCGCAACGAGAAATCCCACACCCGGTTCCGAGGAAGGTAATGCAGATAGATCGTGCGTGGCGCCGGCGTTCGCACGTCGTTGTACTTGGCATCCGCCACGACGCCGATGATCTCGTACGGTTGCGCGTCGTCGTCGAACTGAACGTGCTTTCCAAGGGCGTCGCGGCCGGCAAAGTAGTACTGGGCAATCGCCTCGTTGACGATCGCAACCCGACGACCCTCGTCCGAGAACGCGAAGTCACGGCCGGAGATCAGCGGCGTGCGCAAGGTCTCGAAGTACCTCGGCGCCACGGCGTTGAGCCACAGGCGACGACGGGTCTCCGGTGCCTCCTGGAATCCTTCGACCGTCGCGAAGCGGCTTCCCGCGGCACCCGAGATCGGCGTCGTTCCGCTCGCCGTCGCTGACCGGACACCCGGAATCGATTCGAAGCGAGCGAGCAGCTCTTTGTATCGCTGCAGCGCGGCGTTGCCGTCTGCACCGGTCGGCGACGCGTCCACGCGAACGATCAGCACGGAGGTCGGGTCGAATCCGAGCGTCGTCGTGCCGCGCAGATTCGACAAGTGTCCGACGAACAGACCCGACAGCGTCAGCAGCACGAGCGAAAGCGCGACCTGTGCGACGACGAGCCCGTTGCCAAAGGCCCGGCGAGAGCGCGGTTCCCCGGCGGAGGCACCGTCGCGCAACGCGACTGCCGGCTCCGAGACAAACGCCGTCCATGCCGGAACCAGGCCAAAAAGGATCGCGCTCACGGCAATGACGACGGCGGTGAAGATCAGCACGCGTGCGTCGATTGTGGCCTCGAGGGCGGGCGGAACGCCGATCATTCGTGTGCCCGATTTCATGATTCGTACGAGCAGGTCGGCTTCGAGATACGCCACCGCGGTGCCGAGCAGACCGCCGGCGATCGACAGCAGCATCGATTCCGTGAGCAGCTGGCGCATCAGTCGCGCCCGGCTCGCGCCAAGGGAGACGCGCACGGTCATCTCGTGCCGGCGCGACGCCCCACGCGCGAGCAGCATTCCGCCAAGGTTGGCGCAGACGAGCAGCAGCACTGCAGCGACCATGCCCATGAGGGCCAAGAGCGGTCTGGCAAACTGTTGATGCACCGGCGTGGAGAGACCCGAGCGGGCCGACACGACTTCGAACGTGGTTTCCCGCCACCTTGGATCGCGGAGTGCGAACGATTCGATTCTCGTTCGATCGAGCACGCGCATCTCGGCTTCTGCGCGATCGATCGAGACGCCGTCCTTGAGTCGTGCGATCAGCGCGAGGCTGATCGGACCTCTGCGTGCACAGACGCTCGCCGGCATCCAGATGTCAGGTGTGTTGCCGACCACCAGGCCAGAGAATGAGCGCTCCGCAACGCCAATCACCGTGACCGGTACATCGACCACCAGCCGCCGCTCGCGGCCTGGCGAGAGATCGGCATTGAACGTCACCGTGGCTCCGAGGACGTCCGGTCCTCGATTGAAGTGCTCGGTCCAATACCTCGAGCTCACCACCCCAACCGCAGGCGCCTCCGAGCGATCGTCCCCCTCGACGAGCAGCCGGCCGGCGGCGCTTCGCACGCCGAGCATGTTGAAGTAGTTTCCGGTCACGCATTCGACGCCCAGCTCGGCGTCGCGTCCGTTCATCCGCGCCTCGACGCGGGCGGACGCCGTCCCGGCGAGCGCGGAGAACACGCGGTTCTGATCGCGATAGTTCTCGTAATCGCGAACGCTGAAGATGTTCAGCGGCGGGTCCATCGGGTAGGTCCAGAGGAACTCGACGAGCTCCGCCGGCGCGCGCACCGGCAGATCGCGCAGGACGAGGAGGTCGAGCAAACTGAAGACCGCGGTGTTGGCTCCGATCGCGCACGCGAGGATGACGAGCGCAATGGAGGTCAAGACGGGTGTGCGCCGAAGCGAGCGGATGGCGTGACGCGCATCGAGCCCGAGATCCGCCAGCCACGAAGCCGGTCGCATGGTGGCGCTATTGTACTAGTTCAATATGACAAGTCAACCGGCGGCGATTGGCGGGAGCGGCGCCGGCAATGGCACAATCGCTGCCGTCACTTGTCCTGGAGAACATCGTTGAACAAATCGATCGCCGCGTACGTCGTCGTCGGACTGGCCGTGTTCATGGCTGCGGGCAGTAGGCCCGGAAACGCGCAACAAGCGCCGGCCAGAGGCGGCGGTGCGCCAGCCGGTCAGGGAGCCCGCGGACGTGGACCGGCTCCGACTGACACACTGGGCACCGGCCCGTGGGACCTGGCAGCAGGACGCGGCGGACGCATTCACGTCTCGGTCGTGACCAAAGGCGTCGATCATCCGTGGGGCATCGCGTTCGTGCCAGACGGGAGCCTCCTCATCACCGAGCGTCCGGGCCGGCTGCGCGTCTTCCGCAATGGTGCGCTCGACCCGACTCCCATCGGTCCGCTGCCGGAGATGCTCGCCACGGGGCTCGGCGGCCTGCTCGACGTCTCGCTGCACCCGCAGTTCGCGCAGAACCGTCTGATCTACCTGACGTACTCGAAGCCCGGTGAGGGGCAGGGCAATGCGACGACGGCGGTGTTGCGCGCGCGATGGGATGGCGGATCGACGCTCACCGACGTGAAGGACATCCTCGTCGCGAAGGCGTATCACGGCGGCCCCGGCACCGATCAGAGTGTTGGACCCGCGAGCGGCAGTTACGGCTCACGACTCGCATGGGATCGGAACGGTCTGCTCTACGTGACGCTCGGCGATCGCAACATTCCGAGAATGGCGCAGGATCCCGGATCGCACATCGGCAAGATCCTCCGGCTCCGCGACGATGGCTCGGTCCCACCGGACAACCCGTTCATCGGCAAGCCGGGCTACCTTCCAGAGATCTACACGCTCGGTCATCGCAACCCGCTCGGCCTCGCGTTCCACCCGGTCACGGGCGAGCTGTGGTCCACCGAACAGGGACCACAGGGTGGCGACGAGCTGAACATCATCCAGGCGGGCAAGAACTACGGGTGGCCGCGCGTGTCGCTCGGCCGCAACTACGATGGCACGAGGGTCGGCGAGGGGTTCACCGCGCCCGGCCTCGAGGAACCGGTCGTCTACTGGGTGCCGGCCATCGCCATCTCCGGCTTGTCGTTCTACAACGGCGACAAGTTCCCCACCTGGAAGGGCAATGCGTTCGTCGGGGCGATGCGCAACAACACTGGCCAGCACATCCAGCGGGTGCAGTTCAACGCGAAGGGCGATCCAACCGGCCGCGAGTTGATCCTCGGTGAGCTGAAGCAGCGGATACGCGAGGTCAAGCCGGGCCCGGATGGATTCATCTACGCGTTGACCGACGAGACGTTCGGAGCCGTGTTGAAGCTCGAGCCGGGACAGTAAGACGAATCATTTCTGATTGTTGATTAGTGATTTGTGAATCGTTGTTGATTGGTGATCTTTGATTGCTGATTGCCCTCTACGATCGTTCCGCGGGGGATGATTTGTGATTAGTGAATAGTGATTGGTGATTCGTTGGTGAATGGTGATTGGCGATTGGGGATTTATCGATGATTGCGGGATTGGTGATTGGACCTTGCTGTTTCGCGAGATCGGACGAGGATTCGCGTCAACTCATCCGCCTCCGTCCACATCGGTTTCGTCGTCGAGTCAGGTAAGATGCCGGATTCGCACAGCACC
>DASRJR010000283.1:0-18915 GCA_035649395.1 Vicinamibacterales bacterium
GGGGTTCTGCTGGTGCACGTGGGCGGCAAGGCCCGCTTCGAGCGCCGCCAGATCGCGCTCGGGATCGAACGTCATGAAATCGTACGCGGCATCGCCCTTGGCGATATACGCGAGGAACGGGGCGCCGAGGATCGCATTGACACCGCGTGGGGCTTGCGCAGTGCCGATCATCCGCGCGACCCAGTCGCTCTCGCCGCCGCGCATCAGCGGCATCGCGGCGTACTTGCCACTCTTGGTCTTCACTCCCGAATAGACACGTCGTACCGTTTCGACCTGTGCCTTCGTAAGGCAATCCGCCGCCGCGCCGGCTTTGCATTCGAGCTCGCCCGGATCCCAGGTGCATGCGCGCGGATCGGTCAGGATGCCATCGGCGACGCCGTCCTTCATGTCGCAGGCCGCGAGCACCGCCTTTTGGATCAACGGCACGTGTGCCGGCTGCAGGTTGCTGTCAGGACGCGCGTGGAACGCCTGAACGCGAAGGATGGCGTTCGAGTAGACCATCGGCGAATATACGGGTGCGCCGGCAATCACGCCGTCGTAGTCGTCGGGATAGCGTTGGACCTCGGCGAGGCCCTGTCGGCCACCGGTCGAGCACCCCTGCCAGTAACTGCGCTGCGGCGCGCGGCTGTAGTACCGCGACGCGACCGCCTTGCCGACGACGGTCGCTTCATGCGTCGCGCGATGACCGAAATCGATGATCCCTTCCGTGTTCTGCTGCCCGGGACCTTTGAGCGTGAACGCCCAGTCGGTCGCGCTGGTACTCGAGTGCCCGAGATCGTTCTGAATCGTGGCGTATCCGCGGGACAGTCCGGGCGTCGCAGCTTGGATCGTCAGATTGCCGGCCGCGCCGCCGCCGCCGATGCCGAGGACCTTCCCGTTCCAGGAAGCCGGCATGCGATAGACGGCACCGATCTGAGATCCGGCTACCGGTGAGATCGAGGCGCGCACTTCACAGAACGCTGGCGTTCCCGCCGAGGCGTCGGCCGCGACCGGCGCGGACGACAGAATCTTCGTGCCATGCACCGAAATGGAGTTGGCCAGCGCGGCGCACATCTCCTGCGCCGACATCCCGGTCATCGCTGCCGTCGCCACCGCGATCGCGGCGCACACGGCTGAGGAGGTCGAGAGACGAACGCTCATGAAGTCGCTCCTGATGTGCGCGAGTGTATCGCGTCTGCTTGTCTTGACGATCTGATCGAATCGTGCGTGAACTCTGCGACGGTTCGACGCTCGCCGACGCCGGCCTGGGCGGGCGAGATGTCCATCGCAACCATCGACGCCGATCTGAATGCGCGCTCGGCGTCGGTGATCACTTCTTGGTCAGCATCTTGAGCTCCTCATCCCAGTGCTCGACAACGATGAGGCCGGACGCTGCGGACGACGCGTCGTTTCGGGACGGCTTGATCATCACGAGCCGCTGTCCGTCCGGCACGACGTCGTAGGTCCGCGCGACCTGCGTGTTTCCGCCTGAGAAGTAGAGCGCGTCGAGCAGCTTCTTTGGTGGACCGGCGCTCCATCGGGAGCTCTGCCCGTCGAATTGGACCTCCATGAGCGCTCCGTCTGCCTGGAAGAAGTACAACTGGTTGCGGCTCCACACGGGCATTCGGCCACCGGTCGTCGACACCGCCCATTGGCCTGCTGACGTATTGGGAAAGGGTCGAACGTAGATTTCAGAACTGCCCGATCGGTTCGACTGATAAGCGAGCCAGCGTCCATCGAGCGATATGTTCCCGTTTAGCTCGCTGAACGAGGTCTCGAGCAGCGGAGATACGTGCAGACCAGCCAGCACGAGTCGCGAGATGTCGAACAGTCTCGTCGGCGTGTTTTCGAAAAATACGACCTCGCGTCCATCGGCGGAGAGACTCGTGGGCCCCTGCGAGTTGGCACTGGTCGTCAGCCGCTGCGCGCTACCGGCACCGTCTGCCGTCTGCCACCAGAGATTGAAGATGCCGCCGTCGCGCTGCGAGGCAAAGATCAGGCGCTGTCCATCGGAGGTCCACACGAGCGCCGCGTCGTTGGCAGGATCGGAAGTGACGCGCGTGAGTGTCGCACGATCGATATCCCACACCCAGATGTCTTGATCGGGGTCGGCGATCGTCACAGCGATGCGTGCCCCATCGGGCGAGAGCCGTGCTTCCAAGTAGGCACGTGCGGGGGCACTGATCGGCGTTTCCCTGCCGGTGCGATCAACCCAGACCAGAGTCGAGGCCGCAGACGTCGCGCTCAGCGGGTCGGCATAGACGAGAGTACCATCCGTTGCCACTGCGAACTGGCCGCTTCCGTTGACGGTCGTCAGCAAACGAGGGAGGACACGAACGGGCGTCCCGTGGACGTCGAGCCTCGCAAGGTCGAAAGGAACTGCCCACAGCGCTCCTGCGGCGATGAACACGAGGTGGCCGCTTGCGACGTATTGAGCGTGACTGGCATTAGGAATCAGTATCTTGTGCGCGTGACGCTGGAGATCGAGAACAGCAATCTGAGCACTGTCGTCCCCGCCGGTCTGCGATGTAATCGTGAACAGGATGGCGTTCCCGCCGGGCAACGATTCCGGCCAGATGTGAGCAGCCTCCCCGGCATTCCGGTTGACGCGCGTCAAGTCGCTGGCCGGCCCTCCGGCCGCTGAGACGCGCTGCAAGCCGGTTGTGTCGTTGGTCGCAAAAATTATGGCGTCGTCCGGCAGCCACGTTGCGCCCAGTGCATTTCCTGTGAGACTGGCAATCACGATCGGTGGCCCCCCGGTGAGAGCCACCTTCTTGAGGGCATTCCCATCGGCGAATCCCACCCATTGGCCATCCGCTGAGACGCGCTGCAAGCCGGTTGCGTCGTGGGTCGCAAAAATTATCGTGTTGTCCGGCAGCCAGGTTGCGCCCAGTGCATTTCCTTTGAGGCTGGCAATCACGATCGGTCGCCCCCCGGTGAGAGCCACCTTCTTGAGGGCATTCCCGTCGGCGTATCCCACCCATTGACCATCCGATGAGACGAATGGAACAACGAGCTGTTGCCCTACGGCTAACTCCACGGGGTCGAACGCGTTTAACGCGCGAGCGAAGAGACGAGTGCTATTGCCGCCGATGTAGACGATCGACGAGCCATCTGGCGTGATTGTCAGGGATCGGTAGGCTCGCGCAGTGTTCGGGAGCAACGCGGCAGCCGAAGCGGTTGATGGTATGGACAAACGTGACACTCGCCGCTCTGACGGACGCGTCCATATCCGCGACACGGCCGCGGTGGCAAGCGCGGCCACGATGACGGAGATTGCGGCGACCAGGACCAGCAGCCGCGCCGATGTGGTCGCTGGCTTGACGGTGGCGCTCGCGTCTTTTGGCGTGTCGAAGGCACCACTCAAAGCGATTTGCACGTCCTCGACGATCCAGGTCAGCTCGCGCTCGAGATCGCCGGCGCTCTGCCACCGGCGCTCGGGATCCTTCGCGAGACAGGTTTTCACCACACGATCCAGAGAGCGCGGCGTCACGGGCTGTCGCGTTGAGAGCGGCGGCGGCTCGCGCTCGAGCACGGCCGCGACGACGTCCGCCGCGCTGTCGCCGTCGAACGCGCGGATTCCCGTCACCATCTCGTAGACCACGGCGCCCAACCCGAAGATGTCGCTGCGCGCGTCCGCCTCTTTGCCCTGAATCTGTTCCGGCGCCATGTACTGGAGCGTGCCGAGGATGGTGCCCGCCGCGGTCTGTGGAGCCGTCGGCAAGCCCGCCGCCGTCAGTCCCGTGACCGCCCCCGCCACGGTCCGCTTGGCCAGCCCGAAGTCCAGCAGCACGGCGCCGCGCGTCGTCAGCATGATGTTGCCAGGCTTGAGGTCGCGGTGGACGATGCCGCGGCGATGCGCCTGGTCGAGCGCGTCGGCAACGTCGATGGCACAGCGCAGCGCCTGGTCGAGCGGCAGCGGGCCGCGGGCAAGGCGCGCGGCCAGCGTCTCGCCATCCAGGTGTTCCATCACCAGGTAGTCGAGGCCGTCTTGCGCGCCGACATCGAACACCGGGCAGATGTGCGGGTGGCTGATCGTGGCCAGCGCCCGCGCCTCGCGCTCGAAGCGCTGCTTCAAGTCGGCGTTCGTGGCGACGTGCGCGGGCAGCACTTTGATCGCCACGGTGCGGCCCAACCGCGTATCGCGCGCGCGATAAACCTCGCCCATGCCGCCGCGGCCGATCGCGTCCACCACTTCGTACGGCCCCAGGCGAAGACCGGGCTCGAGGACACGCTCGACCGGCTCGACGTCTCCGCTCAGCCCGCCGAACGTGGACGACGAGACGACGGCCTCGATGGCCGGGCGCTCGACGAAGTTCCCCGCGCGTTCGTGCGCGGCCAGCAGAACTTCGACCTCGCGGAGGAGCGCATCATCCTCTCCGCACTGGTCGCCAACGAAAGACCGTCGCTGCTCCGGCGGCTGCGCGAGCGCTGCCTGGAACACCCGCTTCACCTGCGACCAGCGGGCCTGGTCGTCGCTCATGCCCGCGGGTCCTCGGCCGGCATCATGCGGCTGTACAACCAGGCACGCGCCGTCTGCCATTCGCGCGTGACCGTCGCGCGCGACAGCGATAGGACTGCGGCAACCTCCTGTTCCGACAGGCCGCCAAAGTAGCGAAGCTCCACGATCTGCGCCTGCCGGGGATCCCGTCGCGCAAGCGCGTCGAGCGCGTCGTTCACTGCCAGCATGTCGCAGTCCACCGGCGCGCTGGCCCCGATCCGGTCGTCCAACGCGACCCGCACGCCCGCGCCCACGCGCTTGGCTGCCTGATGGGCGCGCGCGTGATCGATCAGGATCTGCCGCATCACCCGCGCGGCGATGCCGAAGAAGTGCGCGCGGTTCTGCCAGGCGACCGGGTCGTCACCGAACAGCTTCAGGTACGCCTCGTGAACGAGTGCGGTGGGCTGGAGCGTATGGCCGTGCCGTTCCCGTCGAAGGCGAGCGGCCGCTCGCTGCTTGAGGTCGCGATAGACGAGCGGCAGCAGCCGGTCGCGCGCTTGTAGGTCGCCGCGTCCGCAGGATCGTAGCAGCTCACTGACGGGCGAAACGGGGCTCGTCATTCGGCTCTCTTATACGGGGCCCACACCCCCCAGTCAACACGGGGCAGTACGACGGGCGCGATCGCCGTGAGGCAGTTCACGCCGGCCTTCCGCATCACCTTCCAACGCGTTCCGCAGGGGCGAACGCCGGCTGGAGGTCGAGATGCGAAAGGCGCTCTGCTTCGTGACACTTGTGACGCTGGTGCTGTCATGTTCAGAGGGGATCGGCGCCCAATCAGCTGCGCCCGGGACAACGTCACCCACAGATGAGGTGCGGATCCGACGAGTGCGCTCGGAAGACCCGACGATCACCGCACTCATCGCGCAAGCGTCGGAATGGTCGGCCACCTTCCACGCATTTCTCGACATAATCGACCGTTCGGACGGCCTCGTCTACATCGAACGGGGACGGTGTCGTCACGGAGGGGCGGCCTGCATGTCGCTCATCGTGAAGCTGGCAGGGCCGAACCGGATGCTGCGCATTGTCATCGATCATCGGAAGGCCCGTTGCGATCTGAATCTGATGGCCTCGATCGGTCACGAGCTGTGGCATGCAATCGAGGTGTTGCGCGAGCCGTCGCTGCGAAGCTACGCCCACCTGTACCACTTCTTCTCCCGCGACGGTCGTCACACCGAGCGCGCCGGTTCGTTCGGGGCGTGGGAGACGCCAGCTGCGATCAATGCCGGATTCACGGTGCTCGAAGAACTCTACGCAACGTCCCCGAAAGAGGAGGTGTGTAAGGGGACCTAGAAGGGGGACAGAGGTCATTCTGATTGAATGGCCTTGCGCCGCTGCGACTCATCCCCGTGATCTCACGGACGAGCAATGGGACCTCATTGGTCGTCATGCGCTATGAACGATTAGCCGAGAACTTTCTTGGGATGTTACCGCTGGCCAGCTGCCTCATTCTGTTGCGGGGTTTATGAGATGGCTTCTCATCAAGGGCGCTACCCTTGATATGCTGTTCGCGCCCCTGATTAGTCGGCTGTCTCTCTTGCCGCGCTTCGGGCGGCTGGCCCGTTATGCGGATCAACAACGAGTACAGGATTCGCGTTCTGGCCGCATAACGGGCTAACCGTATGCCGTCAATCCTCCCTTCGGACGCCACCACCCAGGTCGTGCTCCGTCATGTCGCCGCCACCCTCGCCTATCGCGCTGCGAAGGTGCTGCGCGAAGTGCCACCCGACTTCGCCCACGCATCGTTTGGCGCGGCCACCCGGCAGCCGGTGCGAATCGTCGCGCACCTGGCCGACCTGATGGCGTGGGGCGTCACGATCGCGCGCGGTGACACCAAGTGGAAGGCTGAGGGGAGCGACGACTGGGGCGTCGAAGTGGCGCGGTTCTTCGACAACCTGGCGACGCTCGATCGTGAGCTCGCCTCGGACCAATTCGCCGGCTCACCCGAGCAGCTGATTCAGGGGCCACTGGCAGATGCGCTGACGCACGTGGGCCAACTCGCGATGCTGCGCGGCATGGCGGGCGCTCCGGTGCGGCCCGAAAGTTACGCACGGGCGACCATCACGCCCGGACGCGTCGGAGTGGACCAGCCGCCGCCTGGTCGCGAGTTCGACGGCGACGCGAGCGCGAGATAGCGGCGCTCGGCTTCGCCTCGCGAGGTGCAGGCACTCGCTGCGCTCGTGAGGTGCAGGCGCTCGCTCCGGTCGCGAGGTGCGGGCACGCGCTTCGCGCGTGGGGTGCGGGCGCTCGGCTGACGCCTCGCGAGGTGCGGGAACGCTCTTCGCGCGTGGTGCGCCCGCACCGTCATGGACACCCGGACTGCGAGCGCGTAAGCCACGGCGAGCGCGCGGCGAAGCTGGAAACTGGCCGGAACGATTCATCCGCGCGTCTTCCCTCCGTTTGTTCGAGTTGTTCTGAATTGCCCCAGTCGTTTTGAGCCGCCTGACGACCGGCGCGACGAGTCAGCGACTAGACGCGCGGAAAGCGTCAGGGGACGAGTGGAGGCCAGTTTCCCGCCGTGAGCGCACGCGATCGCGGTCCGGGTGTCCATGACGGTGCGGGCTCGTTTGCGGATTTGGACAAGAAATTGATCGGTCCGATCCTCGTTGCATGGCATATCGTTCCCCGCGCGAGGAATGCCATGACACGCGTGCGATTGGGCCACGCTTTTCAGATTCTCGTCGCCATCACCCTCGTCCACGCGCCGAATGCGCTCGCGCAGCCGCTTCAACTGGGGGGTGCGACGTGTGCGCGGCCGCCGCAGCTGCACTGTCCCGATGGCGGATGCAGCCGAGAAGTCGTGACCAGCGGCGGCTCCGTTGTCGAAGCGAAGACGGGCCGTACGTACTTTCTCGATTACCCCTGTGATCTCAAGCGCGGCGACAAGGTGACGTTCGTGCTCAGCCTGCATGGCGGCGGCTCGTACGGAAACTGGCAGCGCCACTATTTTCCGATCCTCGACTACGTCGACAAGTACCGGCTCGTCGTCGCCACGCCGTTCTCGCCGCGCCGTGTGTGGACGATGGAGGACGACGGCTATCTCGAGAACATCGTGACGACGGTGATCGAACAGATCGGCCGCGAGAACATCAAGGCGTTCTGGCTCGCGGGGCATTCGCAGGGCGGTCTCACATCGACGCGGCTGGTGTGCGGCGACTTCTTTGGTTCCAAGGTCGATGGGTTCCTGAGCCTGTCGGGTGGCCGCGTCGGCGGCCAGGCCGGTCGCGCATCGGGGTTTGCTGTCCCGCCCGCGACGGGCGCGGCGCCTCAGGCCGGGCGAGGAGCGGCGCCGCCGGCAGGCCTGCCTGCCGGAGCGCTCACGATTCCTCCGCCACCAGGCTGCGACTTCTCACACATCTTCGAAACTGGAGAGCACGAAATCAGTGCGCTGCCGAAGGCGTCCGAACGGGCACAGAAGTACAGCTGCTCGAGCGAGGTAAAGCAACGAGAGGTCGTCGACGTGAAACCCGGTTACGTCTACGACGGCACGCGGCAGAATCCGGGCAGCAAGTCATGGGGGCTGTTGCCGCGACCCGGCACGGCGAACATCCTCGAGTTCCGCGGCTGCCGCGACAAGCGCGTCGTCGCCGACGTGGTGCGGCTCGACAAGGGACACACCGAAGGGCTCGAGCCGAAGATCACCGAGGAGATCGTCAAGCTGATGGTCGCCGCGCGCGGTGGCAAGATCCAGCGCGGCGGGTAGCGGATTGAACGGACAAAGGTCCGCCTAAAGGCGGACACGACGGGCAACGGACACTACGGAGCAAACAGCTCGGACAACGAGATCGCGAGGCCGGGTATCTGTTGCGTCTTCATAACGTCCGAGCGCTCGCGTGATAACTCTGCGATCAACGGAAACGATCCGTCCGGCTGGCGCGAGAACACTTTCACGAGGTCGCGATCGGGATCGAGGATCCAATACTCGCCCACGCCGCCACGCTCGAACAGCCGCAGCTTGATCTGTTCGTCGGTCCTCCGCGTTCCGGGCGACAGGATCTCCACGACCAGCGCCGGCGCCCCCTGGATGTTCTTGTCGCTGATGATGTCCGTCTGACTACGCGCGATGAAGAGCAAGTCGGGTTCGACGACGTCCCACTTCGTGAACACCACATCGAGCGGAGACAGGAAGACGCGCCCGCCGGGATGCTGTCGAAGGTGGTATTCGATCTCGAAGTGGAGGCGGCCCAGCAGCACCTGGTGACGAGGGATCGGACTCGGCGTCACGTAGTGCTCGCCGTCGATAATCTCGTGGCGTAACCCGTCGTCCGGGAACAGCAGGAAATCGTCGTAGGTGAGTCGCGTGTCCGGCGTTCCAGACGGTGGGCCGAGATCTCCCTGCATGCGCTCATAGTACATCGTCCCTCCCTGAAGACCACGAAATGTGCCAGAGCTGTGCCACGTCTGAACAGTGGCCTTTCGTGTCGGTGTGCCCTCGAGGGTTGCAGTTCGTGCGTACTCGGCGACGTTGAACTTTGACAAGAATTGATCGCGTATCTGCCGGGTGGCGTCGAGTAACATCGCGACTCTCAAGGAGAGGCTTCATGCGCATGCGCTCCGCAGCTGCACTCGTCATCCTCGCGTCGGTGGTCCTCGGCGCTCAGTCGACGCAATTGCCGGCCGATATTCATCCGGTGTCGCTGTCGCGGCTGCCGCCGATTCAGCGCGCCGATCTCGATGAAGAAGGAAAGCGGATCTGGGACTACCTCGCGCCGGCCGGAGGACGCGGGATGTCGCCGACCGGGCCGGGCGCCGTGTCGATGTACAGCCCGACTGCGGCCCAGCCGATCCAGGCCCTCAATCAGTACCTGAGAAAGACGGTTGCCGGCAGCCGCTACTTCGAGCTGTCCGCGTTGCTCGCGGCGCGCGAGTTCGACCAGCAGTACGAGTGGTCGGGGCACGAACCGGCGGCGCTCCGAGCAGGTCTCGAGCAGTCAGTCATCGATGTCGTGAAGTTCAACAAGGACACGGCGGGACTGAGCGAGAAGGACGCGACGGTGATCCGGCTTGCGCGCGCGTTGTTCCGCGACCACAAGGTCAGCTCAGAGCTGTGGGCGAAAATGGTGGAGTTCTTCGGCCGTCAGGGCGCGCTCGAGATTGTGATGACCATGGGCGACTACGCGATGGCCGGCTTCATGCTGACGGCCGTGGATCAGCGTCTGCCACCCGATCGCAAGCCGCTGCTTCCAATCGATAATCGGTGAGTGTTCGACTCGGTTCTCGTCATTTCTTTCGGCGGGCCGCAAGGGCCGGATGACATCAGACCCTTTCTCGCCAACGTGCTGCGTGGCCGTCGCGTCAGCCCCGAACGCGTCGAAGAGGTAGCGCACCACTACGAGCTGTTCGGCGGCGTGTCGCCGATCACGGAGATGACGCAGCGGCAAGCGGCGGGTCTTCGCGCGCGGCTCGCCGCCGCGGGGCATCCGCTGCCGGTCTACGTCGGCATGCGCAACTGGCATCCGCTTTTGCCCGACACGCTCCGGGCCATGCACCGCGACGGAGCCCGGCGCGCGATCGGGTTCATCGCGGCGGCGCAGCATTCCTACTCGAGCTGTCAGCAGTACCGAGAGAACGTCGCGGCCGCACGTGCCGAGCTGCGGCGTGAGGGGCACGACGTCGACGTGACGTTCGTCGGCAGCTGGTACGACCATCCGCTCTTCATCGCGGCCAACGCCGATCACGTGCGAGCAGCGCTGGGCCGGTTGCCGCCGGATGCGCGCGCGCAGGCGCGGCTGATCTTCACCGCGCACAGCATCCCGACGTCGATGGCCGCCTCGTCTCGATACGAAGCGCAGTTGCGCGAATCCGCCCGTCTTGTCGCGGCTGCGGCCGGCGTCGACGATTGGGCGCTCGTGTATCAGAGCCGCAGCGGACGTCCAGGCGATCCGTGGCTCGAGCCGGACGTCTGCGACTACCTTCGCCGTGAAAAGGCCGCAGGCCTCGCCGCAGCGGTGCTCTGCCCGATCGGCTTCGTCTGCGATCACGTCGAGGTGCTCTACGATCTCGATCGCGAAGCGGCGAACGTGTGCCGCGAGCTCGGCCTTCCGATGGCGCGAGCGGAGACGGTCAACGACGACCCGCTGTTTCTCGACATGATGGCCGACGTGGTGCTGCGGACGATTCGGAGGTTCAGCGGTCGGGCGTTGCCGCTGAGTGCGGCCTCGTGATCGTCTTCACCTTGATCGGCGTCGGTCTCATGGCGCTGGTGCACACGGCACCCGCGCCGTTCCTGCTCGACTTCATGGCCGGTGATGAGGCCGTGTGGCACATGCCGCGCGGCGGGCCGCCAACGGTGTACCTGACGTACGACGACGGCCCGAATCCATCGACGACGGGGGATTTGCTGGACGTATTGAAGCAGCAGGATGCGCGCGCGACGTTCTTCCTGATCGACGAGCACATCACCGACGAGACCGCACCGCTGGTCCGGCGGATGTTCGAGGACGGGCACTCCGTCGCGCTGCACACCGGGTCCCGTGCGTTCATGCTGTTGTCGGCCGATGACCTGGGCCGGGCGCTGGAGCTCAGGGCCGATCGCATCGAGCAGCTCGCCGGGTCGAGACCGTGCCGGGCCTTCCGGCCGCACGCCGGGTGGCGTGGTGGCGAGATGTTTGTGGGGCTGAAGAAAGCGAACTACCGCCTGATCGGATGGGGTTGGGCACGGTGGGACTGGAATTGGTTCCGTCGCAGGACGGCGGACAGCATCGTCAAGCGATTGTCGAAGCGCGCCAACGCCGGCGACATCGTCGTCATCCACGACGGCGATGAGTCGGCCCCGCGTCGAGACCAGCGGCAGGCGGTCGAGGCGACAGCGCGTTTGATTCCGTTACTCCGGGCACGCGGTCTGAGCTTCGGGACCGTGTGTCAAAACGGCCAATGAGCGCAGCACTCGCCATCGACATCGCCATTCTTCCGCCAGCCGATGTCTCACAACGCGCGATCGAGCTGAGCGCGCAGCTCCCGCGCGACGAATCAGAAGGTCTTCTCCTCGGGCCCGAGTATCTGCCTCACCTCACGCTGCTGCAGCAGTTCGTCGCGGCGGCCGACGTTCCAGCGCTGCTCGATCTGATCGGCCTGTCGACACAGGCTTTTTCGACCATGCTCGTGCGCGTCGCCGGTGGTGCGACGGGCAGCCGGTCGGTATGGATGGACGTCGAGCCGACGCCAGCGCTCGTCGATCTGCACCGCCACGTCCTCGACGTCTCGGCGCCTTTCGATGCCCACGTCGGCGATCACCAGGCGTTTTTTGGTGGCGACGCCCGCGCTCGGGACGAGCAATGGGTGACCGGGTATCGAACGGCGTCGAGCGGGGCCCGGTTCCGTCCACACATCACGTTGGGTCACGCCGCTCGTCCGCCGGCGATCGAGCCATTCACGTTCGAGGCGAGCACGATTGCCGCGTGCCATCTGGGCCGGTTCTGCTCGTGTCGTCGCGTCTTGCGAGCGTGGACGTTGAACGCGTGGATCGCCAGGTAAGGTAGCATCCATCGATGCGCCGGCTGCGCCCCTGGTCGACCGTTGCGATGCTCCTCGTCGTCGCGCCGCGCGCCTGGGCCCAAGCGCCTCTCAGTTACCAATTCTCGTTTCCCGAGCGCGAACATCATCTGATGCAGGTGGAAGCCATGTTCCCGGAAGTGCCGACGGGAACGTTGCAGCTTCGCATGAGCCGCTCGTCACCGGGCCGCTACGCGGCGCACGATTTCGCCAAGAACGTGTTCGACGTCCGCGCGGTCGATGACGCCGGCCGTGCGTTGACCATCACTCGACCCGATCCTCATGGATGGGACGTCACCGGCCATTCAGGATCGGTGCGCGTCACTTACAAAGTGTTTGGCGATCGGCTCGATGGGACGTACCTCGCCGTCGACGGCACCCACGCGCATATCAACATGCCGGCCGCGGTGATGTGGGCGCGCGGCCAGGAGCGTCGGACGATCCAGGTCCGGTTCGAGCGGCCGGCGGGGACCTCCTGGAAAGTCGCGACGCAGCTGATGCCGGGAACGGACTCATACAGTTTCAGCGCGCCCAACCTGCAGTATTTGATGGACAGCCCGACTGAATTCAGCGACTTCAGTCAGCGGACGTTCACCGTCAGCGATCAGTCGCGAACGCCGGTCTTTCGGTTCATCGCGCACCACCGCGGGACCGAGGCGGAGCTCGATGCGCTGACGCGCGATGTGCAATCGATCGTACGCGAGGCGCTGCGCGTGTTTGGCGAGTACCCGCCGTACGAGAACAACACCTACACGTTCCTGGCCGACTATCTCCCGTGGGCCGGTGGCGATGCGATGGAGCATCGAAATTCCACGGTGCTCACGTCGACCGAGCAGATTCGAACGGGCCGCGCCGAGCTGCTGGACAGCATCTCGCACGAGTTCTTCCACGGCTGGAACGTCGAGCGCATTCGTCCGAAATCGCTGGAGCCGTTCAACCTCGACGACGTGAACATGTCGGGTGAGCTGTGGCTGGCCGAGGGCTTCACCAACTATTACGGGCCGCTCGTACTCAAGCGCGCCGGGTTGACCAACCTGCGAGCGTTTCTCCAGGATCTCGGCGGCGCCATCGACGCGGTGATCATCAGCCCGGGACGGACGCTGCGTACGCCGATCGAGATGAGCCAGCTCGCGCCGTTCGTCGATCAGGCGGTGGCGAACGATCGGACCAACTTCGACAACACGTTCATCTCGTATTACACGTGGGGCTCGGTGATCGCGATGGGTCTCGACCTCACCCTGCGCGATCGCACGGACGGACGCGCGACACTCGACGACTTCATGCGCGCGCTCTGGGAGCGCTACGGCAAGCCGGGCACACGCGTGCCGGGATACGTCGAGACTCCTTACACGTTGGGCGATGTGAAGGCGTTGCTCGGCTCGTTCACTGGCGACGCAGCGTTTGCGAACGAGTTCTTCGCGCATTACATCGAAGGTCACGACGTGGTCGATTTCGAGCGGCTGCTCAAACGGGCCGGCATCGTGATGCGCCGCCGCACCCCAGGCCGGGGCTGGGCCGGCGATCTGCGGTGGCAAGAGACGCCGACCGGTGTGCGGATTGTCGACGACGTGCCATCCGGCTCACCGGCATACAAAGCTGGCCTCGAACGTGACGATGTGATCGTCTCGATTGGCAGCGCGAAGGTGACGACTCCACTCGAGCTCGAGCGCGCGATTGCGGCCCGCAAGCCTGGAGACTCCCTCACGGTGACGTTCGAGCGGCGTGGTCAGCGCGCCACGGCTACGCTGATGCTGACTGAAGATCCGCATCGCGAGCTGGTGGCGGTCGAGGATGCGGGACAGGTGCTCACCGAGGAGCAGCGCCGGTTTCGGGATCGGTGGCTGGGGAGCGCGTACTAGAGGTTCACGGTTCGAACAACACCCCCGGGGCCAGCTTCCACTCCGGATCCAGCGCTCGCTTGACGGCGCGCATCTGCTCGATTCCCTCAGCCCCATACAGTTCACCAAGCAGCCGCTGCTTGAGCGCGCTACGGCCGACGCCGTGCTCGGCCAGCGGTGCGCCGCCCATCTGGATGGCCGCGCGCGCGATGTCGAGGATCGCCTCGCGTCCGTCGAGCACGTCCTCCATCGTTGAGGGAATGAGATTCGTGTGAAGGTTGCCGTCCGAAATGTGTCCCCAGATCGCGTAGTCGAGCCCCCGGCGCTCGAAGGCCGCACGATACACCTTGAGTGCGTCCGCCAATCGGTCGAACGGCACCACCGGGTCGCCCGCCGTCTTCTCGATGTCGGGCTGCGACCGCGCTTTCGCTGCCGCGACACGCGCGTTGACACTGGCCGGGACCGCCTCTCGCAGCTCGAACAGGCGCTGGGCCGCCCGGTCGTCGTCGGGTGTGGCGACCACAGGGTCGTCGACGACGCCGGCTGCCCGCACGATTTCGTCGAGGCGCAGGAGCGTCGCGTCCTCGTCGGTTCCGATTTCGACTTGCAGCATCAGCACGACCGACTCGAGCGAAGGTCGGTCCACCCACGCGCGCTCGAACGCCTCTGACGGTACGGCTCGCAGCGCGTAGCCGTCCATGTACTCGATGGCCGACACGTCGAGCGGTCCGCGCCGTTGCCATGCTGCCGCCGCCTCGTCGCGCAGCGCCGTCGTCAGCGCGATCGCTTGAGCGTCGCCGTCGCAGCGTACGAGCGCGACCGCGCGCCGCGGCCGCGCGATCACGCGCATCGTCGCTTCGACGATGACGCCGAGCGTGCCTTCAGAGCCGACGAACAGGTCGATGAGATCCATGTGAGGCCTGGCGAAGTAGCCGGCGGAGAGCTTGGCGACGGTCGGCATCGTGTAGGCAGGCACGGGCACGCGGGCGAGGTGTCCCGATGTCAGCGCGATCTCGAAGAACCCGTCGGCCGACGCGATCGTGTCGCCGCGCCGAACGTCGACGACGTCGCCGTTGGCGAGCACCACGGTCATCGCCACTACCCATGGGCGGGTCGAACCGTACTTGAACGTATTGGCGCCGGCGGCGTTGGTCGAGATGGTTCCGCCGACGAACGCCCCATCGAACGTTGGTACCGGCGGATAGAACAGGCCGATCTCCGCGAGACGGCGTTGCAGCTCGGCCAGCTGCACGCCGGCTCCGACGCGGACCTCCGCAGCCGCGGGCGTACCGATTGAGGAGAGCTTCCGCGTGCTGAGGACGATCTCGCCTCGCGGAGTGGCCCCGCCAGTCAACGACGACTGCGCCCCGACGGGCAGGACGCGATCGGCCTCGCGCACGAGCGCGGCGACCTCCGCTTCGTCGCGCGGAAAGGCCACGCCGGCCGCGTGGCCCCCGGGCACGTGTGCGGCGTCACTCAAGAATGACGCGACGACCGCCGGCTCGCGCTCCACGGTCGGTGCGGCGACGTGACGGCGAGGTTGTCGTGCAACGATGCGATGAGACACGGTCGACTCGGAATTAGTCTATAGGGCCGAGGCCCATGGATCCGATTCGTTACACCCTCAGTTTTCCAGCGCCGCACACGCATTACGTCGAGGTGACGGCGACCGTACCGGCCAACGGCGCTGCCGTCGAGATGATGATGGCCGTCTGGACGCCAGGCTCGTATCTGGTCCGCGAGTATTCGCGGCACGTCGAGGCGGTATCGGCCGAAAGCCCGGATGGCCGCGAACTGGCGGTCGAGAAGATCGCCAAGAATCGCTGGAAGATCGCGACCGGCGGTGGGCCGTCGATCGTCGTGCGCTACCGCGTGTACGGCCGCGAGATGTCGGTGAGGACCAACTGGATCGAGTCGTCGTTTGCGCTGCTGAACGGTGCGCCGACGTTCCTCACGCTGGCCGATGGTGTCGTGCGACCGCACGAGGTCACCGCCATTCCGGCCGAAGGCTGGGCACGCTCGGTGACCGGCCTGCCCGAGACGGGCGAACCGCACCGATACGTCGCGCCTGATTACGACACCCTCGTCGACTCGCCGATCCTGCTGGGCAATCCGAGCGTGTACGAATTCATCGTCGACGGTGTGACGCACCTGCTCGTCAACGAAGGCGAAGGCGGCGTGTTCGACGGCGCCCGTGCCGTCAGAGATGTCGAGGCGATCGCGCGCGAGCATCTACGGATGTGGGGCTCGCTTCCCTACGACAAGTACGTGCTGCTGAACCTGCTCACCGAAGCGACCGGCGGCCTCGAGCATCGCAATTCGGCGGTGCTGATGGCGAGTCGATGGGCGACGCGGACGCGGAAGGCGTATGTCAGCTGGCTGGAGCTGGTCAGCCACGAGCTCTTTCACGTGTGGCACGTCAAGCGGCTGCGTCCGATCGAGCTCGGGCCGTTCGACTACGAACGAGAGGCGCACACCCGCAGCTTGTGGGTGATCGAAGGCATCACCGAGTACTACGGCAACCTGCTCCTGCACCGTGCCGGGCTGACGACGCGCGACGAATTCCTCGAGGCGCTGTCTGAAAAGATCGAGTCGCTGCAGACGACGCCAGGCCGGCGCGTGCAGTCGGCCGCGCTCGCCTCGTTCGACGCGTGGATCAAACTCTACCGGCCCGACGAGAACTCGCCGAACACGTCGGTCAGCTATTACACGAAGGGATGCGTCATCGCGTTTCTGCTCGACGCCATGATCAGACGGGGCAGCGGAGGGACGAAGAGCCTGGACGAGGCGCTGCGCACGGCGTACGGGATCTACTCCGGCAGTCGCGGATTCACGCCGCAGCAGTTCCGCGGCGTGGTCGAAGACATGAGCGGCCGATCGCTCGCCGCGTTCTGGAGCGACGCCATCGACGGCACGGCCGAACTGAAATATGCCGAGGCGATCGACTACTTCGGGCTGCGGTTCACACCCGAGACGCCGCGGCCGGGCGAACGTCAAAAGGCGTGGCTCGGTGCGCTCACGAAAATCGAGGAGGGTCGCCTTGTCGTGACTCAGGTCAAGCGCGACACGCCCGCCTGGAAAGCCGGTCTCAACGTGGACGACGAAATCCTCGCCATCGACGACTTTCGTGTGCGTGCCGATCGACTCGAGCAGCGGCTCGAACAATACAGCCCGGGCCAGCGCGTGTCGCTGCTGGTCGCCCGTCGCGAGCGGATCCTCGATCTCAACCTGACGTTGGGCGCCGAACCGATGCGTCTTTGGCGCATCGAAATGGACCCGATTGCGACACCGATTCAGGCCGAACGGCTGAACGCCTGGTTGAAGGGCACGGTTTTGCAGACGTCCTGACGCGGCATCTCTCTTGCACAAATAAGCCGGCCGAGGTCGCTGCCGATATTGACGACAGCGGCCTAGGAGCCGCTCCGAGCGATGCAATGCAACGAAGAATCGCGCAGAGCGGTCCAATAGAGCAGTAGAGCAGTAAAGCAGCAAGAGAGATCAGTTCTGTCCATGTCGACGTCCGCCGCCGTTCTCGATTTCGAAATCACCCGCGCGTTTCCCGACACGACTGCGTTAGGCGATGCGGACTCGGTGCTCGCGTTGTTCCGGCTGCACGGTCGTCCGCTTGGCTGGGGTGCCGCGCCGGTGACTGGCGGACGCGTCGATGTGTCCACGCTGCTGCGGCAATTGCTCGAACAGCACGCCTGGTCGTGCGCGCTCGTGCTGGCCGAACGGGCGCTGGAGAATGGCGCGCCGCCGCGCACGCTCGACTTGACGGCGGTGCTGCAGTCGACGCCGCAGGAATCGAACAGCGGTCCGCTCGTCACCGTCGCCGTGTGCAACACCACACGCGCCAGCCGGCTCGAGCCGTGTCTCGACTCGCTTCAGCGTCTGGATTACGCGCCGCTCGACCTCGTCGTCGTCGATGCGTCCGATGATCGCACGCGCGTCGAGCGACTCGTCCGCGAGCGCTACCCACAGGTGCGCTACAGCGCGGCAACCGGCGCCGGCACCTCGCCGCGATGCGCCGTCGACGAATGCCGAGGCGACATCCTGGCGATTACCGACGGCGAAGCGATCGTCGATCCGCGATGGGTATCGCGGCTCGTGCAGATCTTCCTGTCGGACCCCGAGGTCATGACGGTGACCGGTCTGGCGCTGCCGCGATCGATTCAGAAGCCGTTTCGCTCGACCTTGCCTGCCGGCGCCCCGTTCTGCCGCGAGTGGTCGCGCGTGCAGCTCGACTCGAGCTCGGTGGAATCGTCGATGCGGGCGGTGCTCGAGCGGGCGAGCGCGAACGTCGCGTTCTGGCGTCCGGGCCGCAGCAGCGCCACGACGTACACGCATGTGTTCGAGCCGTCGGCGATCGTGCGAGCGCGGTGCACGGCGGTCGCGGTCCCGTCGGCGCGTCGCCGCCTCCCGATGCGCGTGACCGAACGAAACATCGATCTCGTCAACGGGATCGGCGCCATTGACGACGCGACCTCGTTCGACGCGGTCACGCTCCATTTGCACTGGTCGGGGCGCCCCCTCGGCAGCGCGCAGATCGCGCATCACCGGGCCGTCGTCAGTCCGCTGTGGGCGAGCGATGCGATTGCGCGACAGCTGACCGCCGACGTCCTCGACGCGCGTCTCGGCGTCGGCGAGCACGTCTGCCGCGCCCTGCTCACCGCCGACCTTGCCCGGTTCGTCCTGTCCCGCGCGCCGCTCGCGCCGCCGGACCGCGTCGATACGCCGCGGAAGCGCAGCGCGGCCTGAGCGCGCCAGTAGTTCACCGTTCATCGTTCAAGGTTCAGGGTTCCCCGTTCTCGGTTCTAGGTTCACTGTTCATCGGTTCCCGCTTCGCGTTCGCGCGAACGACGGACGCGAACCCGAAGCGCGAACGCTGAACCGCGAACATCGAACTGGGAACGCGGAACTCTGAACCCTGAACTGTGAACGGTGAACCGCTGGCGCCGGTCGTTCAGGGCGCTATACTCAGCTCGTGCGCTTCGATCCCGAGTACGTGACGCAGGTTCTCAACGAGAACTTCGAGGATGCGAAGGCGCTCTTCCTGTCGCCGCTGATGTCGATCCACTACGCGCACCTGGTGATGCTCGCCGACCGCGG
>DASRJR010000284.1:0-5380 GCA_035649395.1 Vicinamibacterales bacterium
GCGGAGACGCGCGGCATCAACTGCTGCTGGATCGACGCACCGATCTGCCAGTCGCCCGGACGCACGCCCCAGCCGCTGCGCAGCTCGGAGTCGAGATCGCTCGTGAACCTCTCGGTGCCGAACCCCAGGTCGCTGATCTGCGCGCAGGCATCGCCGCCGTTGTTGGCCAGCGGATTCGACAAGTCGCAGTCCGGAATGAAGTCGTTGTCGGTATCGGTCCAGTTGCGCGTCACGGTCGTCGTCAAACGCCCGCTCGGACGAAGCGCCCCGTAGGCAAGGCCGTTCTGCGCCGCCTGCAGGTACTTGCCGAAGTTGACCTTGAGCGACGTCTTCCCGGTCCCGAACAGATCCCACGCCAGCCCGGCGCGTGGCGTGAGGTCGTTGTAGCCGGTCACGCCGTCCGTCTTGTCGTAGTGAATCGGCGTCGGCAGGAAACGAACGGGTCCAATCGTCACTTCCGGGAAGTAGCTCCAGGCGCGGTCGTACCGCAGCGCGCCCTGCAGCGTGACCCGTCCGAGCGTCCACGATTCCTGACCGTAGAACGACGCGTACCGCACGCGCTGCTGCAACGGAATCCGGTTGATCGCTTCGGTGATGCGATTCGCAATGCCGTTGTTGACCTGGAAGGTGAGGTACTGATCGTTCGTGTAGGTGTACTGGTTGTCGATCAGGTGGCCGCCCTGGTACCCGAACTTCATGCTATGCGCGCCGGTCACGTAGGAGGCCGATCCGCGCCATCCCAGCGTGCCCTGGAAGTTCTGTCGATAGGTGCCCGAGCGATACGCCAAGTTGGCGATGTTGCCGTTGACGGGGCAACCGCCGCTGCACTGCTCGGTCATCCCGATCAGCTCGGTGAAGTTGCTGCCTGGATGCGGTGTGCCGCCCCACTGACTCCAGTAGGTGCCGAAGCCCGCTTCGAGCAGCAGCTTGTTGGTCATCGGCGAGGTCCACGTCGCTTGCTGCACGCGCTGACCGTAGCCACTCAGGTACGTGCCGTTCTCCGGTGCAGCGGTCGGGCTGCAGGGTGGATTCGACGCGCCAGCCGCGCCGCAGATGATCTCGTTATCGCCCGAGTGACGGCAGCCCTGATCGGAACCGAGCACGCCCGCGCCCTGACAGGGAATCTGCTGATCCCAGAAGACGCCGAACTTGTTTTTCGGCGTCGGCTGCGCGGTCAGCCGCAGCGACGCATTCCGCCAGCTGCCCGCTGCCACGGCCGGGCGGGTGAGATCCTGTTCGTAGGTCCACTTGGTCGGGTCGCCCATGTTCTTGTTCGCGAACATGCCGGGGATGGTGCGATGGCTCCCCTGATCGCGGAACTGGAAGAAGAACCACAACAGGTCCTTCTTGATCGGTCCGCCGACGCCGACGTTGGAGTCCCACAGCTTGAACAGCTTTCCTGGCGTCGCCAGGCCCGCATTCTTCAGTTCGTCGCTGTAGTTGGTGCCGACCATCCCTTTGGTCACGTTCGACTGATAGAAGCTGCCACGGATCTCGTTGCCGCCCGTCTTCGGCACGATGCTGAAGGACGGTCCGCCGACTTCCGCTTCGCCGAGACCGCCCGACGTCGTCGTCGCAATCTCCTGCGCATTGCTGATGTCGACCATGTAGCTCGAGACGCCCGCGCCATTGAACGCCGCGCCGGTGTTCAGGCCGTCCACCTGAATACGCGCCTCGTTGTTGCGGCCGCCGGCGCCGCCGAAGACCAGCATGCCGGGCGAGACCTGAATATCGAGGTTGGCGCCTGCCTGCGTAATGGTCGACGGGATGAGCAACATCACGCCCGCGTACGATCGTGCGGCGGGCAGGTCTTTCATCACGTCGCCGCTGATGACCGTCTGTCGTCTCACACTCTGTGTGTCGACGATCGGGCTCTCGCCGGTGACCGTCACCGTCTCCTCGAGCGCGCCGACCTTCATGTCGGCGTTGATCGTCGCAGTCAGCGCGCCGGTCAGCTCGACCCCTTCGCGCTTAAAGGTATTGAAGCCGGTCAACGTAAACGTCACCGTATACGTGCCGGGGCGGAGATCGACGATGCGGTACTGACCGGTACCGTCGCTGACGACGGTGCGGACTTTTTCGATAAGTGCCGGGCTCGACGCTTCCACTGTCACGCCTGGAAGCACCGCGCCTGAAGTGTCCTTGACCGTTCCCGTGATCGTGGCCTGCGCGTATGCGATGGTCGGCAGCAACACCGCCAGCGCCACGACCGGCACGATCCTTACGAGTCGACGCATTCCTTACCTCCAATGAACTTCGCTGTCATGAGGCCCCCGCGCCCAAGTTGCCTTCGGTAGTATCAGCCGCCGCTAACGACTGGCCCCTGTCGGTCACCCACGCCATCCGGCCGTTGCCGGATGCCCGAATGGGGCGGAAAACATTGAATCGGGATCGCGGGGGCGTGTCAACCGCTAACCGATGCTTGCATTTAGCGGCATACAGATCAGTCGGCGCACGGGCAGACTACTTGTGAGAAATGGCGCAAACGCGGGTACGAGCGACGCGCCCGACCTAGTCGGCTCGAAGAACGACGGCCGGATCGAGCGACGCGGCGCGGCGAGCCGGAAAATAGCTCGCCAGTAACGCGGCGGCGGCGAGCAGCGCGACTCCGGCGACGAACGTCGCAGGATCCAATGGCGCAACGCCGAACAACAGTCGCTCCAGCGCTCGCATCAGCGCAACGGCTCCAGTGAGACCGATGATCGCGCCGAGAGCGGCGAGCCGCCCCCCTTGGCGGAGCACCAACCTCGAGACATCTGACCGCGCTGCCCCGAGCGCGAGCCGGACGCCGATCTCGCGACGACGTTCGACGACGCCGTGCGCGACAACGCCGTAGAGGCCGATGCTGGCGATCACGAGTGCGGCGAGCGCGAACACGGTGACGAGCGTCATGCTCAGCGATCGCTGCGCCGCTGATCGCCCGAGCACATCGTCCATCAATCGCACGTCGTACACGGGTTGTTCGGGATCGATGTCGCGAATCGCGCGAAGGACCGCGGGCGTGATGCCGCTGACGTCCCCAGCGCTACGAACGACGAGCGCACTGCGACCGTCAGTGAACTGCTGATGGCTCAAGTACATCTGCCGATCACTGTCGCTGTCGAGCCCGGCGTGGCGGATACGCGCGACAACGCCGACAATCTGACCCGACGCGGCCTGCTGCCCGGGCAGCGACACACGGAACCGCTTGCCGACCGCGGGTTGGCCGGGCCAGAGCGTCTGGGCGGTGCGATCGTCGATGATGCCGACCAGCGGTGCATCGGTACGATCGGCATCGGTGAAGCCGCGCCCCTGCTGGATCGCGACGCTCATCGTGCGGAAGTAGTCAGGTGTGATCGATCGCGACTGCAGGGAGACCGGCTCGCCGCTCACACCTTCGAGCTCGAACGCCATCACCTGGTTGCCGGGCGCAAGCGGGAGCCGATTGATCATCGCGGCAGCGACCACACCCGGCAGCGCCCCGACGCGATCGACGATGCGCGTGTAAAGCGTGGCGATCTGCTCGTCGGTCCGGTACTTCGAACGGGGAATCGCCACGTGCAGGCTCAGCACGTTCGTCGTACGGAACCCCGGATCGATATTCAGCAGGGTCGCAACGCTTCTCACCAGAGCCACGGAGCCAACCAGCAGCGGCAGCGTCAACGCGAGTTGGGCGACGACGAGGACGCCGCGCATCTCCGCTCGCTGGCGCGACAGTGAGGCGACTCGCCCGTCGATCGGCATCGAGGCACTGCGCCAGGCGTGCACCGCGGGCACAACCGCGGCAACGATGCCAGTCAGGATCAGGATGCCGCTCGCGAACGCCAGCACCACAAGGTTGACGTCGATGCTCTCGACACGAGGCAGGGCCGTGGGAGCAATCGGGATGAAGGCCGCAACGGCCGCGCGCGCGCCGGCGATGCCCGCGATGCCGCCGAGTGCCAGGATCGGCGACACTTCGGCCAGGGTTTGCAGCATGAGGCGGCCGCGCGAGGCGCCGAGCGCCAATCGCACGGTGAACTCCCGCGTTCGCGCAACCGCCCGCGCGCCAAGCAGGCCGGCCAGATTGAGACACGCGACCAGGAGCAGGCAGGAGACGGCCGCGAGCATCGCGTACAGTGCGGGCCGCACGAAGCGGATCGACTCCTCGAGCAGCGGGAGTACTTCGACGCGGACGCCGCGGTTGGTGGCGGGATACGCCGCTTCCAGGCGGTGCGCGATCGCGCTGATCTCCCGCTGCGCCTCGTCGAGGCGAACGCCCGGCCTGAGACGCGCCACCGCGAAGTGGTCGTAGGCCGCGATCTCTCTGGTCAGCAGCCGCGGATTGATCGTGAGTGGAATCCACAGCTGGTAGTCGCGCTCGGGAAAGTGGAAATCCGGTGGCATCACGCCGACGACTCCGTACTGGATTCCACTCAAGTCGATGGTGCGGCCGACGATCGATGGATCGCCGCCGAACCGCCGTCGCCACAGGCCGTCGCTCAGCAGCGCGACGCGGTCGTTGTCGATCCGTGTTTCCTCCTCGGTGAAGGATCGACCGAGCGCAGGGCGCACGCCGAGCACTGAGATGAGGTTCGACGACAACCGCGCCGCCACGATCCGCTCGGGTTCGCCCGAACCGATCAGATTGAAATTCTGCGGCGCGTTGGCCAGCGCGATGTCCTCGAACACGGTGGCACTCGTCCGCCACTCGCGATGGTCGGCGGGATTCACGCGCACGCGCTGCGGTGACTTCGGAACGCGAGTCCAGATCGCGACCAATCGATCCGGAGCCGCATAGGGCGGCGGCCGGAGAATCACGCCGTAGACGAGGCTGAAGATGGCGGTCGTGGTGCCGATGCCGAGGGCCACGACCAGAGCGCTGGTGATCGCGAGTCCTGGCGACCGACGCAGGAGACGGATGCCGAACGCAACGTCACGCCCTGCCTGATGGATCAGTGCGCCCGCTCGCGCCGAGCGCGATTCCTCGCGGAACGACTGGAGATTGCCGATCGTCAGGTGGGCCGCGCGTCGGGCGTTGCCGGCTGCCATGCCGGCGCGCATGTTCTCCTGGATCTGGCGCTCGAGATGAAAGCGCAGCTCCTCTGCGACGTCATCGTCGAGGGAGCCAGGGCTGACGCATTCGCGGAGCAGGACGGCGAGGCGCCGGAAGAATCGCACTTGGCACCTACGCCGTTCTCAGCACGAGCGCGATGGCGCTCGACAGCCGTTCCCAGCCGGCTTCCTGCCGCTGCAGCTGTGCGCGGCCTGCTTTCGTCAACGAGTAGAACCGCGCGCGCCGATTGTTCTCCGACGCGCCCCACGTCGCCGTGATCCAACCTTCGCGCTCGAGGCGCTGCAGCGCCGGATAGAGCGACCCTTGTTGGACGCGGAGCACGTCCTGCGACAGCTGATTGATGCG
>DASRJR010000285.1:0-4605 GCA_035649395.1 Vicinamibacterales bacterium
GCCTGCTTTCTCGAGTGCGGCAGCGATAATCTCGAGGCATCGTCGTGCCTGCGCAGCGGGATCGCCAACGCCAACGGTCTGACCGTCTGCTCCGATCGGCGCGGTGCCCGCGACGGAAACGAACGGTCCTACTCGGACCGCGCGCGAGAGGCCGACCTTGGGTTCGTACGGACTGCCGCTCGAAATCAGGGTGCGCATGTCTTGGTTCGCGGTTTGATTACGCCGGGCCTAATGGCCCGGCCTACACTTCGCGCTTAAAGACAGTGTAGGCCGGGCCTTCAGGCCCGGCGCAAACAACGCAGCGAGGCGAACCCAAAGTTCCCCGAGCCACTGACATATGGGATGTCGCGGGCCACGAGCGCGTTCGACGAACTGACTTCCACCACACCAGCCGCAGAGCGCGGTGAACCCCGCGGCGTCGATGCGGTCGGGCTCGGTCTCGAAAACGGCACGAATCAGGTCGGAGGGTGGGTCGAACAATTCGGTGATGCCGCATCGATCGCAGGGATGCACGACCCAGTTCTGACGCTCTTCCAAATACCTGTCGCTCACCATCACCGGCAGAGCGCGGCTGTTGGGCACGGTGAAGCGTATCGACTGGCTCCCGTCACTCGACAGGCGATGCGAGCGACCGAGCACATTCCCAGTCCACACGTCACCGTCGCCGCCCGTGACGCGCACCCACACGACCTCGGGCGCCACACGGCTGAAGCGCGGACCGCCGTCGTGTGCAATCACGCGCAGGTCGTCTGGATACTCTTCGTCGAAACGCCCTCGCAGGCTCGGATGCGTGTTCCAGGGTCCAGGCATCGGTAGTAGTAACGATCCCGGATCACGCGCAGAACAGACTGCGCGGACTCCCCTCCACGTTCCCGAGGAATAGACGGCGAAGGTACGTGTCGGCCGGGCCTGTTCTTCAGGCCCGGCATTTCACGCTTTTCGGTACGTCTTGCCCACTCGACGACCGATTGCCGTCACCACGCCCCTCGGGATGTACCGGACCATCTTCTCGATCGTACGGTTCACGCGTCCGTTGATGTAGATCGGCGTGCCCGCCATCACCGCGTCGTAGCCCTGTTGCGCGACGGTCGACGCGTCCATCCACATCCACGACGGCAGCCGCTTCATTTGCTCGCGAGTACCGGTGACGTCGTGAAATTCGCTGAAGGTGAATCCGGGACACAGCGCCGTGACATGGACGCCATGCGATCGCACTTCATGGGCCAGCGCCTCCGAGAACTTGATCACGAACGCCTTCGACCCCGCATACAGCGTGTGTCCGGCGGGCGCGGGCACGAGGCCCGCCAGCGACGCGACGTTGATGATTCGGCCGTAGCGCCGAGCCAGCATCCCCGGCAGCAGGTGATGCGTCAGCTCCGCGAGGCCGTTGACCATCACCTGCATCATCTCGTCGTGTCGCTCCCACGTCGAGGCCACATAGGTGCCTGGCACGCCGTAGCCGGCGTTGTTCACGAGCGCGTCGACCTTGACGCCGAGCTTGGCGATCTCGTCGCACAGCTGGCGCGGCGTCTCGCGCAGCGCGTGGTCCGCGGTGATCACCGCGACTCGAACGCCGTGCCGTCGCCTGACCTGGTCGGCGACCTGTCGAAGACGTTCCTCGCGCCGGGCGGTGATGACGAGATCGAACCGGTTCGATGCGAACACATCGGCGAATGCCGCGCCGATACCGGCGGAGGCGCCGGTGATGAGCGCAGTTCGCGTGTGCTCCGCTGGACGGGTGCTTTGATTCTGGTTCATGAGTTGGTGGGTGCTCGGGTGCCCCGAGCGCCGCCTTCGCGTAACATTCTGTGCCGATGATTCGCGTCGCCGCTGCGCTCGTGCTGACTGCGGTCGCCGTGGCGGCGCAGTCGCCCAGTCGCGCCACCCGCGCGCCGTTCTCGGTAGTCGAAGCCACGATTGCCGACATGCGCGCCGCGCTCGACAGCGGTCGCGTCACGTCGAGGCAGATTGTGTCGCAGTCGCTCGCCCGCATCGCGACCTACGAATCCCGCCTGCACGCCACACTGTACGTGAATCCGCGCGCGCTCGACGAGGCCGACGTGCGGGATCGTGAGCGCCGCACGGGCCGGGTGCGCAGTCCGCTCCACGGCATCCCGGTCGCGCTCAAGGACAACATTCACACGACCGACATGCCGACGACCGGGGGCGCGCTCGCCTTCGCGGGCCTCATTCCTCCTTACGAGGCGACGCTCACGACGCACCTGCGCCAGGCCGGCGCGATCATCCTCGCCAAAACGACGATGACGGAGCTCGCCAATTGGGTCGCCGACGGAATGCCGCCGAATTACAACTCGTTGGCCGGCTTTGCGTTCAACCCCTACGACCCGCGGCGCGATCCGCGCGATGCCACGTTCGACGGCCGGCCGGTGCTCAGCACTGGCGGCTCGAGCTCGGGCATCGGCACGGCGATGAGCTTCTGGGTAGCAAACGTCGGGACCGAGACGTCCGGCTCCATCCTCAGCCCGTCGAACCAGACGATGCTCGTGGGGATCAAGCCCACGCTTGGACGGATTAGCCGGTACGGGGTGATTCCGATCGCCGCCGAGCAAGACACACCCGGTCCAATGGCACGGACGGTCGCTGACGCCGCCACCATGCTGGGAGCGCTCGAGGGCGCGTCGCCCGACGCTCACGACGCGGCAACGTCCGCCTGCATGCCGCCACCCAACCGCGATTACACGCGCTTTCTCAAACGCGACGGGCTCAAGGGCGCGCGGATCGGCGTCCCTCGTGCGTTCTACTACGACGCGGCGCCGGTCCCGGGTGAGAAACGAGTGGATGGCGGGCTGAACGCGGCGCAGAAGGCGGTAATGGCCGATGCGATCGCGGCGATGCGGGCGCAAGGGGCGACGGTGGTCGATCCCGCCGACGTGCCGTCGATCGTCACGACAGATCCGGCACGCAGCCTGATGCGGTGGCCGGTGTGCAACGGCTCCGCCGACGCCAAGAGCCGGGACGATGACTGCTCGGTCGTGTTCAAGTACGGCATGAAGCGCGATTTCAATGCGTGGCTGGCCTCGCTCGGCGGTCGCGCACCGGTGAAGACGCTGACCGAGCTCCGCGCGTGGAATCGAGCGCACGAGCGCGCCGGCACGCTGAAGTTCGGCCAGGCGAATCTCGACAACTCCGACGAGATGGACGTGGCGGCGGATCGGGCGCGCTACGAGGCCGATCGTGCGAAGGACCTGGCGCTGTCACGCACTGAAGGCATCGACGCGGTGATGCGCACTCACAAGCTCGACGCGCTCATCTTCGCGAGCAACACCGGCGCCGCCATCGCCGCCAGGGCCGGCTACCCGACCGTCATCGTGCCGTTCGGTACCGTGCCGAACGATTCGATGCCATCCGGCTTCGACCCGAAGCCCGCGCCACTCGGCGTCAGCTTCACCGGCCTCGCCTGCAGCGAGCCACGCCTGATCGAGCTCGCCTACGCGTTCGAACAAGCAACAAAACGCCGCGCGCCGCCCAAGCTGGATTAGGTGCGCGGTGCGACGCTCACTTCGTTCGCGAGGTGCGGCGCTCGGCTGCCGCCTCGCGAGGTGCAGGCGCGCGCTTCGCGCGCGAGGTGCGGGCGCGCTGCGCGCGAGGCGGGCAACTCTTGGATCGCGCGACGCTGCACCGGCATGGACACCCGGACGGCGATCGCGTAAGCCACGCCGACTGCACGGCGAAGCCGGAAACTGACCGGAACGATTCATCCGCGCGTCTTCCCTTCATGCGTTCGAGTTGCACGAATCAGCGACGTCGTTTCGAGCCACCTGTCAACTGGCGTGACGAGTCAGCAACTAGACGCGCGGGAAGCGGCAGGGTACGAGTGCAGGTCAGTTTCCCGGCGTGAGCGCACGCGATCGCGGTCCGGGTGTCCGTGCCGGTGCGGCGGATCATGTCGGCAACGCTCGCGGGGGCTGAAGCCCCGCTCTACGTCGGCCTAGCGCGTGCCGTAGTCGTGCGACAAGGTCAGATCGCCGGCAAACAGCCGCGCGTCGAGGGTGTACGTGCCGGCGCCGATCCATTGGAACGAGCGCTTGATGCCGCCTTTCGAGATGCGCAGCGGCCGCGCATTCAGATCGCCAAACGTCACCGACGCATGCGCGCGCCAGAGCGACGCCGGACGGATGCCGATGGTGAGGTCGCCGGCGGTCATCCTGATGTCCTTGTTGCCCTCGATGCCATCGACCCGCATGTCGCCGGCCCGCATGCGCAGATACATGTCCGATCGTTCTGGAATCTCGATCGTGAACCGCACGTGCTTCGTCGGACCGTCGGTCGACACGATTGCGGTGCTCCCCGACACGTTGACATCGACCGACAGCTTGTTCAGATCTGTGACCCTGGCGTCGCCGCTCGCGCACCATTCGACGCGGATGCGATCGTTCGCGCCGGCGCGCACGTCGTAGTCGCCTGAAGCAAGGTTGAACCGGACGAGTCCGCCTTCCGTGAACGGCCGTTCGATCGACTGCGCGTCGCCGCGTCCCTGGATCGGCGTGCCCGCACTCAACGCGGTGAGCGCCACGAGCCCTATCAGCACACGATTCATTGCAGCCTCCATTCGCGTGCGCGGCCCCAATGCACGACGCCTGCCGA
>DASRJR010000286.1:0-3199 GCA_035649395.1 Vicinamibacterales bacterium
CCGCTGCGCCTCGCGCGGGCTTGACGCTCTGGTCTCCGCCGAGATGGTGATCCAGGCTCGGTCTGGAGCGGCGAAGACGACGCCCTGCCCGGACGCCACGACGACCGAATCGGGGTTGGGCGTCGGCTGCTGCGCGGCAGCAGTAATGGGCAGCATCAGCAGGAGGGCGAGCAACCTGTGTCTCATGATCGTGCTCACAGCTTCCTCGTCACGCGGATGGTGACGTCGCGCGCCGGCGCATGGGGATTCTTCTTGTCGCGGTTCCAGACATGTCCGCACCGATCGCACCGGAAGTAGTCCACGACCGCGTCCTTACTGCTTTCCACCAGCAGGCGGCCCTGACTGGAACATCGTGGACAGGTATTTTCGGTCATGCAGAGGCCGAGCGTTTCCGTATGTTATTCGGCCGATCAGCGTCGAGAGACACGTTGCACACTGTTTGTGCAAGAGTCCCACCACTCACACCAGCAGACCGCTATTCGTCCCCTCGTCCTTCTGCTCAGCTTGGAGAGTCACGGACGACGCTTGCCGGACCATTTCTCGTTGTCGCAGAAGTGCTCGAGCAGCTCGGTATCAGGAAGGAGATTGAACGTGACTGACGCGGACCACGGCCGGGTGAATGCCTTTGGATCGTCGAACGTGAACTGTGCTTCGAGATGGCCGAAATCGACACGCCGGAAACGCTCGGTCGTGCGCAGCGCCTCCGTGTGCGGCGTGCCGCCGGCATCCAGCCACGACCTGTCGTTGAACCCGGCCGACTCGACGACGAACGTCTCTCGCTCCCAGCGGCCGACCGAGTAGCCTAACCAAGCGGGCTGTGGATCGACCGGCAGCGGGCGTCCATCCGTGAAGATCTGCCGCCAGTTGTTGAACTCCTCGAACAGCACAATCGTCACGCCCGGGTTCTGCATGATCTTGAACGGCAGCTGTCGTGTCAGCATCGCGTCGGGTATGCCATGTGGGAGGCACGTCTCGGTGGGTGCGCCAACGCCGAGGGTGCGCGTGCGCTCGTCGTGTAACGCCTTCGCCCACGGCAGGAACGGCGCGCCGTCAGGCAGATCCGCGGCGATGTTGTAGACGTACTTGGATCGGATGCGGCCGTCCGTCGGCATCACCAAATCGCCGACGACTTCCCAGATGCCGGAGAGGTCCGGCGTGCCGTCAGCGGCCCGCGGGGCGGGCGCGTTGAGATCAGGTTTGCCGTCCGGCAAGCGCGGCGTGCCCTTGGCCGGATAGTTCAGCCACTGGGCATCGACCGCGCCGCCAAGCACGACACCGAGCGCGAGGCAGAAAGCGACTCTGGCGATTGGCGCGCTGCAGGACGACACGGCCAGAGGATAGCAAGCCGAGTGAGCTGATTCTAGATTGTGGTTTTGCTCCGGGCGAACGCGAGGCGATAGATGAACAACAGCACGATCGCACCGAGCGTCGCCATGAAAAACCCCGCCGGCTCGCCAGGCTGATACAAGCCCATGGCACGGCCGACGAACCCGCCCACGACCGCACCGACAATGCCGAGCAGCATCGTGACGATGATGCCGCCAGGATCGCGGCCAGGCATCACCAGCTTCGCCACCGCACCGATCACCAGACCGAACAACATCCAACCAAGGATCCCGAACATGTGATCCCTCCCTCTGGGGGCCCATCACAATCGTACTGCTGACGCCGTTCGGGCGCGAATGAGCTGGTCACGGCACAGCTGGAGCGTCCGGCTTTCGCCGGACTGACACGTGTCAGATTCCGGTGATCTGCACGTTGGCGCCGTCGGGATCCTTCACGTGGAATCCGAACTCGAGATTCTCGCGCGGCGTCAGACCCTGCTCCTTGAGCGATGCGGTCACCGCTTCGCGATTGAAGTTCTCGACGCCGATCGCAAAGTGGTCGATCAACCCCGGCGGCGGCTCGACCCGCAGCGACACGAGCACTTTCCCGCCAATGCCGAGCCGCGAGATCTTGTTCGGTTTGTCCTCGTTCAGCACCGACAAGCCGAAGACGCGATTGTAGAAGTCGATCGATCGCGCCATGTCGCTCACGAGCACCGACGTGTGGTTGATGCTGCCGGCTTTGAGCGCCGCCGCCGACGCCGGGGCGGCCGAGCCAGCAATGGCCACCGCCGCAAGCGTCTGCACCAGCTCTCGGCGCGTGAGCCGGCCACGCTCGAAGTCGGTCACGAGATCGTCAATGAGATGCTCCATCCGAATCTCCCTTCAGGCCCTGGGGCCTCAGGCCCCAGGGCCCAGGATCTGGCGGTCGAAGTTTAACAGCGGAGACGATTGCACCAGCCGCTAAGATTCATCCCATGTCGGCGAACGTCCATTTCGCATCGGCGCGTTCATGGGACGACGCGCGTCGACTGCTCTCGTTCGCGCCGAGTGAGCCGGCATACACGGCGGGACGTGCGCTGCGGTCCCTCCGTGTGCATCTCCGCGATCACCGACAGCGAGAGCTCGAACTGACCGGTCGCACGCTCGAAGCCCACTACGGCGACTTCGTGTTGAGCCAGTCCCACCCCGGCTCGGACGAGGCGAAACGCCTGGCACTCGAGGTGACGTACGGCCGCTCACCGCAACCCGTCGTGATTGCACATCACGAGGCTCGATTGTACGAGCACGGCCCCGAACCGCCGCCGGACGACATCGACGGCCGCCTGCCTGCGGTCGTCACCTGGCACGACAACGGCCGGTTCTTTCTGATTGCGAGCCAGGAGCTGCCGACCGACACGCTGATGGAGATTGCGATCTCGGTCTACCGATAACCGCCCCGCGGCGGAGGGGGTAGCCGCGAGACTCGCCGCGAGGACTCCCGTGCGATATACTTGGAGTACCAAGTATGTTTGAAACGATCGCATTCCTCAGCACCCTCGCGTTCATTGTCGTGTTCGTCGTGCTCGTCCAGATGGATCGCGCCAGCCGGCGCGAGCAGGACTGAGCGCCGTTCGCGAGCGGTGATGCCGGCTCCCGATCGCGCGCTCGACTTCATTCGCCTGCTCTGGGCGGTCGATCACCAGCTCCACAGCGTGTCCACGCGGATGGTCGGCCGCCTCGGCTTGACCGCACCGCAACGCCTGGCGGTGCGATTCATCGGGCGCCAACCGGGGATTGGCGTCGGAGCGCTCGCCACGCTCCTGCATCTGGATCCTGGAACCGTGACCGGCATCGTGCAGCGTCTCGAGGCTGCCGAGCTCGTCACCCGCGTG
>DASRJR010000287.1:0-3893 GCA_035649395.1 Vicinamibacterales bacterium
ACGACTCGCGGATCGCTGTGGCCGATGTTCACGCACATCAGCTGACTGTTGAAGTCGATGAACCGCTTGCCCTCGGGCGTCCAGAAGTACACGCCCTTCGCGCGCGCCACCGGGATCGGATCGACCGCTCCCTGGACGGCCCATTCGAAGATCGTGTGCTGCTTGGTGAGCGCGACGATTTCGGCGCCGGTCATCGCGGGCTTCGCTTCAGGAAGGATCCGGCGCCGACACGCCCGGTGAACGTCCCACCATCGACGATCACGCGTCCGCGCGAGACCACCGTGTCAGTGGCGCCAGTGACCTCTCGTCCCTCGTACGGGTTGTAGTCGACCTTCATGTGCAGCGTCCGTGCGGATAGCGTGATCTTCTTTTCGGGATCGAACACGACGATGTCGGCATCCGAACCTGGTGCGATCGTCCCTTTACGCGGAAACAAACCAAAGATCTTGGCCGGCGATGTCGACGTGAGCTCGACGAAGCGGTTGAGTGAAATCCGTCCGCTGCGGACGCCGCCGTCATAGACCAGACTCATGCGCGTCTCGATGCCGGGCGCGCCGTTGGGAATCTTCGAGAAGTCGCCCTCGCCAAGTGTCTTCTGCTCCTTCATGCAGAACGGACAGTGGTCGGTCGAGATCGCCTGCAGATCGTTGAACGCGAGCCCGCGCCACAGGCGGTCCTGCGTCGCCTTGGCGCGCAGCGGCGGGCTCATCACGTATTTCGCGCCCTCGAAGCCCGGCTCCTCATAGTTATCGTACGAGAGAAACAGATACTGCGGGCACGTCTCGGCGTAGGCCGGCAATCCGCGATCGCGCGCCTCCGTCACCATCTCGAGCGCCTCGGTGGCCGAGAGGTGCACGATATAGATCGGCACATCGGCCATTTCCGCAAGCGCGATCGCCCGATGCGTCGCCTCGCCTTCGGCGCGCGCCGGCCGCGTGAGCGCGTGGTACTTCGGCGCCGTCTTCCCCTCGGCGAGGGCGCGCTTCACCAGCACGTCGATCACCCCGCCGTTCTCGGCGTGCATGCAGATCGTGCCGCCGTTCTTCCCGGTCCGCAGCAGCGCCCGGAAGATGGTGGCATCGTCCAACATGAACACGCCTGGATAGGCCATGAACAGCTTGAACGAGGTCACGCCCTGGCGAACGAGCGCGTCCATCTCCTGCTCGACCTGGTCGGACAGCTCCGTGATGATCATGTGGAAGCCGTAGTCGATCGCGGCCTTGCCGTCGGCCTTCTTCATCCACGTGTCCCACGCGTGATGCAGCGTCTGACCTTTGTACTGAATCGCGAAGTCGACGACCGTCGTGGTCCCGCCGTGGGCAGCGGCCACCGTACCGGACTCGAAATCATCAGCGGACGTCGTTCCGCCGAAGGGCATGTCGAGATGCGTATGCACGTCGATGCCGCCCGGAAAGACGTACTTGCCCGTGGCGTCGATCGTGCGATCCGCGGCCATCGTGAGCGACGTGCCAATCGCGGCGATCTGCTCGCCGTCGATGAACACGTCGCCGCGATACTGATCGGTGGCGGTGACGACGGTGCCGTTCGTGATGAGCAGCGTCATGGGAGCTGCTCCGACATCGCGTTGTAGGTTTCAGGCCGACGGTCTCGATAGAACTGCCACACGCGTCGCACGTCTTCGATGATGTCGAGATCCATTTCGGCGACGACGAGCTCGGTCTTGTCCTCGGAGCCGACCGCCAGAAAGTTGCCGCGCGGATCGACGAAGTACGACGAGCCGTAGAAGCGGCCGATGTTCCACGGCGCCTCGGTTCCGACACGGTTGCTGCACGCCATGAAGTAGCCGTTGGCGACCGCGTGCGCAGGCTGTTCCAGCTTCCAGAGATACTGCGAGAGTCCAGCGACGGTCGCCGAAGGATTGAACACGATCTCGGCGCCATTCAATCCGAGCAGCCGCGCCCCCTCCGGGAAATGACGGTCGTAGCAGATGTACACGCCGATCGTCGCGAACCGGGTCTTGAAGACGGGATACCCGAGATTGCCCGGCTTGAAGAAGTACTTCTCCCAGAACCCGGATGTGTGCGGGATGTGATTTTTGCGGTACTTGCCGAGATAGGTGCCGTCGGCATCGTAGACCGCGGCGGTGTTGTAGTAGACCCCGGCCTGTTCTCGTTCGTAGACCGGCACGATAACAGCCATACCATGCCTGCTCGCATGCCGGGCGATGAGCTCGGTGGTGGGGCCCGGCACCGATTCGGCGATGTCGTACCAATGAGAATCCTGGGACGGGCAGAAGTAGGGCCCGTTGAAGACCTCTTGCAGGCCGAGGATCTGCACGCCGCGCCGGCCGGCTTCATCGATGAGCGGGAGATGCACGTCGATGGCCGCTTGCCGGACCTTTTCGATCGGCTGGGACGGATCAGTCAGCGGCGCCGACGCCTGGATGAGGCCGCCGATGACGCGTCTAGACATAGGGATTCTCCTGAGGGTACGTGCCGCGATTGATTCTGGAGGCGCGGAACCGGCTCAATTATAGTTAGCGAAAGGGGTTCTTCGAGGGCTGAGCATGGCAACAGATTTAAAGGTTTCGTTCACGGGCCTGCGGTTCCAGAACCCATTCCTGCTGGCGTCCGCGCCGCCGACCGAGTCCGAGAACAACATTCTTCGGGCCTTTGATGCGGGATGGGGCGGGGTCGTCACGAAGACGATTGGTCTGCATCCGGTGATCAATGTCGCCGGACCGAAGACCGGGTTCTTCCGCGCCACGTCCGATTCGACCTGCCTCTCGATGAAGAAACGGCCGGGGGCCGCGCTGCTCTCGTCGTGGAACTGGGAGCTCATTTCCGACAAGACGCTCGACTGGTGGGTCCCTCGCATCGGCCGGATCAAGAAGGCCCATCCGACTCGCGTGCTCGTGGCCTCGATCATGGCTGGCTCAGGCAGCGATGCCGAACTGGCGCACTGGCAGACGCTCGCAAAGGCGTGCCAGAACGAGGGCGCGGACGCGCTCGAGTTGAACCTGTCGTGCCCGCACATGGATCGTCCGGACATGGGCTCGAACATCGGCAAGGACCCCGAGCTCATCTCGGTCGTCTGCCGTGCCGTGAAGGAAGTGGCACGCGTGCCGGTATGGGCGAAGCTCACGCCGTCCACGACCGACGTCGTCGTCGAGGCCCGCGGCGCGTTTCTCGGCGGCGCCGACGCCATCTCGTCGTCCAACACGTTTCCGTCGCTGCCCCTGGTCGATCCCCAGACGCTGGAGTTCGAGATGAACGTCGACGGCTTCGTTTCGAGCGGCGGCCTTGGCGGTCCCGCCATCCTGCCGCTCTCGCTGGCCAAGATGGCGCAGCTCACCCAGGCGTTCCCTGACAAGGCCTTCTCTGGGATCGGCGGCGTGGCGGAGTTCGCTCACGCCTTGAACTACTTCCTGCTCGGATGCGGCACCGTTCAAGTCTGCACCGCGGCCATGCTCGATCACGCCGTCGGGCCAAACGTGATCAAGCGTCTGCTCTCGGGCATGGCCGAGACGATGGATCGGTACGGATGGAACACTCTGGACGACTTCGTCGGTCTGCGCCGCGCGCGCATCGTGGCCCACTCGAAGATTCGCCGGCCGGACGGTGAGACGTATCGCGGCGGTTACGAGGCCGAAGGATACGCGGCCGCTGAAACACCGGCAGGGCGCGTCGAAGGCTGAAGGAGTGCCGGGCCAGGGGCAGGATTTCGTCGAGCTGACCGAAGACGTCTCCGCGAGTCCACTCTGGAATCCTGATCTCGCGCCGACGCCGCTGGCGCGGCGCACCTGGTCCACCTATCACATCGCCGCGCTGTGGATCGGCATGAGCGTGGTGATCACCACGTATACCCTGGCCTCGGGCCTCATGCAGCAGGGCATGACGTGGTGGCAGGCGATGATCACCATCCTGCTCGGC
>DASRJR010000288.1:0-19651 GCA_035649395.1 Vicinamibacterales bacterium
CACGGAGTACCTCCGCTCCAACGTCTTTCTCACGACGAGCGGCAACTTCCGAACGCCAACCCTCGTCGATGCGATCGCCGAAGTCGGCGCCGATCGCGTGCTGTTCTCGGTGGACTACCCGTTCGAGGAGACCGGCGATGCAGCCGAGTGGTTCGACAGCGCTCCGATCCCCGAGCGTGATCGCGTCAGCATTGGCTCCGAAAACGCCACCCGTCTGTTCAAGCTGTAATTCGTTCGGGCCAAGCAGCCGAATCACGAATCGGGAAGAGGCGTGCGCTCTGACGATCGCTCGCAGTGGGGCCGATAACCAGGATGCCCCCGAAAGGTGACGATTGGCAGCAACGCTCACGATCCACGATGAGTCGGCGACCGGAGAGACGCTCCTCGAGCTCACCTTGAACGTATCCGTCGAACGGATCACCGTCCGCGATCTCATCCGCCAGCGTGTCTGTCATGAGGTCGAGGAATACAACCGGCGCAAGCCCGACACGTTCCGCGGCCTCGTTCAACCCACCGATTCCGAGCGCACGTTGAATGGCTACAGGCTCAAACAGCCCCGGCCCCTCGACGCCAACACTCAGCTCGCGAAAGCGATCGACGCGTTTCAAGGGAACCAGATCATCATGCTCGTCGATGACCGTCAGGTCGACTCGCTTGACGAGGAGATTGTCCTCCGGCCGGACATGCGCGTGAGCTTTCTGCGGCTCACGCCGCTCGTTGGCGGATAGGCCAGCATGTCCGATCTCCTTCGGGCGTTCGTGGGCGAAGTCATGAAGGGACGGTCTCTCAGGATCGAACCAGCCGACTTCGAGAGCGGCAAGCGGATCCTCGCGCTGCCCCCCGAGCAGCAAATCGTGGTGCTCATGCAGCTCGTCGACCGCCAGGTCGCCGCCGTCAATGCGGGGGGAACCGGCGAGGCGATCCAGCTGAAGGCGCTGGTCGCCGCGATTCTTCGAAGGAAGCTGCCGTTCAGCATCGCGCAACTCGAACAGCTGATCGACTCGCTTTCCAAAATCCGTCGCGCCGGGTGGTGGGAGGTCGTCGGAGCGGAATCGATTCTTCGCGCGTCCGAAGCAATGGCGACCGCCAGCGGCCTGCCGGCCTCGCTTCGCCAGGCGCTCGAACGTCTGGCGGCCGTCCTGGACCAACAGCAGCATGAAGCCCGCGTCAGGCGGCTGTCGACGCGCGTGCGGGCGCTGATCGATGGGCCGGCCACGTCGGGTCGGCCGGATGCGCTGACGCTCGGCGCGGATGAAGCGTGGACGCGAACGCTCAGCGCGGCGCTCGGCGCGATGAACGAATCCACCCGCGCGACATGGAATGCGCTGCTGCTTCACTGCATGCTGGCGCGCGCCTCGAAGCCGTCCGCGACATGGATCACAGAGGCGCGCACGATGGTCCAGGCGATGGGTGCCGAGTCCGTGTCGTACATCGTCATCTCGGTGCTCGGAGAAATCGGCAAGCCCGGCAGGCCGGCCCACGACCATGTCAACGCGCTTGGGTTCACGCCGGACCCGACACAGATTCACGAAACGCACAGCGATCTCCTGCGGGGCCTCGTGTGGTGCGGCGGCCTCCTCGAGAACGACGCGTTGCCGTCGGCCATCGGCACTGCGGCCGACGCGTGCTTCAAGAAGCTTCCCGGCATCGGCCCTCGCGCACCGAAGATCGGCAACGCGTGCCTTTGGGCGCTGTCGCACAGCTCGAGCGAAGCGGCCATCGCGCAGTTGAGCCGACTCAAGACGCGCGCCCGGCATGCCTCAATCAAGACGCAAGTCGCCAAAGCCTTCGGCGCGGCCGCCGAACAGACGGGAATGTCGGTGGCGGACCTCGAGGAGGTTGCCGTTCCGACGTGCGGCCTGACCGGAGTGGGCGAACTGCACGTCCAGATTGGCGACTTCACCGCGCACCTCCGGGCCACCGATCAGCTGACCACTGAGACGGCTTGGATCAGGGCGGATGGCGCGAAACAGGCAGGGGTTCCCGCTTTAGTAAAGGAGAGGTTCGGGGACGAGCTTCGATCTCTCAAACAGGCCGAGAAGGAAATCCGGCAGCTGCTGCCGGCGCAGCGCGACCGACTCGAGCAATTGCTGCTGCAGCACAAGAGCTGGTCGATCGCGGAGTTTCGCAGCAGGTTTCTCAATCACCACCTCGTCGGCGTCGTGGCCCGGCGTCTCATTTGGCGCTTCACGGACGGATCGCGGCGCGGCAGCGGGATGTGGCACGAAAACCGGTTCGTGACCGAGCGGCAGGCCGACGTGGACTGGCTTCGAGACGACACGCGTGTGTGGCTGTGGCATCCGCTATTCGGCGACGTCGCCGAGGTGAAGGCGTGGCGCGACTGGCTCGAGGCGCACGAAGTGAGCCAGCCGTTCAAGCAGGCGTACCGCGAAATCTATCTGCTGACCGAGGCCGAGCGCACCACCGGCACCTACTCCAATCGCTTCGCCGCCCATTTGGTCAAGCAGCACCAGTTCGCGATGCTCTGTCATCAACGCGGCTGGCGGTACACGCTGCAAGGCCACTGGGATTCAGCCAATACTCCGACGATCGACCTGCCGCAGTGGGATCTTCGCGCGGAGTTCTGGGTGGAGGGCATCACCGACGGGGGGAATCTGCTCGAAAGCCGTGACAGCACGCACCGGGGCGTTTATGTGTACCTCTCTACAGATCAGGTGCGCTTCTATCGCACCGGTGATGCTGCACCGATTGCGCTCGCCGATGTTCCGCCGCTCGCGTTCTCCGAGGTGATGCGCGACGTGGATCTCTTCGTCGGCGTTGCCAGCGTGGGCAACGATCCGACGTGGACGGACAACGGCTTGTTTGGACGCTACCGGGAGAGCTGGGACAGGTTCGCGTTTGGCGATTTGTTTCCCAGCGCGATCACCCGCAAGGCCGTGCTCGAGGGGATCATTCCGCGTCTCAAAATCGCCGACCGCTGCTCATTCGTCGATCGTTTCCTGATCGTCAAGGGGGACTTGCGCACATACAAGATTCACCTGGGTAGCGGCAACATCCTGATGGAACCCGACAATCACTATCTGTGCGTCGTCCCAGGCCAGGGCATCGGCGTTAAGCCGCTCGGCCGCGTCTTCCTTCCGTTCGAAGGCGACACGACTCTCTCGATCATCATCAGCAAGGCGCTGCTCCTCGCCGACGATCGCCGCATCACGGATCCGATCGTCATGTCGCAAATCCGTGGACGGTGACTCACTTTGGCTGGCTGGATGCCATGACCTGGCGGATGGCCTCCGCGGTTGGCGGCGAGCTGACGATGTTCATGCCGCGCTGGACGCCTTCGGCGATCGTGAGCGGCGTCCACCCGCGCTTGTTGGGCGTATTCCACACGCTGATCCGCGCGCCGCTCTCGACGAGGAAGCGGACGACCATCGGCACGTGCTTGTAGGCGGCGCCGTGCATCGCGGTCTCGCCGTTCTTGTCGACGGCGTTGATGTCGTTGCCGAGATCGAGCGCCACTTTGACGGCCTCGAGCACTTCGGGCTCGGTGCCCGGATCCTCGCCGGGGGCGTTGGTGCCGAGTCCGGCGGCGACCATCAGCGGCGTCGAGTTGTCCTCGTTGGTGAGCCGCGGATCCGCGCCGAGTTCGGCGAGGAGCTTCATCAGCGGCGCGTCGGCAGTTCGTGCGGCTAGCAGAAACGGAGTCGCCCCGATCGAGTTGAGCGTCGTGACGCCCATACTGGGGCGTTTGGTCACACGCGCGTCGAGCGAGGCTCCCTTGGACACCAGCTTTCTCACGAACGTCAGGCTGTCCATGTTGCCCGAGCCTTCTGGCGCAGGGTTGTTGCTCCCCGCGATGCCCGCCTTCCGTACCCAGGACACCTGGTGGAGCGCCGTGTAGCCTTGCGGCGCAGCGTTGGGATCGGCGCCGCGATCGAGCAGCCATGCCGCCAGTTCGTAGTGCGCGTTGGCCGACGCCAGCAGGAATGCGTTGAGGCCGATCTCGGGCGGCGGTGGCGGTGCCGGTGTCTGACCGGCTGCTTGCGCCGGCCGCCGGCTTCGCACGGGCAGCGACTCGTTCATGTCGGCGCCCGCCTTCAACAGCGCTTCGACGGCAGCAATCCGCCCCGCACGCGCCGCGAACAGCAGTGCGGTGAACCCGGCGCTCGATCGCGCGTGCACGTCCGCGCCTTTTGAGACGAGTGTCCCAATGACCGCGGCGTGTCCTTCCGCGGCGGCCCACATCAATGCGGTTTGTCCGCGCCAGCCCTCCTTGGCGTTCGCGTCGCCGCCACGGGCGAGCAGCGCTTGCACGGCTTCGACTTTTCCGGTCCGCGCCGCCACCATGAGAACGGTTTCGCCGTCGGTGGACGTGGTGTTCGCGTCCGCACCAGCCTCGAGCAGCATCGCCATCGTCGTGGCATTTCCGTTCAGCGACGCCAGCCACAGCGGCGTCGCGCCGTAGCGGTTGCGCGCTTTCACATTCGCCCCCGCGCGGACCAGCATCTGAACGATGTCGGGCGCGTCGCCGTTGACGGCCCAATGGAGTGCCGTCGTGCCATCGGGTTGAGTCGCGTTGACGTCGGGCCGTTTGGCCAGGGCCGTGCGAACGGCGGCAGCATTGCCGGCTTTCACCGCGTCGATGAGCGGTGTCTGTGCACGGGCTACCCCCGAGCCCACCGACAGCAGCACAGCGAGGATCGTCGCCGGCTTGAGCCGGACCTTCATACGCTCAACGGCTCCAAATCTGATACCCGGCCCGTGCTGTCGACGAACTGATCGAGATGCACACCGACTTTGTCCAGCAGCGCCAGATGCAGGTTCGCGAGCGGCGTTGGCTCCGCGAATCGGATGTGCCGTCCACCGGCGCGGCCGGCTCCTCGACCTCCGGCCACGATGATGGGGAGGTTCGTGTGGTTGTGGATGTCGGGATTGCCCATGCCGCTGCCAAGCAAATACAGCGTGTGGTCGAGCAGCGAACCGTCGCCGTCCGGTGTCGCCGCCAGCTTTTCGACGAACGACGCGAACAGCGAGACGTGATGCGCGTTGATCTTCGCCAGCTTGACGAGCTTCTCCGGATCGTTGGTGTGGTGCGACACCGGGTGATGAGGTTCGGGGACACCAATGTGCGGATAGGTCCGGGTGCTCGTCTCGCGCGCCAGCTGGAACGTGATCACGCGCGTCGTATCCGCCTGCAGCGCCAGCACCTGCAGATCGAACATCAGTTTGACGTGGTCTTCCCACACTGCCGGAACGCTCGCGGGACGATCGAGGTCCGGCAGCGCCGAGGCATCGCTGCGTTCGGCGCGCTGAATCCGCCGCTCGACCTCACGAACTGAGTCGATGTACTGATCGACTCTCACGCGGTCGCCAGCACCGAGCTCGCGGCGCAGCCGCGCCATATCGGAAGTCATCCAGTCGAGGATGCTGCCGCTTTTCTTCAACTCCGCTTTCCGCCGCTCGGGGCTTCCGCCATCACCGAACAGTCGCTCGAACACCACGCGCGGATCGGCTTCCGTCGGCAGCGGTGTCGTCGGCGACGACCACGACAGGTTGTTCTGATACGCGCAGGCATAACCGTTGTCGCAGTTGCCGACCTGCGCGATGAGGTCCGTGCCGATCTCGAGGGACGGAATCGGCGTGTCGCGGCCGATCGCGCGAGCGGCGATCTGATCGACCGTCGTGCCCAGCTCGTAGTCGCTGCCTTCCGTCCGCTTGGCACGCGTGCAGCTCAGGAAGGCGCAGTTGGACGACGCGTGGTTGCCGGTCGTATAAGCGTTGCGCAGCTCGAGATTGCTCACCACGGTGACGTGATCGAGCAGCGGCGTGAGTGACAGCAGCGATGGCGACAGCTCGGTGAGGCGTCCTTCGGTCGCGGGTACCCACGCGGCCGCGTTCATGCCCATCGGAATGTAGACGTACCCGAGGCGCCTCACGCTCGCTGCGACGGTCTGCGCGCGCGCCGAGAGCACCGGCACCATCGCGTCGAGCAGCGGCAGGGCAAGGGCGGTGCCCATGCCACGCAGAATCGTGCGACGAGGCAGCGCGTTCTTCCCGACGATCATGGCGATACCCTCATCTGAAACGCATCGCTCCCCACGATCCCGAGAACGAGCGACGAGAATCGATAGTTCTGCGACTGCGCATTGCGAACGATCGTCCGGATCGTCGGCGCATCGTACGGCTCGACCCCACGCCCCAACCCATACGTCATGAGCTTCTCGGTCAGCGTGCCGACGAAGAGTTCCGGTCGGCGCAGCAACGCGGACCTGAGCCCGCTCACACCGCTGAACTTCGAACCATCGGGAAGCCCGCCCGACGCATCCACTGGCGTCCCCGCCTCAGTGCGGATTCGCCAACGTCCGATGGCGTCGAAGTTCTCCATCGACAGCCCGGCAGGATCCATCAGCTGATGACAGCTGGCGCATGCAGGATTCGCCCGGTGCTGCACCATGCGCTCACGCATCGACAACACCCGTCCCGCGGCGTCCGTCTCCTTCAACGGAGGCACGTTCGGCAGCGGCGGGGGAGGTGGAGTCCCGACGATGTTCTCGAGGATCCATTTGCCGCGGAGCACAGGGGACGTGCGGTTTGCATACGACGTCACCGTCAACACGCTTCCATGACCCAGGATGCCGCCACGCTCGCTGTCGGCGCCGAGTGCGACACGACGGAACCGGCTCCCGTACACATTGGCGATGCCGTAATGCCGTGCCAGGCGCTCGTTCACGAACGTGTAGTCTGCGCGGAGGAGGTCGAGCACATTGCGATCCTCCCTCACGATGCTGTCGAAGAACAGCTCGGTCTCACGCTGGAACGCCTGGCGGAGGTTGTCGTCGAAGTCCGGGAACTGGCGAGCATCCGGACTCGCCGCGGCCAGGTTTCGGAGATACAGCCATTGCCCGGCGAAATTCGTGACGAGCGCCTCGGCTCGCGGATCCGCCAGCATCCGCTTCACCTGTCGATCGAGTATCGACGGTTGATGCAGCCGGTCGCCGATCGCCAGATTCAGCAGCTCCTCGTCTGGAACGCTGCTCCACAGGAAGAACGACAGCCGCGAGGCGAGCTCGACGTCGCTCACGCGATAAGGTGTCTGCGGGGCAACGTTCCGGGGATCGCGCTCGATTCGAAGCAGGAACTCGGTACTCGCCAGCACCGCGCGGACGGCCATTTCGATGCCAGCCTCGAACCCTCCCTCCGCGCGCGCCTCCTTGTAGAAGCGCAGCGGCGCTTCGAGATCCGCGTCGGTCACGGCTCTCCGGAATGCCCGTCGCGCGAGCGTCGAGACGATTCGCTTGGCGCATCCGTCCTCGGCGGCAACCGTCGCGGGTGTGCAGACAAAAATTCGTCGTCGACTCGGCGTATCCGTGGCGGCACTCGCCTCGAACGGTCCGGTGATGGAGACAGAGTAGAGCGCAATCTGCACGCGCGGATGACGGTCCATGTTGAAGTGCGCGAGTGCCGGCTGGCGGTCCGTCTCCTCGAGCGCGAACGTCCGCCGCAGGAACGTCACGCCGACCTCGTGAGGTCCTGCCGTCACCGGCATGCGGACCTTGAGGTGACGATCGACCGCCTCGTCCGCGTAGTAGGCCCCCGATTGATTGCGGTTGGGCTTGACGGGGAACACCTGCACCCGAGTCCCGTCGAGCGTCAGCTCCACCTCCTGCGGATCGGTGAGCCCTTCGACGTTCTCGTTGCGATCGCGCGACAGGCGAATTTGAATTTCGTACGTGCCATCGAGCGGGAACGTGTGTCTCACCACTGCGCCGCCGCGTGAGCCCAGCGGCAGCCCTTCGATGTGATCTTCCTGTGTCAGATCCGATGGCAGCACCACGACGTGGCTGGCGGGAGACGACAGCGGCGATCCGACCGCCGCCCGACTGACTTTCTGCGCCGCCGCGAGATACCGCTCGATCAGCGTCGGCGACAACTCACCGTTACTGACGTTGTCGAACCCATGACTCGCATCGTCCTTCGGCAGCAGCGCTGAGACGTCCACGTCGAGTGCGAGGATGTCGCGAATCGCGTTGTGATACTCGGTGCGGTTCAGGCGGTGAAACGTGTCAGTGCGCCCCGGGTTTGGACGGGCAGCAGCCGCGCGATCGAGCGAGGACTCGAGATCGGAGACGATCGCGTCGTAGGTGGCCTCGTCGGGCCGCGGCACACCGGCCGGAGGCATCATGCGGCCGCGAAGCTTGCGGACGACCTTCTCCCAGGCAACCGCGTCGCCTGCCACGTCCGCGGCATCGAGCGCGTCGAGCGCCAGGCCGCCCGCTTTGGCCCTGCTGTTGTGACAGCCGACGCAGTAACGATCCAGCGCCGCGCGGACGGGCGGCCGGGCGGTCTGCGATTCGGATTCGCGCGCTGGCGCCTGCGGCGGTGATGCCGCTGCCCATAAGCCGACCGAGGTCGCCATCAGCGCGACGCCGGCAATACCCGTGCGCCACTGCGCAGCCATCAGGCCTCCAACGCGCAGTACCTTAGGCGCCCGCCAGAGGGCATGCAAGGAGTTTTTGAGCCTTCTGTCATGGTGTTCGTAGAGTCCGGCTTTAGCCGGGCTCGTGCCTCGACTGCGCCCGGGTGCGATGCGAGGCGGACTGGGCATCAGCGCAACTGAACCTCGCGCTATCGTCCACCCGACGCGGGAGCCGGTGAAGCCGAGCCCGGCGCGGTCGCCGTGAGCCGATCGGCCGCGAGCGCGAGGAGATACAGCGCAGCCGCGACCAGCAGCACGCCGCGGAAGCCGAGCATCATCGTCATTCCGATTGCGAGTACCGACCCCGCGACCGACGCGAGCCCGTTCACGACCCAGGCCCACGGCACGAGTATGCCGTCAGCGCCCTCGAGGCTTCGCACCTTGAGGGGAAACGGCATGCCCATCCAGAAGCTTCCCGCCGCGAGCACGACGAGGCAGAGCACGACGCGGCCGACGAGACTGGCGGGGGCAACGCGCGCGACCTGCGGCAAGACCACGGCATAGAGCGCAATCGCAACCGCCGACGCCGTGAGCGCGCCGGCGCGTACGGCCGCCGGCGCTCGGCGCGCCGCGACGCCCGCGACCAGGCTTCCCACCCCGCACGCGACCAGCATGCCGGCGAGCGTAACGCTCACCGAGTACGCCGGATGGCCCAGTACGAGCGAGAGCTGCTGCATGACCGCAATCTCCACCAGCATGAACCCAAGCCCCAGACAGCCGAAGTAGGTAAGGTGGCCGGCGAGGAGACGGTTCTTGTCGGGCAGCTTGACGCGGAGCAGCGGCACCACGACGAGCAGGATGCCGATACCCACCAGCAGGACGAGCAGAAGCGCGAGCACCTGCGAGGCCACTGAGCCGAAGAACGACGGCTCGACCTGGTAGAAGTAGGGCTCGTCGTCGGTCGACGGATCCGTGCGCACGTTATGGCGCCGTTCGAAATCGGTGAGCTGCCCCATGCGAAGCGCAGCGAAGTAGTCGCTCGCGAGATTCGACTTGAGCTCGAGGCCGGGGGCGTATTCGAGCGTGGCGTCGAGCGCACCTCCTCGCACCTGTTCCGCGAACGTCGCGACCTGCGCCGGCGTCAGCGGGTCGAGGTAGATCGCCGCCGAGAGCAACTCGCTGGCCTCGAGGACGACGACGTGCCGGCCGACGTCGGTGACACCGCGCTGTCGGAGCGCGGCGACCGCGGCGGTGACGGCGCGCAGGAGCTGTGCGGGCGGCCGGGTCAGAAAGATGACGCCGCCCGGGCGGAGCACGTCGAAGTAGCGTTGGAACGCCTCGGTCGTGTAGAGGAAATTCGTCGAAAGGAGCGACGACTGGGTCGCTGCCGTATCGACGGCGTTCAGCGTCACCACGTCGAAGCGGCGCTCGGTCGTGTTGACGAATGTGCGCGCATCGATCTCGTGCACCGCCACGTCCGGCCGGTGCCACAGACCGTCCCAGTCGTCGCGGTACCAATCGGTCGCCGCCTCGATCATGAGCCCGTTGATGTCGACGGCGGTGGCGCTGCGGGCGCCGTTCTGAACCGCCAGGTAGACATCCGCTCCACCGCCGCTTCCCAGGTTCAACACCTCGGGCGCCTTCGTGAACAGGTACGGCACGCGCTGCACCCAGCGATCGAAGATCGGACCCACGTCCTTGGCGTGACCGCGGAGGTCGACGCTGAAGGTCCAGTTGTAGCCGTTGATGAAGAGCAGGCGGAACGCGGAGCCGGCCTGCATGAGATCGACGGCCTTGCGCGCGAACTCGAACTCGCCGATCGCCGGACCGGCGTCGAACGCGTCGACGCGGCCGAGGAAGTTCCAGGCCTGGCGAGCCACCCGGCCGCCGCGGTCCCCCTTGGCCAGCAGCTGCCCGTAGAACTTCTCGGGCCCAGGGCCGAACTCGAAGAACCCGCGGCCCAGGCCGAACGCCGCCAACGACGCGACCCCGATGAGTCCCGCTGCCAGTACGAGACGCCGCGGCGCGAGCGCAGCGGTCACGAGCACCGCGGCCAGCGCCGCCGCGACGGCGAGCGCGATCGTCACGGCGCCCGCGTCCGCCAGGCCGTTGAGCAACCCGACGATGGCGGCGCAGCCGATGCCCGCGCCAAGCAAGTCAGCGAAGTAGATCTCGGTCGCGCGCTCCCGCCACATCGCGAACAGCAGCGACAAGAAGAGCCCGGCGAAGACGTAGGGGAACGCGCTCATGAGGATGAGCGGCAGCAATGCGTGCGTCCGGCTTGTGAGGATCATCCCGCCCAGCATGGCGACGGGGAAGCCGAGCGCGGACCAGAGCAGCGGCCCGCCGAGATCCGCGGGCGCGCGCCGACGCGTCAGCACGGTCGCAAGCGATCCCCCGCAGCCCAGTCCCAGCATCGAGAGCGACACCACCAGGAACGCCGCCTCGGGAAAGAGCTGCAAGCCGAGGGCAACAACCTGCAGGACCTGGTACGCGAGCATCGCGCCCGAGACCAGAAAAACTGCTGTCAATACCGCGGCCCGCACGGGGGGAGAGGGTTCGAGCGTCCGCCGCAGCATCCGCCACAATCCTAAGGCATTGGAGTCGGGGATTCACTCCCCGGGATGGCCAATGACGGGTCAGTGACGGTTTTTTCGCAATGTCAGGTATGGAGCGTGGACCCATGATGCGACGGTTCGGAACCCTTATCCTGACAATTCTTGCGATCGTCACGCCGGCTCTCAGCTTCGGCCAGGCAGTTTCCTTCGAGGTCGGCGGACCGGCGCATCAGATCGCGCACTCCGTAGACATTCTCAATTGCTGCACGCATTTTGCGATCGCAGGCGACAACACTCCGGAGACGTCCATCACCGTTTCCGGGCCGCCGTGGGCCCCGCCCAATAGTACCCAGGACGCCGGCTCTGCCACGGCCACATCGGCGACGACCATCGCTCACGCCTCGAATGCTGGAGTGGCGTTCACGGCGGTGGTATCCGGGAGCTCGACGCCGAGCGCGCGGGACGCGCTCAATGCGCACGCGGGCCAGGGCGGCACCTACTACTCCTTTACGCTCGATCGACCCATGACCGTCGAGATGCACGGCTCGGTGAGTTTCGCGCACTCGTCCGCGGGCAGCTTTGCCGCGCAGTTCTCACTCCGCGCAGGTGCTGCGGGGGGCGCGATCGTCAGCGGATCCTCTATGGACGTCAATTCCGGGGGCAACCCAGGATTTACGACAGGTGCGGTGCACATGCCCCCCGTTACGCTTCCCGCTGGCGCCTATTTCCTGATTGCCGCAATCAGTGGAGTCACTGGGTCGCGCACGACCGGTGCCGCGGAGAACTTCTCCGCCAGCATCAGCATGAACCTTCGTATAAGCGATTCTCAGGCCGTCGCCACCGTTACGTGCTTAACCGGCACCGCCACGATCAAACCCCCGGGCGGCACGGTGCAGCCTCTGGCGGTGGGCTCGTTCGTGCACATGGGCGACCTCATCGAGACGGGTACTCAGAGTCGCGTCTGTCTCAATTTCATCGACAACACAGATTTCACCCTCGGGAACAACACAAAAATCACAATCGACAACTATGTGTTCGACCCGAATCAGGACGATGCGGTTTCGAAAACCAACGTGTTTGGACAGATATTTCGATACGTCTCCGGCTTGATCGCGAACAAACCCGATCCGGACCTTCAGATCGACATGCCTACAGGAACCATCGGGATACGCGGCACGGAATTCATCGGCAAGGCCGATTCGACGCAGACCGTTCAAGAGATCTACTTGAACCACGGAAGAATCGACGTCACACCATGGCATTCGGGAGTGGCAACCAGCTTTCAGGCGCCGATCATCGTCCGCTTCACGATCGACGGCATCGTCGGGTCCGAGCCGCTCTCGCCGGAGGTGTACGCCGCGCTCGAGCAGGAGGTTCTCGGCACGGAGACGACGCCGCCGACAACGACGATCAGCTTCGTTCCTAATGCGCCGGATGGAACCAACTCCTGGTACAGGCAGGACGTAGCGGTCGCGCTGTCGGCGTCCGACACGGAATCGGGCGTCGCGTCATCCACATATGAAATCGACGGCGGCGCGACGGTCACCTACGCCGGCTCGTTCCAGCTGACGACCGATGGCGTGCATACCATTACGTATCGTTCGTCCGATCAGGCGGGCAACGTTGAATCCGACAAGTCAGCCGGAGTGAAGATCGACAAGACGAAACCGACAGCCATTGCGTTCGTGGGTGGCATCCACGACGGGAATACATTCGTCTTTGGAAGCGTTCCCCCGAATAACACCTGCACGGCGACAGACCCGACGTCGGGCGTCGCCAGTTGCGTAGTGACCGGTTACGCCACGTCGCCGGGCATCCACGCGCTGACCGCTACCGCCACCGACAACGCCGGAAATTCGGACTCGATCCGACTGTCGTACACCGTGAACGCGCCGACGACAGCGGCGCCGCAGCCGATCGGCTACTGGAAGAACAATCCGGCTATCACGGGTGCGCTGCTGCCGCAGTCGCTCGGCACGTACCTGGTCGACACGGCGGCGAAGGCGATGGCGGTGTTCAACTCGCCCACGTCGAAGAACGCGTTCGAGATGCTGGCGGCGCAGTTGCTGGCAGCGAAGCTCAATCAGTCGAGAGGGGTGACGGCGGGCTGCGTCTCGGCCACGATCGCCGACGCGGCGTTACTGCTCACGGCGGCCGGTTACAGGGGCCCAGGCACGACGAGCCCGCCGGCAAAGAACGCCAAGACTGCGGTCACGGTGGATACGAACCGGCTGGACGCCTTCAACAACCTCGGCTGCCCCTAGCGCACGCGTCGCGCTGTGCTGGGGTGGAGAAAAAGAGGCCGGCACCTGAGACATGCCGGCCTCATCGTTCCGCCTCACTTCCCGTCGACGGTAAAGGCCAGCAACACATTGCCGGGCATGCCGTTCTGCACGTAGCCCGAATTGGTGATCACGACGCCGCCGCTCACCGCCGGTCCGGCGACGTTGATCGACCCGCCGCGCGCGGTCACGCCGTTGACCGTCTTCTGCGGTCCGACCGTGTCGAAGTCCCACAGGATGGCGCCGTCCGTTGCCGAATACGCGCGCAGGTGTCCGTCGATCGCGCCTGAGAACGCGACACCGGGGATCGCGCTGACCGCAGCGGATTGCGCCGGACTGCAGCGTTCGCGAGTACGACACGCTCGTGGCGGAGGCGTGTGCCAGGCCTGTTTGCCCGAATCGAGGCGCAGGGCGAACATGCCCCCGCCTTCCTCCGGATCGGGCACGGTGGCCTGACTGTTCGGGACATTGATGCGCCCGAGATCTGACAACGCAACATACACGTTCGACGCGTCAGCGGCCGATCCCCACTGGACGCCGCCGTTGATGCCGCCTTTCCCGACTTTCTGCTGCCAGAGAATCTGGCCGTCGCGGTCCGGATCGAGCGCGTGCACCATACCTGACTTCTGCCCGGCCACCAGCGCACGGCGCCCGTTCGGAAGCGACACGAGAATCGGCGGCGACGAGAAGTCGAAATCGGGCGCCTCCTTGTTCGTGCAGTTCACCTGGTCCGGCAACCGGCAGGACGTGTTCCAGTCGTCGCCGGCTAACATCTGGCGCGTCCAGAGGATCTTTCCCGTCGTTCTGTCGAACGCGATGAAGGCATCACTGCTTTGCGTCGCCGGGCCGGTGTAGTTGTTGCCCGTGGTCACGTAGACGACGTTCTTCTGCGGATCGATCGCCGGACTCGACCAGATCGGCGAGCCCGACGGTCCCCACAGCTGCGTGCCGGCTTTGTTCTTCGCGCGGCGCGACGGCTCCTCGGGGATGGTGTAGGTCTTCCAGATGCGCGCGCCGGTGGCGGCGTTGAGCGCGACCAGGCTTCCGCGGAACGTGCAGCACTCGTAATCGGCAGTCGAGCCCGCGGTTTCCTCCCCCGATGCGATGCCGACGTAGAGACGTCCGTCGTGATAGGTCGGCGATGCCGTGACTCTCGCGAACGGATGATCGTCCAGGTGCGCCTTCCAGATCAGCGTGCCGGTCGTCGCGTCAACGGCATAGACGTTGCCAGCACGGTCGCCGATGAAGGCCGCGTACACGGACGCGCCCTTGGTCTCGATTCTCGCGATGGTGACTGCGGCGCGGACGGCGGTATCGGCACGGAAGGTCCAGTGCACGCAGCCGGTCGCCGCGCTCAAGGCGTAGACAGTGCCGCTCTGGGTGCCGACGAACACGCGGCCGCCGGCGATCGACGGGCTGGCGTCTGCGCTCAGCTCACCGGGGAAACCAAACGCCCACTTCACTTTCAGCTTGGGGACGTCGGCGGCTGTGAGACCCGCCGCCGCGCGATCCTGGTAGCGCGTATTCTGCGTGTTCACGCCCCACCCGTTCCAGACCGGTCCGTTCAGCGGGTTGGCGAACTCGCCGGGCGTCGCGCGGCACATCGCCTGCGGCGATGGCGTCAGATCGAGCGGCGCGGAGAACGTCTTGCCAGTGACGAATTCGGCGAGCGCCCGCCGCTCGACGCCGGTGCGGCCGCTGGCCATCGAGAGCATCGCTCCGCTCTCCATCGCCGTCAGCACACGCTCGGGCGTCATTGCCTGCAGCACGTCTTTCGTAGGGGCGCGGCCGAGTCCGCTGTCGTGACAGGTCGCGCACAGCTGTTTGTACAGAGTCGGACCATCGTCCGCGAATGCGGGCGTTGTTGCCAGGAGCACGAGACAACCGATCGCGATGATCGACAACCGCATGGCGCCTCCATTCGGCGGGCTGAAGACTCGCCGCTACGACCGTGAGGTGGGATGGGAACCGACGTGACACTGCGACACGCGGCCGCAGTCTCCCTCGCGACGCTCGCCGCGAGGCGCTCATTCTACTAGACGGATACGCCACCGCGTTCCAACTGTCTTATGCTCGCGCCCGAAGCGCCCGCGTCGTTTTGCTGGGTGTTTGCGCTGCGTTGCTCGTCGAAGCTGCCGATGCCGGCGTCATGTGGATGAGAGTCAGCGACGGCGAAACCCGTCGATTTCAGACGGGGGATGTGATTCAGGTACTCGATGTGGCTCCATCGAAAGGGCACACATCGGCGGAGGCCCTCAGAAGTGATATTGCGCGCGCAGCTGGCTGAATGGGAGCGACAGGTGTTCGAGCACGCCGGCGGTGAGTCGGTGCAGTTTCGCGCCCCTCACGTGAGCGGCGTATTGACGCTCGAGCGCCTTGAGCTCTGACACATCGTCCAGGCGAGCGGCGAAGCGATCGCCGATCGGAATCGCCTGGAGCGTGCTGGCGCGAATCAGACGGTCGGCGGCCTCGGTGAGGCTCCGAGCACGGCGAATGAGGTCGACGCTGGCCCACGAGAGCGTCATCACATCGAGACCCGCGGCCGTGCCATCGCCCGTCACCGATCGTACGCGGCTATCCTCGATCGTCAGGGAGCGATGTCGCGCCTCGGCTCGATCGTCCACCAGCATCGATCCGTAGCCGGGCGCCCGGGAGGCGCGGCCGAGCAGGGCAGTAATGACCGCAGGCTCGACTATCGTGTACGCCGACAGCAGCACGACCGTGTCGTTGGTTGGGGCGGTGTGAAACGGCCGCCCGTCATGAGAGGCCGCCGTAACGTCGACGCCACGCGCGTCAAGACGTCCGAGCACGTCGCTCTCAGCCGCTTCCGTCCCGACGATGTGGATGCGACCAATCCCGGCCCGTCGTGCGGCCATGGCCGCCCATTCGACGAGATGCATTCCGGAGAACCGGACCGGATCCATCGGGAGTGGCTGGATGTTCCCCGGCACGTCCGTGAGGATCAGCGCGGCGGCTGAGGCGCCAGTCGCTGTGCCACTCGACGTTGACGGGGGCGTTCGCCGCATGACGTCCGTTTGAGCAACTCGGATGCCAAGGCAGGTCCTGCGATGCGCGTGGGTTTCTCCTCGATGTCAACGCTGTCCACGGGGGGCGGTCACTGTTCACTGTCTGCGAATGGGCACCCGAGGTTGGCGGATCGCGGACACACGTCTCAGGCGGAGGCTCGAGCGACGTCGGCGGCGATCCACGCACACAATCCACGAAAGGTCTGGGCTTGGGCCCACCGATGCATGGGTACGTTGTCCCAGCCGACGTACAACTGCCGACTTCGAAAGGATCCGTCGGATCGCTGCCACCGGGTCACGATGTCGCCGACGACCGTCGTCCAACGGCGATCCAGATGAGGGAACTGCCCCCGCAGGAGCGTCATCAGGTTGATACTCTCGGCGTAGTCGTACAGCTCGCGGCGATACACGATGAGCCGTGGTGGTTTTGCAAATGGCTTGGGGAGACCATTCGCATCGAAGAGATCAGTCGTGTAGTACTGCACGCCGCGCTCGAGGGCCGGGCGACAGCCCGACGAGGGATCGAGCCGATCGATCTTCGCCAGCGCCTTCAACACGAAACATGTATGGAAATGGTCGATGAATGGCCGTTTGCCCCCGGTGGAGTAGGGCCAGGAGCCATTTGGGTACTGCACCTCCATGACGAAGTGCATGTTCCGTCGAGCTTTCGCGAGATACGAGTCCTCGCCCAGCTCATGGGCCGCCTTGGTCAACAGAAACGCTCGATAGGCGCTGGCGTTGACGACCATTCCGGGGGCGTCGGGACGCGAGGTGTAAGCGGCGCTTGCTGCGTTTGCAGACGTTGGAAAATCGCGATAGTCGTGGTACGCGTGCTCCGCGATTTCGCGCATCACGGTCAGCCAGCGTTCCTGACGATCGATCGCGTACACCTGCGAAAACGCCTCGTAGACGTACGGAAGAGTCGTAATCAGCGGGGTGCCGGCGGGGACAGTGTGGTCGATCCCCTCCCAGTCGAACGGATAGCCCCAGCCGTAGCCGGTTGGCGTCGCGCACCGCGTGTCGAGCAATACCTCGAGAAAGTGAACCGCCCGTCGATAGTCGGCCTCATCACCGGTCACGGCGAACCGTGACGCGAACGCCATCGCGTAATGCGCGTCGCCGATCGGAAAACGCTGCTTGATGAAGAAGAACCGCCGGGCCGACGGGACGAACGCTTCACAGAAGATGATCGGCGCGACCGCAGCCGTGCCGATCAGCTTGTGCTTGTAGTAGAGCTGTTTGGCGACACGGCCAACCGGACTCGCGTAGAACGTCTGGAAGTCCCATGACGTCTCGCCGTAGGCCTGAAGCCACCGGGCGAATCGATCCGTGACGGCTTGCAGCAGCTGTCGCGAGGGTTCCGGCATCGAGACCGCGCCCTCATCCCGCGACGAACTGCGCGACGAAATCTCGTCTCGATTTCTAGAGTGGATAGCGACCACGAAGCCAGATAATCGCGAGATTCACCAGCGAGAGCGGAAAGATCGTCGGGCGCACGAAGTCAACGAACAGGACGACACGATGAGCATCGCAATCGTTCCAGACTTCATGCTCGTTGCTGTCGTCGAAGATCAGGCTCTTGCCTTCTCTCCAGGCGCGCACGTCGTTTCCGACTCGAATCCGGCAGCCGCCTTCCGGCGGTGGAATCATCAATCCAAGATGGAGGCGCAGCACGCCCTTGTACGGTCCGCGATGAGCAGGGATGTGTTTACCAGGCGCGAGGATTGAGAACATCCCGGTCCGCATGCCGGGAATCTTCTTCAAGAGCCGCACGGTCTCGGGACATCGCAAGCAGTTCTCTTTGTACTTGTTGCCAAAGAGATAAAAGAAGAACGTCTTCCACTGATCGCCCTCGGTCAGCGCGGCCTGTGACTTCGAGAGATCCTGGAAGTTCGGAATCTCCTCGCGCCGCACCATCAACGCGTCGAGTTCCTTGCGGATGGTCTTCCACTCCGCCTCGATTTCGGCAACCCAAGGAAACTCCTCTGGCTCGAAAAAGGTCCGGGTTCCATCACGAAAGAACAGCGCCTTTTCTACGAGGTCCCGCACCATACCGCCCCCTAACCTTGGACAGTCGCCCTAGTCGACGAGCTACCATGTGTGCGCCCAACGGGGGTGGCCTGTCAAGTGAATTCCGTGTCAATTCAACAGGCGACACCAGTGGTGAACGGGTTCGCAGCGTTCACCGTGCTGGAGTGAGCAGTCCCCATCCCGCGTCGTGGCGGAAGTCCGATTTGTGGCAGACTTGCGGGGCTTTTTCAGCTTCATCACCTCACGCGTAGAACGAGTGTGTCTGGACGCATCTGCGTCATCACTGGGGCGACGTCCGGGATCGGTCGCGCGACTGCGCTGGCGTTGGCAGCGCTCGGCTTCGACCTCTGTCTGATCGGTCGAACCCAGACGCTCGGTCAGCGCGTGGCCGCTGCGTGTCGCGCTCGCAATCCTGGCGGGCGCGCGGAGTTTCTTCGCGCCGACCTCGCGTCGCAGAGCGACGTCAGACGCGCCGCTGACGCCATCATGGGCCGATTCCGTCAAGTCGACGTGCTGGTCAACAACGCAGGCGCACGCAACGACCGGTACGACGAGAGTCCCGAAGGCATCGAGCACACGTTCGCCGTCAACCATCTCGGGCACTTCCTGCTGACGCAACTGTTGCTGGAGCCGTTGAGGCGAGCGCATCCTGGTCGAGTGATCACGGTCGCCTCAATTGCGCACAAGGGAGCGGACCTCCGACATGGTTGGATCTCGGCCGCCCCCGGTTACGACCGCAGCGTCGCCTATGCGAACTCGAAGCTGGCCAACATCGTCTTTGCGCGTGAGTTGGCGGTCCGGAACGATCCGGCGTTCGTGGTCTCGAATGCCGTTGATCCAGGGATCGTCGCGACGCGATTCGCCAGAAACAATGGGCTGTGGAGTTGGCTGAAGCACGTGCTGTCGTCGGCGGCGCATCGTGAACTCGTGTCGGCGCGCCGTGGCGCCGACACCGTCGTGTATCTTGCGCACTCAGACGAACGTCCCGTTGCGACCGGTCGGTACGTTCATCGTCGCGCCGAGATTGCGCCCTCGGCGCTCGCGCAAGATCCCGAGCTTGGTCGACAGCTCTGGGCGCTGAGCGCGAAAATGACCGGGCTGGAACCGTCGGTGTGATGTGACCTCGACTCGCTGGCTCGTCTTCGTCCTCCTCGTCGTGTCCCTCGGCCTTCTCATCCCCGGCCTGCTCGCGCCGGTGCTCACGATTCGTGGGGTGTTGACGCGCGACGGCATTGCGCAAGTTGCGCCGATGATGCTTCAACGAGGGCTCAATGACGACACGCTGAATGCCCTCAAAGCCATGATGAACCCGACGGTCGTCGGCCTGCTCGAGGCGACGGGCGGAGATCTGCGTCAGATGATCGTCGACAAGGTGACGCC